>NZ_JADFFM010000001.1:305868-611737 GCF_015221995.1 Mucilaginibacter boryungensis
TTTTTAATTTTTTATTGTTTGCGCATTAAACGTATCAAAATATTTGTAAATAACTAATTATCAGTTATTTATGAAATATTTTTCTTGTTTTTAAGCTTAAAAGTAGCTTAAATTTACCTCACCAGTTATTACTAAGAAAACATAAAACTTTAACCAATTAATGAAAATCCTCCTTTCGTAAACGGGCAGGCTATCCTGTCGGCACGGGGAATGAACAAGGTTCAGTTTTCCCGGAATACTTAATTCAGACCTATGTTTCTGATTGTAAATTAATTACCAACCAAATTAAATTATGAAAAAACAAATTACTCTTCTTATTACTGTTTTACTTACTGCCTGCCTGTACTCTTTTGCGCAAACTAACGTGAAGGGCACGGTATCAGATAGTAAAAACACGCCCATTCCCGGGGCAACCGTAAAGGTTAAAGAAACGGGAAAAGCCGTAGCTACCGATATTAACGGTAATTACACCATATCCGCTGCTGCAAACAGCACGCTGATATTTTCAAGTGTTGGTTATACAACAGTTGAACAAAAGGTAAATAACCGCAGCACGGTAAACGTACAGCTTGCCGATGATAGCAAGCAGTTAAGCGACGTAGTGGTTATCGGTTATGGTACACGCGCGGTAAAAGATGTTACCGGCGCTATCTCAAGTGTTAAGGCTGAAAAGTTGGAGAACGAAAATCCAACCAGTGTTACAGATCTGATCAGGGGTAATGTACCGGGTATCACTGTAAGTATGAATACATCTGCTAAAGGCGGTGGCGCCGGCGATTTATTAGTGCGTGGTAAGGCAACATTATCGGCTAATACACAACCTTTAATTGTGTTGGACGGGGTTATATACAATGGACAACTGGCCGATATCAATCCAAATGATATTGAACGTGTAGATATTTTGCGCGATCCAAGCGCCCTGGCTGTTTACGGTTCAACATCGGCAGCAGGTGTTGTAGCTGTTACTACTAAAAAGGGTAAGAACGGTGCACCGCAAATTACTTTAAACGCTAATACCGGTATTTCGCAGTTAGAGAAAAATCAAAAATTTTATGGCCCCGAGGGCTTTTTGAACTGGCGGGCCGACGGTGCGCGTAGTTCAAACACCACCAACCCGTATTATTTTTACAGCAACCCTAATGCTTTGCCTGATGGTGTTACCTTAGCGCAATTTATGGGTACATCAACCGGCGACCCAACCACTGTTTGGCTGCAACGTTTAGGTTTGCAAAACAACGAGATTGCCAATTACTTTGCCGGTAAAACTACCGATTGGGCTAAACTGGTATTCCGTAATGGCCTGCGCCAGGATTATACTGCGAGTTTATCGGGCCGTAACGATAATACCAACTATTATATGTCGGGTAATTTTACCAAAAACCAAAACCTGATACAAGGGGGCGAATACAAAAACTATCGCGTACGTGTAAACCTTGAGGGCAAAGCTTCAAAGTTTTTAACAGTTGGTGTTAACGCCCAGTTTGCCAGCCGTGATGAAGGCGGTAACGAGGCCGACTGGAACCAGATCATCAACTCATCGCCTTATGGTGATATGTACCTGGCCGATGGTGTTACCCTGCGTCGTATTGATACCGATGATAGCGGTTTGAACCAGCGTAACCCTTTCCTGGCTATGCATTATAACCAAACTGTGGCCGTGCAAAATGTTTTATTTGCCAATATGTTTGCCAAGGTAAATCTGCCTTTCGGGATATTATATACCTTAAACTATAGCCCTTCTATTGAAGCGTACCGCAACTTTAACTTTATCCCGGTGGCTAACCCTAACGAATTGGCGGGTGGCGAGGTATCGCGTACGATGGAAAACAGGTACCGCTACAACCTGGATAACATCCTGTCATGGAATAAAACATTCGGTATCCACAATTTTGATGTTACAGGGTTATTAAATAAAGAGAAATACCAATCATGGTATACCTCTACTTCAAACTCTAACTTATCGCCAAGCGATCTTTTAGGATACCACAGCGTTGGTGCCGGTACGTTGCCAATTGAAAGCAGCGATGACCGCGTGTATAACGCCGATGCTTTGATGGGCCGTGTTAACTATACCCTGATGGGGCGTTATATTTTAACCGGTACTATCCGCCGCGACGGCTTCTCCCCATTTGGTTTGCAATACCCAAGGGCTACCTATAAATCGGGTGCCTTAGCCTGGATACTGAGCGATGAGAGCTTTATGAAAACCGATAAGTTTAAATGGCTGAATTTTGCAAAACTGCGCTTAGGTTATGGTGATAACGGTAACCGTTTAACCGCAGGGTCAGGAACCAGTACGGTTGACCCATTAGTGGCACTGGCCGTGCTGGCAAGCCCCAAATATCCAACAGTAACATCGGCCGGTGTGGTAACTAATAACCCAACACTGGTGGCAACATCATTGCAAAACCCTAACCTGAAATGGGAGCGTACTACAGGGATTAACATTGGTTTGGACTTCACTATACTGAACAATCGCCTAAATGGTAGTATTGATTTGTATAACCGTAAAACTACCAACCTTATTGTAAGGCGTGCGTTATCGGCCATACAAGGGTTAAACGATTCACAGATCCCACTTACGGGAACTACTTATTTAAGCAATAATTCCAGCTTATTTTCAAACATTGGCGAGGTTAATAATAAAGGCTTCGAGATTAACCTGAATGGGAAAATATTAAGCACCAAAAACTTTAGGTGGGATGCTTCGGGCAACTTCTTTGTTAACCGTAATAAAATTGTGCACCTATACGGTTCACAAACCATTGTTGATGCTGCGGGAAACACCACCACGGTTGAAAAAGATGATATTGGCAACGGCTGGTTTATTGGCCACGATGTAAACACTGTTTGGGATTATAATATCCAGGGTGTATGGAAAACTACTGAAGCTACGGAGGCTGCTACCTATGGTGCTAAGCCTGGCGACTTTAAATTACAGGATGTAAACGGAGACCACGTTTATACTAATGCCGATAAGCAATTTTTGGGTAGCACAAGCGGCTTGTGGAACTGGTCGTTACGCAACGATTTTAATATCTACAAAAACTTCGATTTTTCATTCCTTATCGTATCGCAAATTGGCCAGCTAAGAAAGTATAACCAGGCGCTTAATAACCCCGGCAGCGTTGGTTTCGCCCGCCAGAGCTCATATGTATTGCCTTACTGGACACCTGATAACCAGATTGACAATTATGCGCGTTTAAGTTCAGGATCTGAAGGTACCACTATAAACGTTTGGCGTAAGGCATCATTTGCCAGGGTTCAAACCGTATCTGTAGGTTACACATTTAACAAGAACCTGGTTAAAAAAGTAGGCATGCAAAGCGCTAAAATATTTGCGAGCGCCAACAATTTGTGGGTATATGACCCAAGCTGGGATTTTTGGGACCCGCAAAATGATGGCCCAACACCACGCTTATTATCTGTAGGCTTAAACGTAACTTTTTAACTGGATAAAAGAATTAGTGAAACATGAAAAAAATAAATAAAAGTATTATAACAGCCTTTGCAGTTGCAGCTGTTATTATTGCCGATGGTTGTACTAAAAGAGCCGATCTTACACCCGATCCTCTTTCGAAACTAACCCCCGATCAAACGTTAAATACCCCTGCGGCATTTAAAAGCGCAATAGAAACCTTAAACCTTACTATGCGTACCGAATACTTTGGCGATTCGGCGCCTATGCTTACCGAATCTATTTTTACAGATTCGGGTGTAGAGGGTACAACAGATAAAACTACCCCAGCCCAGGACCTGAATGCGCGTATTACGCCAACCGCTAACCTGGACAGTGATGACTACAACAAAATTGGGCGTTACTGGTATATGTGGTGGCAAGGCGTGCATGATGCTAATGTGGTCATCTCGCGCATAGATAACGCTACCTGGCCAACAACGGCAGCACGTAACGCGGTACTTGGCGCGGCATATTTTCACCGTGCTTACCGCTATTACCGTTTAACACATCAGTTTGGTGATGTGCCATTGATTTTAAAAGAAGAAACCGCAGTAAATACTTCTTATTATAGTACACAGCGTTTAGTGATTTTAAAACAAATGAAAACCGATTTGGAATTTGCAGCAGCAAACCTCCCGGTAACGGTAGATAAGGGCGAGATATCAAAAGGCGCTGCTAATCATTTACTTACCAAAGTTAATCTGGCATTAGGTTTATTTGACGACGCAATCGCATCGGCCACAGCCGTAATTAATGGTCCTTATCATTTAATGACCAGCCGTTTTGGTATTGTAGCTAATGACGCAACCAGGAACGTGATATGGGATCTGCACCGTCCGGAAAATAAATCGTTAGGCTCAAATACTGAAGCTATATTAAACGTAATTGACCGTGAAACCTTAGACGGCGCTACACCAAACGGTTCGCAAATTATGCGTAACAATATACCTATGTGGCATAACGGTACTATTTTAACACCTGTTGGCCACAAACCGGGTATTGTTGACGCGGTAACCGCCGAATTCCCCCTCACATTGTATTATGGCCGTGGTATTGGCCGTGCCCGCCCTACATCATACGCCACACAAGCTATATGGGCTGATAGCGGCCCTGATTTGCGCCACGCACCGGGTAACTGGATAAACATGACAGACCTTGTTTACAATAATGCTGCATTAAAAACATCCGATCCTTCGGCTTATGGCCAACATCTGGTGCAATATACAGCAGCTACAGTGAACAGTGTTTTCCTGAATGGGGCAAAGGATACCATACGTGCGTGGTTTAGCTGGCCGCATTACAAAATATTTGTAAACCCTGGTGGTGTTAATGTTTTAACCTCAGCATCCGACAAATGGTGGAGCCCGCCGCGCGGCACCAATACAGATTGGTACATCTTCCGCGAAGCGGAAACGTATATCTTACGTGCTGAAGCATATGTGTGGAAAGGGCAGACCGCTTTAGCTATGGCCGATTTAAACGTAGTAAGGGCGCGTGCGCAAGCCACACTATTCACCGATCCGTCCAAGATCAATATCGGTACCATACTTGACGAGCGCCAAAGGGAATTATATTGGGAAGAACCGCGTAAAACCGAACTTACCCGTATAGCTTTCATTTTTGCACAAACAGGTATACCATCATACACCGGTAAGGTTTACAACACGGCTAATTTTTCGACCGATAATTTCTTCTACGATCGTATTATGGCCAAGAACGATTTTTACCGGAACCCTGCGGTTGTTACCAACTCGGGTAATCACTTTACCATTTCGCCTTATCACGTATTGTGGCCAATCCCGCAATCGGATATTGATTTGAATATTAACGGGCACCTTAATCAAAACAAAGGATATGCAGGCTCGGAAACGAATGTGCCGGCGCTTGATCACATAGTGCCATAGCACAAAAGATAAACTAAACCTTATACAATTTAGTTTTATAAATGGGAGGCCCTTAGTCGTAATAGCTAAGGGCCTTTTTTGTGGCCAATGCAATTTAAAAATCTAACCTGTCATTTCGACGAACCCGTAGGGCATAGTGATGGCGTGAGGAGAAATCTTATACGCGAGATAATTATGTAGAAGATTTTTTTCGTTTCTCGTCGAAATGACACTAATTTAATCGTTAGTGGTTTTGTGCCACAACTTATGCCAGCCCAGTTTGGCTGCAATTACCACATGGTTTAATAGCGTGGGGATTAAACCGTAATGTCGTTTCATAATGTCGAAACGCTCGTTTAAACTTTGGCGATGGCGTTTTTTGGACATGCCGCCTACCAAGTATCTGGCTACATAACCATCAATCTTCACTATCTTTTTGGCTTTCTTAGCCGCGCGAATGATCCAGTCGATGTCTGAACTTAACTGGTATTGGCGGTCATAAGGTTCAGCCAATTCCCGGCGGATATAAATGGCCTGGTGACTAACACTCATGCCATATTTAAAATCGCGCCAGGTGAAGTTTTCGGGCACTCTATGCCGGCGCCGGCCAAGACTTTCTAACCGGTCGTTTATCATTTCGGTTTCGCCATAATAAATATCGGCACCCGGGCTGGTAACAAATACTTTGGCTACGGTATCGTTACTATAAAACTCGTCGCCGCTGTTCATAAATATCACATAGTCACCGGTAGCCGCGGCCAGGCCTTTGTTCATGGCGTCATAAATACCTTCATCCGTTTCGCTGATGAGTTTGCTTATGCGGTCTTGGTATTTGCTGATGACATCAAGTGTTCCATCGGTTGAAAGGCCATCTATTATTATATATTCAATATTTGGATGGGTTTGATTGATGACCGAAAGCATTGTGCGTTCAATATCCTTTACATTATTGTAAACAATGGTAATAACCGATAGGACAGGTGCAACAGGGGGCATTTAAAGTAAGGATTTATAAAGGGCAATATACTTATCCGCTACTATTTCATTAGTGAAATTTTGCAGCACTTTATTGCGGGCATTAACGGCTAAAGTTTGCGCGTTGGAACTATCCAGCACAAAACGTATCCCCGCGGCAAAATCGGCCGAAGATTTGTATTCGGCAAGATAACCGTTTTGCAAATGATCTACCATATCTGGTATACCTCCAGTATTAAACGCAACCACAGGCGTACCGCAAGCCAGCGCTTCCATTACCGTGTTAGGCAGGTTATCTTCAATAGCAGGCGTTACAAAAACATCTGCCAGGCTGTAGAGTTCGGCAATATCATACTGCGAATTGATCACGTTCAGTTCATATACCTTAAAAGGTAATACAGTTACGTCAAATAACTTATTTTTTCCAAAGATAACTATCTCTACTTCATCGGTATAAGTATCTCTTAGCTTCTCTAAAGCCTCTATAAGGTAAACTATACCTTTGCGGCGGTCCATAATATTGGCAGCCCCAAAAAGAATGATCTTTTTATGAGGTGGTATTCCCCATTTCTGACGGGTAACATTATTATTCTTCGGTGAAAAAATTTCGGTATCGATAGGGTTAGGTATAGCTTCTATTCGGTAACCTTTCAGCAACGAACTTTGCCGGGCCGTATCGGCCAGCCAGTTGCTGCAGGTTACAAACACGATACTTTCGGTATCAGATAGTAAGTGCATTTTGCGTAGCCAGCCCTTATTAGACAGGTCTTTTGCATCGGGGTCTTTCAGCATCCAGCAGTAACCACATTGATGTAAAAAATGATTGCAATCGCCGGCGTAATGGCAGCCGCCGGTAAAGGCCCACATATCGTGCAGGGTCCATACCACCGGTTTACCCAGCCGCACTAATCTAATTAAGTCATTGGTAGAAAGAAAGCCCTGGTTGATCCAATGCAGATGCAGCAGATCGGCATTTTTTACTAGCGCTTCGCCTGAGATATCTGTGCCCCGTTTAGCGGTAGAGAAGGCAAACCTTACCCATTTGGTATCTGCATCAAAAACAATAAAAGGAATCCGTTCGGCAAAAAAATTATAGGTTGCCCTTAGTTTGGCCCATATGCCTGTTGCGGTGGGATATACACGATCACCACCTGTCTGTTTTTTTTGTACCAGTAAGTGTGTGTCTACCTGTCTAAATTGCAAAGCCTTCAGCAAACGCATGCAAGCCGCGGGTGCTCCGCCACCGGCATCGGACGTGTTAATAAGGGTAACTTTCATTCAGGCAATTGTATTTGCAGGCAATTATACTGATTATAACAATGAAAATTTTACTTTTGGTGTTGGGCATCTGTAGTTAATTTATATCCCAAAGTTATAATGGATTTTTTTACGTATTTGTTTTGCGACTGGAAAGCTAACCGTGGTAACCCCAAGGGAAAACTGGTGATGCTGATGTTTCGGTTGGTGCAATATGTGAACCGTTATCTTTTATTGAAGATCATTTTTATCCCATACCTTATCTGGTACCGTTTTTTTGTGGAATGGGTGCTGTGTATTGAATTGCCCCGTAAACTAACTATAGGCAAAGGGCTGGCATTATATCACGGACAAGCGCTGGTAGTTAATTTAAGAACGATTATAGGCGAGAATTGCACGCTGCGTAACGGCATTACCATAGGCCACAAAAAACTGGCCGACGGCACCCTAAGCGGCAGCCCACGCATTGGTAACAATGTAGATATAGGGGCCAATGCCTGTATTATTGGCGATATAACCATTGGCGATAATGTAATAATAGGCGCCGGGGCGGTAGTGGTGAAAGATATACCGGCAAATAGTGTGGCGGTAGGTAACCCGGCAAGGTGCCTCACCCCAACCCCCTCCCAAGGAGAGGGAGTTAATGTGAATTAATTATTAAACTCAAAAGTCCGCTCCTTTGGAGAGGATTTAGGTGAGGCTTATGGAGCAAAATTTAACAGACCGTAACTTTTGGAAGGCTTTTTGGGAATCGAAAAAAGACCTGATATTTTCTATTAAACCCGATTATTATTTCGGCAGCATTATGGCGAAGCTGATCACTGATAAGGGCGTAAAAACGGCTATTGAATTGGGGGGCTTCCCCGGCTATTATGCTACCTACCTGAAGAAATATCAGCATTTAGATACAACATTGTTTGATTATTATATAGACGAGGATATTATTAACCGCCTGCTGGAAAAGAACGGACTTAAACCCGGCGATATCCATATCATTGAATCAGACCTGTTTACTTATCAAACACAGCAATTGTATGATATGGTGCTTTCCTTTGGTTTGATAGAGCATTTCAGCGATACCAAAGATATTATCAGCCGCCACCTGCAGTTTTTGAAACCGGGTGGGGTGCTGTTTATCACGCTGCCAAACTTTAAAGGGGTTAACGGCTGGGTGCAGCGCAAGTTCGACCGTAGTAATTACGATAAGCACTTCATTGAAAGTATGAACCTGCAACTCCTGGCTCAAACATGCCGCGATTTAGGTTTAACCGAAGTAGAATCATTTTATCATGGTAAATTCTCGGTATGGCTGGAGAACCGCGCCGAGCAAAGCGGTTTGGTGAAAGGTTTGGTGAAAACCATTTGGCTGGCCGGAAAGGGGTTCACAAAAATTCTCCCGATAGAAACAAAGGTGTTTTCGCCATATATTGTTTTAAAGGCAATTAAGTAAATTGCAAAGGACACTACGACTTCTATTATTAACTTATCAATAATTATGAGAAAACTTTACCCTTTCTTATGTGCTTTGCTATTATCTGCATTTGTACACGCCCAAAGCCACGACGTTTACTTCACATCAAATCCAACCTTAACACCCGATGGCAAAACAGTGATCTTTAGTTTTGAAGGCGACCTTTGGAAAGCCGACGTAAGCAACCCTGTAGCTACCCGGTTAACCGCCATGCAGGGCGAAGAGACCAGTCCGCGGGTATCACCTGATGGGCAATGGCTGGCATTTTCATCAAACCAGTATGGAAATAACGATGTATATGTAATGCCTATGGGCGGTGGCGATATCAAACAGTTAACCTGGCACGATGCCAGCGACGAGGTGGATTCCTGGAGTTGGGATTCAAAAACCATTTACTTTACATCGGGCAGGTATAATAGCTTTTCTGAGTATAAGGTTAGTCGCGATGGGGGTACGCCGTCAAGATTGTTCGGTAACTATTTTAACACCATACACGGGGTGGTTGAACATCCCAAAACCGGCGAATTATTTTTTAGCGATACCTGGGAAAGCTATCGCTTCCCGCAGCGTAAGCATTATAAGGGGGCTTATAACCCCGATATCGAATCGTACAACCCCAAAACCAAAGCTTTTAAACAATATACCAATTGGATAGGTAAGGATTTTTGGACAACTATTGACCAAAAAGGCGATGTTTATTTCGTATCCGACGAGGCTAATGGCGAATACAACCTGTATACTTTCATCAACGGCAAAAAAACCGCGCTGACCGATTTTAAAACCTCTATAAAACGCCCGTTTGTAAGCGCCAATGGAGAACGGGTGGTATTTGAAAAAGATTACCAACTGTATACTTATGATGTGGCCGGTAAAAAAGTACAGAAGTTGAACTTTACCATCTTCCGCAACAATGTATTACCTAAAGAACAGGAGTTTGAGATAGCCGGGCATATTGAAGCCATGGACTTATCGGTCGATGGCAAAAAGATGGCCTTTGTATCGCGTGGTGAATTGTTTGTAAGCGATGCCGAAGGCAAATTCATCCGCCAAATTCAACGCGGCAATAGTGAGCGTGTAACTGAGGTGAAATGGATGCCTGATAACCGTACGCTGATTTACTGCCGTACAGTTGGCGGTTACCCCAACCTATTCACCATTGCTGCCGATGGTACCGGCACTGAAAAGCAGTTAACCAGTGATAAAGGAACCGACCGCCTGATGACGGTTGATAAAACCCATACCCATGCCGTTTATCTGAGCGGCCGTAACGAGGTAAGGCTAATCAACCTGAAAACAATGGAGAACAAAACCATTGTAAAGGATGAACTGTGGGGTTTCCAAAACTCGCAGCCGGGCTTTTCGCCTAATGGCGAATATGTGATATATACTGCCATCCGCAATTTTGAACAGGATATTTTTGTATACAAGATCAGCAATGGCAAAATCACCAACCTAACCAACACCGGCGTTACTGAAAGTGAACCGGTATGGTCGCCCGATGGCAAGTATATTTTTTTTGCTTCCTCGCTGACGCATCCCCAGTACCCATACGGGTCAACCGATGCGCACATTTATCGTATGCCGCTGCAAAAATATGATGAGTACTTCCGCCTGAACAAGTTTAACGACTTATTTAACGAGGTTAAAAAAGACAGTACCGACACCCAGAAAAAACTGGTGGCCTTAAAACTTGACGATAAAAAACCGTCGGTACAGCCTACGCCAAAAGCGCCTGCTGATATTATGATCGACACTGAAGATATTATGAAGCGCCTGGAGCGGATCAGTCCGGCATTTGGCATACAGCGTTCGCTTGATGTGATACAGAAAGGCGAGAAAACTTTTGTTTATTACGCATCAAATCATGGCGAGGGCAAGCCGGCTATTTACCGCACTACCTTAGAACCTTTTGAGGCCAACAAAACTGAAAAGGTAATGGGCGCCGACTTTTTTGGTTACGATATTGTAAAAGGTGCCGATAAATTTTACATGCTGGCCAATGGCAACATTTATAAACTAAATATTGATCAAAATAAGGTGGACAAAGTGGATATGAACTATCATTTTGACCGCAACCTGGCTGGTGAGTTTGCCCAAATGTTTGACGAAAGTTGGGCAGGTTTAGATGAGAACTATTACGATGGCAGTTTCCACGGCGCAAACTGGGCCAAAGTGCACGATGATTATAAAGCGTTTATTCCCTATGTAAATAACCGCGCCGATTTACGCCTGTTATTAAACGATATGCTGGGCGAGCTGAACTCATCGCACCAGGGCTTTAACTCGTCAGGGGCTGAGGAACGTCCTTACCTGCGTTACCGTACCATGGAAACTGGGATAGTATTTGATAACGACGACCCATATAAAGTAACACAGATTATAAAAGACAGCAATGCCGATAGAAAAGGTATAAACATACAACCAGGCGACCGCCTGAAAGCAGTGAACGGCATAGCTGTTGATGAAAAGATGGACCGTAATTTCTATTTCACCAAACCATCACTGGATGCTGAACTGGAATTGACCTTTGAGCGCGGAGGAAAAAATATCACTTCGAAATTACATCCTGAAGCATCAGGGCAGTTTAAAGGCGACCTGTATGATGACTGGATAGATCATAACAAAAAAGAGGTGGAGCAAAAAAGCAAAAACCGTATTGCTTATGCTTATATGAAAGATATGTCGGGCCAGGCATTGGAAAAGTTCCTGACTGATATGGTGGACGACGCTTACAAAAAAGATGCCCTGATATTGGATTTGCGCTATAATACCGGCGGCAACGTGCACGACGGCGTACTGCAATTTTTATCCCAGCGCCCTTATTTACAATGGCAATACCGGGGCGGCGCTAAAACCCCGCAGCCAAATTTTGGGCCGGCAGCCAAACCTATCGTTTTGCTGGTGAACGAACAAACCCTGAGCGATGGAGAAATGACAGCCACCGGCTTCAAATCGCTTGGTTTGGGTAAGATCATCGGCACGGAAACCTACCGTTGGATCATTTTCACCAGCGCCAAAGGGTTGGTTGATGGCTCAAGCTATCGGGTACCTGCCTGGGGCTGTTTTACCCTTGATGGCCAGGATATTGAGAAAACCGGCGTCAAACCAGATATCAACATTAAAACCGGCTTTACCGACAGGCTGAACAACAACGACCCGCAGTTGGACAAAGCCATTAATGAAATAATGGGACAGTTGAAATAGGTGAGTCCAAAAGACCGGAAGATAAAAGAGCGCCCCCGAGGAAATCGGGGCGCTCTTTTATTATATCCCTCCCATGGGAAGGGAATTGCGCGCCCATACTTATTCGTTATCTTGAAGGTTATCCCGCAAAACTAAATTTACCCATCAGCACCGCAGGATTATTGCCAATAATCAGCGGTTCGCCCACCAAAGCTTCGTTGCCCAGCAATGCAAAAAGAATAGCCTCCTTAGCATCAGGATCAATACCCAAATAATCTGTATTGCTAATAATAGCCGGGGCGAGGGCCTTAGTTAGTCTGTCAACTATAAACCGGTTTTTAGCACCGCCGCCACTTATTAAAATACGCTGAGCCGATTGCATGCCGTTATCGTTTACAAAACTAACAATGCTTTGTACAGTAAAGGCGCTAAGAGTAGCGACAATATCTTGCGGGGGTATTTCTATAGTTCCCGATTGTTGTTGTGCTTTAGCAAGATAATCTAAACTAAATAGTTCGGGCCCGGTGGTTTTGGGGGCTTTGGCTTTAAAAAACGGATCGGCAAGCAGGGCTTGCAATAAATTATCATTCACCGTTCCCGACAAGGCAATTTTTGAATCCTCATCATACGGTTTGTCAAAATATTTACGGCAGGCAGCATCTATTAGGGTGTTGCCAGGGCCGGTATCGCAGCAAATAATTTGGTTGGTGTTGCCATTGCCCGGTAGCCAGGTAAGGTTAGCAATACCGCCAATGTTAAGCAGTATGCGGTTTTCACCAGATTGGCTGCCAAATATCACATCGCCATACAAAGCCAGGGGTGCACCCTCACCACCGGCGGCGATATGCTTCTGGCGGAAATCGCTGATGGTAAGTATCCCGGTTTTAACCGCTATGTGGTCGCCATCGCCAATTTGCAGGGTGGCGTTTGGATAACCGGCTAAACCATGAAGGCGTTGAGGGGCATGGTATATAGTTTGGCCGTGGCTGGCAATAAAATCAACACTGGCGGGCGCAACATTCCACTGTTTTAGCATTTTCAAAATTAGTTGTGCATGGAAAGAACCTATATAAGCATTCAATAGGCATAATTTTTCCAGGTCGACAGTTTTTTTTGCAAACAGTTGATGGATGTCGGCCTTAAAATCATTTTGATAGGGGACGGTGGTAAATTCCAGCAGTTGGAATTTAGTGGCCATTCCGTGGCCGCTGAACCGGCACAAGGCAATATCCAACCCATCCAGCGAGGTGCCCGACATGAGGCCGATAGCCAAACGTTCGGGTTTTTGCGCAATAGTAAAAAGGTGTTGCAGATTATGGTTTAAAACAGGCATAATAAGAGCTAATATACAATGTCCACTGATATTGTATAAATTATTATGTATTGTTTACCCTAACTTATATATTTGCTGCTCCGCCCTATTTCTTAACCCAAAATCAAAAAGACCATCTACCACTATGGCCAGACTAAATCTATTAGAGGAAACACGTTACGAGAAACTTGCTGTAACTGTTTACCCCGATCAACATGTCGCGTCGGTTAAAGTAGCCCAACGCATTGCCGAAGTTATCCGCAGAAAACAGGAAGAACACCAGAAAGCCGTATTGGGCCTTGCTACCGGTGTTACTCCAATAGGTGTTTATAACGAACTGGTGCGCCTGCACAAAGAGGACGGTTTAAGTTTCAGAAACGTTATTACCTTTAATTTGGACGAATATTATCCCATGAAGCCTGACGCTGCACAAAGTTACGTTACCTTCATGAACGAAAATTTATTCAACCATATTGATATCGATCCTCAAAACGTACACATCCCTGATGGTACACTTGCGGCAGATGATGTAGCTGAATGGTGTTTGGAGTATGAAAAACAAATAGAAGCACTTGGCGGGCTCGACCTGCAAATATTGGGTATCGGTCGTACCGGTCACATTGGTTTTAATGAGCCGGGTTCAGCCCCAAACTCAGGCACCCGTTTAGTAACACTTGACGATTTGACCCGCGCCGATGCCGCGCGCGATTTCGGCGGTAAGGCCAACGTGCCAACCAAGGCCATCACGATGGGCGTGGGTACCATTTTTAAAGCACGGGAAATTATCCTGATGGCCTGGAGCAAAAAGAAAGCGCCGATTATTAAGAAAGCTATCGAAGGTGAAATATCCGGAGAGGTGCCGGCAACTTATTTGCAGTTAAGCGATAATGTAGAGTTTGTACTTGACCAGGACGCCGCATCAGACCTTACCCGCTTTGATACACCGTGGCTGGTAAAAGACTGTGTGTGGGATAAACAACTGAAAAAGAAAGCGGTGATTTGGCTGGCTACAGAGTTAAAGAAGCCTATCCTGAAACTTACCGAGGAAGATTATAATACCCACGGTATGGCGCAACTGGCTACTGAACAGGGGCCAGTGTATAACATCAATATTGATATTTTTAACCAGATACAACACACTATTACCGGCTGGCCGGGAGGTAAACCCGATTCGGATGACCGCCAGCGCCCGGAACGTGCCAACCCGGCTAAAAAGCGTGTGATCATCTTTTCGCCACACCCGGATGATGATGTGATCTCTATGGGCGGTACCTTTATTCGTTTGGTTGACCAGGGGCACGATGTACATGTGGCCTACCAAACATCGGGTAATACAGCCGTTTGGGATGATGATGTGCTGCGTTATATGGAATTTGCCATTGATTTTGATAGCAGCATAGGTAAAGATAATACCGATTTAAAAAAGATATACGAAGATATGCGCAAGTTTATCGATCGTAAAAAACCAAACCAGATCGACACCAAAGAAATTCGTGATGTTAAAGGCTTCATCCGCAAAAGCGAGGCCATTAGTGGTGCACGCTATGCAGGTTTGCAGGACGATCATATCCACTTTATGGCCTTACCTTTTTATGAAACCGGCAAAACTCAAAAAAATTCAGTTGGTGAAGCTGATATCAAAATGACGATGGAATTGCTGCAGCAAGTAAAGCCACAGCAGATATTTGCCGCCGGCGATTTTGCCGATCCGCATGGTACACACATTGTTTGTTTTAAGATAATTTTAGCAGCATTAGAACGCCTGAAAAAAACCGAAGATTGGGTAAAAGATTGCTGGCTATGGATGTACCGTGGCGCCTGGCACGAGTTTGAAACACATGAAATTGAAATGGCCGTGCCATTGTCTCCGCAAGAAGTTATTCGCAAGCGTAACGCCATATTTAAACATCAATCGCAGAAAGACAGGCCGGTGTTCCCCGGCGATGATGCCCGTGAATTTTGGGTACGCGCCGAAGACCGCAACCGCGAAACCGCTCACCGTTATGATGAATTAGGTTTAGCAGAGTATGAAGCTATGGAGGCGTTTGTGAGGTATAAATATTAGAAGGTACGTAAGAATGTATAGAGAGACGGATGATTATCTGTCTCTTTTTGTTTAGGTAGTAGTCAACGTCATGCCGAACTTGTTTCGGCATCTCATCATACTGGCAACTATGCATGTATGATCCTGAAACAAGTTCAGGATAACGTGCATAGTAATAGTTGTTTTAAGGGGAAGTAACAATTGACAATCTTTTATAATATTTCCGATAAATGTCTAAATTGCTTTAGTGTAAAACCTAAAAAATGAAACAAATTTCCGAAAAACAACGCCTACTCTCTCTCGACGTTATGCGCGGCGCCACCATTGCTGCCATGACATTGGTTAACAACCCCGGCGATTGGGGCCATATTTATGCGCCGCTGGAACACTCGGAGTGGAACGGCTGTACCCCAACCGACCTGATCTTTCCGTTCTTCCTCTTTATGGTGGGCGTATCGACGGTGTTTTCTATGGAAACCAAAAAGGCTGATCCCAAAAACCACGGGAAAATGATATTGGGTGCTTTGCGCCGGATGGTGACGCTGATCATTATCAGTTGGTGTATACAATTGTTTTATCACCATACGCCATTTGTGCATAGTTTAACGCACCTGCGTTTTCCAGGCGTACTGCAGCGTATTGCACTGGTGTTTTTTATATGTAGCGTGCTATATATAAAATGCACACAAAAAACCCGTGACTGGTTTATGGCCTTTGCATTGGTAGGTTACTATATCATCATGACGTTTATCCCGGTACCTGATGGCCACGCGGCTAATCTTAACCCTGAAACCAATATGGGTGCCTGGTTGGATAGGCTGGTGTTTGGTACTAACCACCTATGGAAATCATCCAAAACCTGGGACCCTGAAGGCTTGCTGGGTACACTACCCGCTATTGGTACGGGTCTGTTTGGTATCCGTGTAGGCAGCTGGTTAAAACGGGCAGACCGCGAAAATAGCGTAAAAGTAACCTGGCTTTTTGTTTACGGCGTTGCTGCGGTTGTGGTAGCACTAATATGGGACTTGTTTTTCCCGATAAATAAAGCATTGTGGACAAGCAGCTTTGTGCTTTATGCCGGGGGCTTGGCAACTATTGCCTTAGCTTTTACCTATTGGCTGATAGACGTGCAAGGCAATAAAAAATATGCGTGGATACTGGTAGTGTTCGGTATGAATGCGATTACCGCTTTTGTATTAGGCGATATTTTACAGGGACTGGTGGATTTTATCCCGGTTACCGGCAGCAAGGCCAGCACCTGGCTGTATCAGCATGGCATAGCGCCTTATTTTACGCCGTACAACGCATCGTTAGTGCGGGCTATTTGTTATGTGATACTCACCTGGCTGCCTATGGTATGGCTGTACAAAAAGAAGATTTATATTAAAGTTTAGATCTATCACAATGATGAGTCTAAAAAATCCTCCGGGAATCATTAAATCATGGTCAAAAACTGACATTAATTTAGAACAATAACACGCCGCATCGCTTATATTTGCAGGCATACATTGATATTCACCTTAAAAAATAACCATTATGGCATTTGAATTACCGGCGTTACCTTACGCCACCGACGCACTGGAACCACACATTGATAAAATGACCATGGAAATTCACCATGGTAAACACCACCAGGCTTATGTTACTAATTTAAATAAAGCTTTAGAAGGCAAACCCGAGGCTAACAGCAGCATCGAGGAGATCATAAAAAACATATCAAAATTCCCGCCTGCGGTTCGCAACAACGGTGGTGGCCACTATAACCACACCATGTTTTGGACACTGTTATCGCCAAATGGCGGCGGCGAGCCAACCGGCGAACTGGCTGAGGCTATCAAAAGCACTTTCGGTTCTTTTTCTGAATTGAAAACAAAAATATCTGAAGCAGGTGCTACCCGCTTTGGTTCGGGCTGGGCATGGTTAATTGTAACTGCCGATAAAAAACTGGCGGTAACATCAACCCCTAACCAGGATAACCCTTTAATGGACCTGCCTGAAGTAACCAAAGGCACCCCGATTTTAGGTATCGACGTTTGGGAGCATGCTTACTACTTGAAATACCAAAACCGCCGCCCCGATTACCTGGCAGCTATTTGGAACGTAATTAACTGGAACCACGTAGCCGAGCTGTACGCAAAAGCTAAGTAAGCCAAAATATATTTAAAGCGGCCCCGACATTCGGGGCCGCTTTTTGTTTAAATATTTACCTGCACGTCATAGCGAGGAGCGAAAGCGACGTGGCTATCCCAAATATGCGAAGCAACTCTGTATACCGGGGATTGCCACGCTACGCTCGCAATGACGGGTACAATACACCCAACCATGAAAGCAATCGTCCTTGAATCAAAAGACAACCCGGTAGTTTATAAAGAAGTGCCCAAGCCAACGCTGCAACCCGGCGAGGTATTGGTGCAGATAAAAGCTGCCGCGCTAAACCGCCGCGATTACTGGATCACCATTAACAAATACGCCGGGATTAAATACCCTACCATATTAGGTTCGGATGGTTCGGGCATAGTAACAGAGGTTGGCAGCGATGCCGATAAGCACTGGATAGGTAAGGAAGTGATCATCAATCCATCCAACAACTGGGGAGATTCACCTGATTTCCAGGGCAGTGATTTTAAAATATTAGGTCTGCCTGACGACGGTACCTTTGCCGAATTTGTAAAGACCGAAGCAAAATATCTTTACACAAAGCCCGCGCATTTAAACTGGGAGCAAGCCGCTGCCTTGCCGTTGGCGGGCTTAACAGCATACCGGGCATTATTTACCAAGGGTCGGGCTAAAAAAGGGGACAAAGTATTAATAGTAGGTGTGGGTAGCGGTACAGGTACGTTTGTGCTGCAATATGCCGTTGCTGCAGGCTGCCAGGTATTCGTCACATCGGGCACGGGCGGGAAGATACAGCAGGCGCACGCCCTTGGCGCTTGCGCTGGTGTAAACTACAAAGCACAGGACTGGGCTGAGCAGTTAAAACAGCTGGCAGGCGGTTTTGATGTGGTGATAGACAGTGTATTGGGTGAAGGCTTTGGTAAAATACCCGACCTTTGCAACCCCGGTGCACGTATTGTAACCTTTGGTGCTACCATGGGCGACACGCCGCCACTTAATGGACGTAAGGTATATTGGAAGCAATTACAAATTATAGGCACCACGATGGGTACCCCCGAAGATTTTAAAGCCATGGTGGACTTTGTGGCGCAGCACGAGATAGTCCCGGTTATTGATGAGGTATATGCTTTAGCCGATGCTAAGAAAGCGCTTGATAAAATGGGCAGCTCATCGCAATTTGGCAAAATTGTATTGCGGGCATAAGTGATGCTTCAGTTACAGGTTGAGGATATTAAATGGGAAGCGCCGGATACGGCTACTTATTTCCTGCGCGATGTTGCGGATAAGAAGATCATATATAAAGCCGGGCAGTTCCTTACTCTTGTATTCAATCATCATAATGAGGAATTAAGGCGGTCGTATTCCATTAGTTCATCACCCGATGAAGGCAGGCTTGCCATTACTATAAAACGTGTCCCGAACGGAGAGCTGTCGCGCTTTTTATTAACCCATGCTAAAATTGGTGATATTTGGCAAGCAGTTGAACCAGCAGGCAGGTTTATTGTCAGTAATTTTGAACAGGCGAAAGATATCTTCTTTTTCGCGGCAGGCAGCGGGATTACGCCCATATTATCACAAATAAAATATGTGTTAAACCGTGAAGGTAAAAGCAAACTGCACCTTATTTATAGCAGCCGCAGCGCCGGTAATATCCTGTTTAAAGCCAGTCTAGATATACTTCAGCAACAACATCACGAAAGATTAAATATCGTTCATCTGCTTAGTAACGACGCCAGGCGGCTTAATAATGTAATGGCCGAGCAATTAGTGCGGCAACAAGCCCGGTTCGATTTGCAGCAAGCCCAATTTTATTTATGCGGCCCATTTGATTATATGCGCATGATCCGGTTAACGCTGATCTATATGGGGTTGCCTGCAGATAATATCCGCAAGGAAAATTTTGTGCTGGAAACAGTTACGGTGAGTAACGCTAGAACAAGCTTTGCCCCGCATAAGGTCCGCATTGTTTTTGGTGATGAAACCCATGATATTATGGCCGGTGAGAACCAATCAATACTACAGGCCGCTTTGCAAAATAAAATTGGGTTGCCTTATAGTTGCCGCGCAGGCATCTGTTCTACCTGCACCGCTAAATGTAAAAGCGGCAAAGTAGTTATGACGGTAAACGAAGTATTAACAGATGCAGATTTGGCCGACGGCCTGGTGTTAACCTGTACAGGTTATGCAGTTACCGATGATGTTGTGATAGAATTTTGATTTTATTAACCGCCGTCAATCATCATATAAACTTCATTTAATTATGACAAAACGATAGCCTGTGCTGCCTGTTAGTACACTACATTTGACGCATGACACCACAACTATTCACACCCTATAAAATTAAATCAATTGAACTACGGAACCGCATTGTAGTATCGCCCATGTGCGAATACTCCAGTAAGGATGGTTTTGCCAATAACTGGCATTTAGTACACTTAGGTGCACGTGCCGTGGGCGGTGCGGGACTGATCATTACCGAGGCTGCAGCCATATCGCCCGAAGGACGAATTAGCTATGCCGATTTGGGTATTTACAAGGATGAACACATTGAAAAACTAAAAGAGATTACCGGGTTTATTCATCAGCAGGGTGCTGTGGCGGGCATACAATTAGCACATGCCGGCCGCAAAGCCAGTCATCAAACACCCTGGGATGGCAACGCGCAGATCCCATCAAACCAACTCAACGGGTGGAAATCCTTCGCGCCAAGCGCTATCCCGTTTACCGCCACCGAAGAAGCGCCGGTTGAGCTGGACAAAGCCGGGATTGAAAAAGTTAAAGCCGATTTTAAAGCAGCTGCTGCCCGTGCACTTGAAGCTGGGTTTAAGGTAATAGAAATACATGGCGCGCATGGGTATCTGATCCATCAATTCTTATCGCCCATAAGTAACCAGCGTACAGATGAATACGGCGGATCGTTTGAAAACCGTATTCGTTTATTGCTGGAGATTATTGAGGGAATAAAGCAAGTTTGGCCGGATAATCTGCCGTTGTTTGTCCGTATTTCCGCAACCGAATGGACTGAAGGCGGCTGGAGTATTGAAAATTCGGTAGAATTAGCTAAATTGCTAAAGCAAGCGGGGATAGATTTGATAGATTGCTCGACAGGGGGCAATGTAGCTGGTGCGAAAATCCCCGTTGGCCCGGGTTACCAGGCGCCGTTTGCAGCACAAGTGCGCGCGCAGGCTGATATCCCTACTGGGGCGGTAGGTTTAATAACGGAAGCGCAACAAGCCGAAGATATTTTGCAGGCAGGGGATGCCGATTTAATTATTATAGCGCGCGAAATATTGCGCGATCCGCATTTCCCACTTAGGGCAGCACACCAGTTGGGTTACGATATAAAATGGCCGGTACAATACGAGCGGGCCAAATGGCACAAATAACACAATCACAAACAAATACACAAAAACTATGAAACGTACAGCAAATGCACATTGGAACGGTACTTTACAAGCCGGCCAGGGCGAGATCAGCACACAAAGCACTGTGCTTAACAAAACCCAATATTCGTTTAAAACCCGTTTTGCCGATGGTATTGGCACCAATCCTGAAGAATTGATAGCTGCGGCCCACGCGGGTTGCTTCACCATGGCGGTAGGTGCGGCTTTAAGTCAGGCAGGTTTTACCCCAGGCGATTTGACAACAGATGCTATCCTTGACCTGGATATGCAGGCATTAAGCATTACCGGCATACACCTGGAACTAAAAGCCAGTGCTATTGATGGTGTTGACGAAGCAAAATTTAAAGAGGTTGCCGAAGGTGCTAAAGCCAATTGTATCATATCAAAAGCGCTGAATGTGCCTATTACCTTAAATGTGACTTACGCTTAAAAGCATCGCCCCAATTTTTATAGGCCGGCTTTAGCCGGCCTTTTTTGTTTATGTGTTTAGCCTAATAAATACGGAATATGCGAGAATCACTTTTGCATTTAAAATTATTAAATAGCCTAAATAACTAATAACTTAGGCTTTAGATTAAACAACGAAACTATGACCCGAAAAATTACCAAACTATGTATGCTGGGCGTTTTTGCACTTTTAGGTGTAATTGGCGCAAAAGCACAGCCAAGGTTACAACCCGGCTATTTCTGGAAAAAGCTGCCAAACGGCCTGGAAGTAGTAGTAATAGAGAACGCTAAGGTTCCGCTGGCTACGGTTGAAATTGCTGTAAAGAATGGGGCCTACACAGAAGGCCCGGAATATAGCGGCTTATCGCACCTGTTCGAACACATGTTTTTTAAAGCCAACAAGGATTTTCCATCTCAGGAAAAACTGTTACACCGTACCCAGGAATTGGGGGCCATTTGGAACGGCACTACCGATGTGGAACGGGTGAACTATTTTTTTACGTTTAATAAGGATAGCTTAAGGGGCGGCCTTAACTTTTTGAACTCGTGCATACGCTATCCTATTTACCGTACCGAGGATATGCAGAAAGAGCGCCCTGTAGTTGATGGCGAGTTTCAGCGGGCCGAGAGCGATCCGGGGTTTCTGCTGGCTTATGAAAGCAGTAAATACCTGTGGGGTGATCAGATCACCCGTAAAAACCCTATCGGTATCCACGAGATCATTAATACAGCTACGCCCGAGAAAATGATGATCATTAAGAATAAATACTATTATCCAAATAATAGCCTGCTTACCATTTGCGGCGATGTGAAACACGAACAAGCCTTTAAACTGGCCGAAGCCATATTTGGAAGCTGGCAAAGCAGCGGTTTCAACCCGCATGAAAAATACCCTGTGCCGCCATTCGAGCCGGTTAAAAAAAGCGTGGCTTTTGTAAAGGAATCGTCCATAGCACAAACACCATCAATGAGCTTTTCATGGCAGGGGCCATCTTATGTGGCAGATTCAGCCGGTACTCTTGCTGCAGATGTTTTTAACCGCATCACAGCTTTAAACTCATCTAAATTCCGCCAGGCATTAATTGATAAAAGGTTAGCCGCAGGGGCAAGGGTGAGTTATAGTACCACCCACTACACAGGCGAGATCAATATATCGGTAACACCAAATGCCGATAAGATAAAAGAATGCTACGATGAAGTACTGAACCAGATAGCAATGTGGAGCAGCCCGGATTATTATACCGACGAGCAATTAGACGATGCCAAAGCCGCATTAATACGTTCTATAAGCCGCGCTAAAGAAAAACCATCATCGCTGAACAGCCAGTTAAGCTATGCCTGGTGCAGCACCTCGTATGAATATGATACCGACATGGCTGATAATTATAAGAAAATTACACGCGCAGATATTAAGCGGTATATTGATAAGTACATTGTGGGCAAACCTATGATATCGGGGATTATATTAAAGCCCGAAGTGAATAAACAATATAATGTGGCCTCGTTTTTTGTAGCCAAATAACCCTAAACTGATAAAGCAATGAAAAAACATATGTTTTTGCTGTTATTAACAGCATCAGTATTCAGTATAAATGCGGCTAACGCCCAAACAACGCAACCTTATGAAATGACCGTAAGCGGCGTAAAAGTTATTGTGCAACCCAGCGGTAACGACATTGTAGAGATACAAACAGTTATTAAAGGCGGTGTACAGAATTATCCCGCTGCTAAAGCAGGTATCGAATCGCTGGCGATGACCGGCCTTACCGAATGCGGCACTGCGCAGCAGGATAAAAACAGCTTTAAAAATAAACTGGAAAAATTAGGCGCGCAAATAAGCGCCGGTACCAGTAAGGATTACTCCGTTGTACGTATGAATTGTATTAAAAGCGATTTTGAGGGATCGTGGAAATTGTATGTAGAAGCATTGACTATGCCTAAATATGATGAAAAGGAGTTTGCCCGCATTAAACAAAATGCGCTGACCGGATTGAAAAGAATGGAGTCGATCCCGGATATAGCGATAGATAACTTTGCCGATAGGGTAGCTTTTGAGGGCCGTGCTTATGCCGTTAATCCTTCGGGTACAATTGAATCGGTTACAGCATTAACCGCAGCTGATGTAAAAGCATACTATCAGGGGATACTGACCAAATCAAAAATGTTTATTGTAGTAGTAGCCGACCTTGACCGTGCAGATATTGAAGGTAAGGTAAAAGCGATGTTAAGCGGCATAAAACAAGGCGCCCCATTTACCCTGAAGAAATCATTCTTCAGGCCATATAAAAGCACTTTTTCAGCCGATTCGCGCGAACTTGCAACCAACTATATTGAAGGTGTAACCAGCGGCCCCCAACCCGGTGAGGCTGATTTTGATGCTTTCAACATTGCCATGCGCATATTTTATGACCGTCATTTTCTTGATGTACGTACCAATAATGGCCTGTCATATGCGCCGCAAACCCGCTTTGCCGTTGGCACAACCTCGGTAGCTAAGGTAAACGTAAGCACTACGCAACCCGACAAATATATCGCTGTATTTGATAAATTAGTTGATAAGACAAAATCGGGCGGTTTTACCGAAGATGAAGTAAAAAATATGAAAGCCACCTATTTAACCGGTGTTTATTATAGGAATGAAACCAACAGTGCACAAGCCGGTGCTTTAGCCAGTAACGAAGTGCTGTTTAACGATTGGAAACGTACCAATAACCTGGTTGACCATATTAAAAAGTTAACCCCAACACAAATTAGTGATGCTTTCCGCAAATACATTGGTAATATGGTTTGGGTTTACCAGGGCGACACTAAGAAAGTTACTCCAACCTTGTTCACCAACGGTACTCTGCACAAAGCAGACAACCCGGTAATGCAATAAATGGTTAAATATTTATAAAAAAACCCGGGCTTTACCGGGTTTTTTTATAGACTTATTACTTGTCGTTTTTTTGCAAAGTATACTATGCAGGTAATTTAAAACCTAATTCGGTACCATTTACGGTATTTTTTGCCCATATAGCACCTTTGTATTTTTCGATAATATCTTTACAAAAATAAAGGCCCATGCCGGTTCCGCTCTCATTTTCGGTTCCAGGCACACTGGTTACCCTGTTTTTAAATAAGGCATCAAGCAGTTCCGGTTTAATCCCTGCACCAGTATCGGTTACGGTGAAATGGATTTCATTATTGTGTTTTGCAGCGGTAATGGTTATTTGGCCATTGCGCGGCGAAAATTTAATAGCATTAGTTAAAAAATTATGAATAACCCTCCTAACCGAGCCAGGTTCGGCAAGTACAACTGCATCCGGGGCTATGTTAACTGTTGGCGCAATCTGTTTCCGCTGCATTAATTCATCCACATATATCAGTTCTTGCTTTACCGTGTCATTTAAATTAACCGGTGTTAAAGCTTCGGGGGTACGATCGACCTGGCTATTTATCCACGAAAGCAGCGTGTCTAAAAAATCAGAAGTATGCTCGAGTTTATTAAATACCTGGGGTATCATTTTTGCAAACTCTTCATGACTTATACTTTCATCGGACATTAAGGCGAACAAACCCCGTAAAGTGCTTAACGGTGCCCGAAGATCGTGGGCCAACACGGCTATCAGGCGGTCTTTTAAATTATTAAGATCGTGCAGCTTATCGGCCTGTTCGTCGAGGCTGTTTTTTTGTGTTAGTATTTCCGCGTTTTTATCTATTAAAACAAGGTTTATTTTTTGCTGTTTGTTTTTCGCATTTACATACACAAAAATCATAGCCAGCAAAATAAGTATGGCAATTATACTAATGCCAATTGCGCGCTTTTGAAGCAGGATACTGTTCTCGTACTTCAGATCTATCTCTTTTTGCCGTCTGCCAAAATCAACTTCAAGGTTATAGGCTATGGCTTGTTGGATAACCTCATCACCTTTTAAGCTATCCTTTAACGCAGTATATAACTGCTGCTGATTGTAGGCATCTTCATAACGTTTTAACCCTGCCAGCGCTTTGCCGGTCTGTAGCACTGCATCAGTTTTAATACCTAAACTTCCTAAGCTATCGGCCATGCTTCGCGCTGATAAAGCATTAGCATAAGCTTCGGGATACTTTTTTTCAGCATTATAAACCATAGCCAGGCCAACGTAGGCAGCTGCTTTGGTAGGTTTGATATGATATTGTGAAGCTGCCTGAAGCGCATGCTGCAAATGATGCAGCGCGCTATCGGGATGCCCGGTATAATAATTGTGTAAGCCTAAATTATAATAGATCCGGCTTTGGCCTCTTTTATCGCCTATTTGTCGAAAAACAGCATCTGCTTTATTGAAATGGTGCATGGCATCCGCATATTTTTTTTGCGACATTAAAACTTCGCCGGTGTTTTGCCAGGCTGCGGTAATTCCTTGTTTATTATTAAACCGCGTCCAAATAGCTATTGCCTTATTAAAATAATCAAGCGCATCATCATAGAGGCCAAGTTGTTGCATAATAACGCCTACATAGTAATCGTTATTTGCTATCTCTATTTTATTGCCATACTTTACGGCCCGTGTTAATGCTTTAAAATTAGCATTAAGCGCGTTTGAAAACTCGCCTTTGTTAATATAGGTAGCCCCCATTACGCTGAGGCACCTGATCGTCATCATTTTACCAAAAGCTTCACGTATGGTCTCTGCCTTCTTAAAATAGTTTAGCGCATTATTATAATTCCCCAGGTAATCCTGTATCTGCCCTAAGCCAATATAACATTCGCTAATGCCAAGCTTGCTATTTATTTGCTTATAAAGTGTTAATGCGCTGTTAAGGTTTCGAGTGGCGGTGTTATAATCACCTTTGAAAGTAGTTACACTTGCTAATTGTACGTAAGCATCGGCTATGCCTTTTTTGTAACCTAACTTTTTGGAAAATTCCAGTGCCAGGCCCGAAAAATAAGCAGTGCTATCGGGTGCCGAGCCGTAAAGGTACCCGGCTAATGTGTTAAGCCTGTTTACTGTTAAGGTGTCCGAAAGTTTTGAGTGCTGGGCTAAAGCTGGCTTGATAAGTTTTTTTAAACTATCAGCCTCCGGGTACTGGTAACCGGCTAATAGATTTAAACTGAGCAGATTGAATATTATTAATAAAAGGGATAGCCGTTTCAATCTTAATAGAGAATAATAGTTGATGCTAATATAATTTTTTAAATCCTTAAACAAAACAAATGCGAAGGAATATATAACAGTACTATCGTTAAACGGATCATAAAATCCTGCTTATTTTCTGAAGCACACAAAAAAGCCCCGAAATTTTTCGGGGCTGATATGAATAGGTTAGTAGCCTTAGTATCCGTTTTTTATTTCAAAAGGTTTCTCCAGCTTACCAGATCGCCGATAATTTTATCTAACTGGTCGGCCGGTACACGCTCCTGGGCCATACTGTCGCGGTGACGAATGGTTACAGTGTTATCTTCTAAGGTCTGATGATCGACCGTGATGCAGAATGGCGTACCGATGGCATCCTGGCGACGGTAACGTTTACCAATAGCGTCTTTTTCTTCGTACTGGATATTGAAATCAACCTTCAGTTTGTCCATAATCTCACGGGCCTTTTCAGGCAGGCCGTCTTTTTTCGTTAATGGGAAAATAGCGGCTTTAACCGGTGCCAGGCAAGGGTGCAGGTGCAGCACGGTACGGCTGTCCTGGCGTTCCTCGTTGCTCAGGTCTTCCTCTTCGTAAGCGTTTATCATGGTTAGCAAAAACATGCGGTCTAAACCTATCGAAGTTTCTATTACGTATGGCACATAGTTCCCGTAAGGCTTGCCGTTCTCGTCCAGTTCCGGATCGAAGTACTGCATTTTTTTACCCGAGAATTTTTGGTGCTGGCTCAAATCAAAATCAGTACGGCTATGGATGCCTTCCACTTCTTTAAAACCAAAAGGGAATTCAAATTCGATATCAAACGCGGCATCGGCATAATGGGCCAGCTTAGTATGTTCGTGATAGCGATATTTAGTCGCTTCGGTACCTAAAGCCAGGTGCCATTGCAGGCGCGTTTCTTTCCATTTCTCAAACCATTCGGCTTGTGTGCCGGGGCGAACAAAAAATTGCATCTCCATTTGCTCAAACTCACGCATGCGGATAATGAACTGGCGCGCAATTACTTCGTTACGGAAAGCCTTACCAATTTGTGCTATCCCGAAAGGGATCTTCATTCTGCCCGATTTTTGCACGTTCAGGTAATTTACAAATATGCCTTGCGCTGTTTCAGGGCGCAGGTATATAGTGTCCGATTCATCGGCAATAGCGCCAACCTGGGTGCTGAACATCAGGTTAAACTGGCGCACTTCGGTCCAGTTGCCGGTTTTGCTGATAGGGCATTTTATTTGATGTTCGATGATCAGTTCGCGCAGGCGGGGCAGGTTTTCAGCTTTTAAAGCGTTGTCCATCTCCGTTTGCAGCAGCTCGGCTATATCGGTTTGTCCGGCTTCGTCATAGGCAGCAATTTTATCTTCCAGTAATTGATCGGCGCGGTAACGTTTGTTGCTGTCCTTGTTATCAATCATCGGGTCGCTAAAACCATCTACGTGGCCGCTGGCTTTCCATATTTTTGGGTGCATAAATATGGCCGAATCAATCCCGACAATATTATCATGCATTTGCACCATGGCTTTCCACCAATAGGTTTTAATATTGTTTTTCAGCTCGGCGCCAAACTGGCCGTAATCGTAAACAGCGCTAAGGCCGTCATAAATTTCGCTCGATGGAAAAACAAAGCCATACTCTTTAGCATGGGCAATTACATTTTTAAATAATTCGTCGGTAGTTGTACTCATAACGCTGCAAATATACAATTTAGAGGGAAAGCTGAAAGTCGAAAAAGTGTGAACCTCACCCCAATCCCTCTCAAAGAGATGGGCTTAGATAGACATATTGAATAGGAGAATTTATGAAGTCCTCTCCTTTGGAGAGGATTAGGTGAGGCTTTATCCTTTAATAGCTAACTGCCCGCAGGCGGCGTCGATATCTTTACCGCGGCTGCGGCGTACATTGGTGATAATGCCTTGTTTACGCAGATAATCGGCGAATGCTTCTATTTTATCTACATCCGCATTAGTGTAGTCGGCAAATGATATGGGGTTGTATTCAATAATATTTACCTTGCAGGGCAGGTGCTTGCAAAATTTAGCCAGTTCGGCGGCATCCTCAATATTATCGTTAAAATCGTTAAAAACAATATACTCGTAAGTTACCGGGTTTTTTGTTTTGGCGTAATAATACTTCAACGCATCAGCCAGGGCCTTCAGCGAGTTTTGCTCGTTAATGGGCATTATGGTGTTGCGCTTCTCGTCGTTTGCGGCATGTAGCGAAAGGGCCAGGTTAAACTTCACCGCGTCATCACCCAGTTTGCGTATCATTTTGGCAATACCGGCGGTTGATACAGTGATGCGTTTTGGCGACATATTTAACCCTTCTTCCGAGGTGATCTTTTCTATCGACTGCATCACGTTGCTGTAATTCAGCAAAGGTTCGCCCATACCCATGTATACAATATTACTTAGCGGAAGGCCATAGTTTTGTACAGCCTGCTGATGAATAAGTACTACCTGGTCGTAAATTTCGTCGGGATTCAGGTTGCGTTTGCGCTCCATGTATCCTGTAGCACAAAATTTACAGGTGAGGCTGCAACCCACCTGTGATGATACACAGGCCGTCATTCGTTCGGGGGCAGGAATTAAAACACCCTCAATTAAATGACTATCGTGTAAAATAAAAGAATTTTTTATAGTTTTATCAGCACTAAACTGCGAGTTGTGGATTTTAACATTATTAATGGTAAAACTTTCATGTAGCTTAGTACGCAGTTCTTTAGAAATATTGCTCATCTCATCGAAAGAGACACATGATTTTTTCCACAGCCATTCGTAAACTTGCTTAGCCCGGAAAGCCTTTTCATCCATATGGATAAAATGCTCCTGGAGTTGCAGCAGGCTTAGGCTGCGAATATCAATTTTGTCCTTTGCGTTATTCACTGCGCAAAGGTACTCAATTTTTAAAATCATATATTGTGGACAATCTTTTTTAATTGTAAAATTAAAAAACACAACTGTGGGTTAACTGTACTTATTATATAAGGATTGTTGTTTCGAAGGAGATGGGCTAAGTAAAATACCATGAGAAGTTTTAGAGCCGATTACGTTTTTCCTGTTTATGCCGATCCTGTTAAAAATGGAATTGTTACCGTTGATGACACTGGTAAGATTGTCTCCATGTCCGATAACCCTGCGGACCACCACGACCCCCACGTTGAAAAACTGACAGGCATTATTTGCCCCGGCTTTATTAATGCCCATTGCCATTTGGAATTATCGCACATGGCTAATAAAATTGCCGCGGGTACTGGTCTGATCGATTTTATTAAAAACCTGCAAACTACACGCAACGCTGAACAGGCTGAAATAGAGGAAGCTGCCATCCGTGCCGATCAATATATGTACGATCATGGTATAGTGGCGGTGGGCGATATCTCTAACAGCGCGGTTACTGCCGCCATTAAAGCTAAAAGTAAACTGTATTACCATACTTTTGTTGAAACTTTTGGGTTTTTGCCCGATAGGGCCACGGATGTTTTTGATAAAGCTTTGGCCTTGATGGAACAGTTTAAGCCGCAATCGGTATCGGTAACCCCGCATGCGCCTTATTCAGTGTCGAAAGAACTATTTAAGCTGATAAAAAATTATTCAGATAAGCATGAAAATTTATTGAGCATGCACAACCAGGAATGCGATGACGAGAATAAATTTTATCGGTACAAGCTGGGCGGTTTTCTTGACCTGTATGATTACTTTGGTATTGATATTAGCTTTTTTAAACCACAGGCGCGTAATTCGTTGCAATCGGTGCTGCCCTTATTAAGCAGTCAACAGCCAATATTAATGGTACATAACACTTGTACCAACCTAAAGGATATTTACTTTATAAAGCGCTTTGATAAAAAAATAAACTGGTGCTTTTGCCCTAATGCCAATCTGTATATTGAAAAAAAGTTACCCAAAATAGACTTGTTTCTTGATCAGGGAAATAATATTACGCTTGGGACAGACAGCCTGGCATCAAATGATAAACTTTGCATATTAAGCGAGATGCGCACCCTGCAGCAACACTTTCCATCACTGGAAACCAGCAGACTGATGCAGTGGGCAACAATTAACGGGGCCAGGTTTTTGGGTATCGATAACGATAAAGGCAGCCTGGAAGCAGGTAAAACACCCGGTTTGAATTTGATAAGTGGTATGGACGGCTTGAAGCTTACAAGTGAAAGTAAGGTGACCAAATTGGTATAGCTACTTTAATAAGTATGTATCAATGAGCCACGGAGGTATCTGATCTTAAATTCTATCCTCTTCCCATTAACTCATCAACCTTGTTGCGTTCGGTTTGTAGTTCACGCGCAAGTTTCTTTTCTTTCTCGTTGGCTTTGGCTTTATAAGCTGTGAATTCGTCGTTTAATTCGTCGTATAATTTGGTGCGATATTTAGCTTCGCGGACAGCGCCACCTGTTCTCAGGATAACAATTAACAAGGCCAGGCCGAAAGCTATTACCAATCCCCACATCATCAGGTTGTAAGCGGTTTTTGTAAAATAAATACCAAGCACGCTGATCTCGTCGCGGCGGGCATTGCTTTCGGTAATATTTTGCTCCTTGGTTTTTACATCGTTTTGCAAATTGCTGATCGATTGATTTTGAGTGTTCAGCTTTGCCTGCACATCTCTTAAAGCCTTTTTAGTGGCATTAAGCGAATCGGTAATATTTTTCCATAAAGCCGCGATCATGGGCTGTTGGTAACGGTAGGTTTTACTTAATACATATTGGTATTGGCCTGCAAGGCTTTTATCAGTGCTTGCAGGGGTTTCAACGGGAGGCTGTGCTGCAGATTGAGCGCCTGGCGTAGTATTTGCCGCATTTGTTACTGGCGGTACCTGGGTTGTAGGTTTTGCCTGGTAAGTACGTACAGGGTATTTTGCTGCGCCGGGTTTGGCATACAAAGGTTTAGCTATAGGCTGTGTAGTTTTAGCCTTGGCACTATCCTGCGCATATAGGGTTACACTGCCTAAGATTAACAATGTAAAAAGTGCAGGGCTTATTAAAAATAGCTTCTTCATTTATGTCTGTAGCGTTATAAGTTAACAAAAGATAGCATCAATAGTTTATAGGTTTACGTTGCGAATATAACGTTTCATACCACATTTGTGGTAAGCATAGTTATATTAGCATCATGAATATTGGTTTTATTGGTTTGGGTGACATGGGTAAGTTATACGCAAAAGCGTTCGCAAAAGTTGGCTATTCTGTTTGCGGAGCTGATTTACCTGCTAATCGTGAGCAGTTGGAGGCGGAATTAGGCCCCCTGGGCATAAGTATTAAAGAAAATGGCCGGGATGTATCCCGTATCAGCGACCTGATCATTTACTCTGTCGAGGCCGATAGTATGGAAAAAGTGGTGGCCGAATGCGCCGTGGCTACCAAGGCCGGTGCTATTGTAGCCGGGCAAACATCTGTAAAACATCCGGAAATAGCGCTATTTGAAAAATACCTGCCCGATGATGCGCAGATCATTACTTTCCATGCTATGCATGGGCCGGGGTTCGAGCCAAAAGGGCAAAAACTGATATTAATACCGCACCGCAGCACCCCCGAGGCTTACCAGCGTATGTATGACTTGTTTACAGCCGTAGAAACCGATATTGTAGAGATAGCCGACTATCATGAGCACGACAAGATTGTTGCCGATACACAAGCCGTCACCCACGTAGGTTTTGAGAGCATGGGCACCGCCTGGAAATCGGCGGGCTTTTTCCCATGGGAGAACGCATCATACATTGGGGGGATAGACAATGTGAAGATATTGACCACGCTGCGCATTTTTGGTTACAAGGCTCACGTTTATGCGGGGTTGGCCATACTTAACCCCTATGCTAAACAGCAGGTAAGGCAATATGCCGTATCAGAATCGGAACTGTTTAAGCTGATGATTAAGGAAGAGGCCGCCGCGTTTAGGGACAGACTGTACAAGGCGCGAGACTTTGTTTTTCACGAAAGCCGTAAACCAATTATGTTGAACGACAGCGTGATGCGCGAGTTTTCGTTAGCGGATAATGCCCACCTGCGCAAGCCAAACTCGCATTTAAGTATACTAAGCATGGTTGATGCCTGGTATCACCTGGGTGTAAACCCTTACGATAACCTGATATGCCAAACCCCGCCATTCCGTTTGCGCCTGGGTATTGCCGAATATTTATTTAAAGATGATGACTTGCTGGAAGAATCGATAGAAACCGCCCTGTACGATAAAACTATCCGCGGCGACGACCTGGAATTTCACTCGGCGGTTAGGGAATGGTCAGCTATTATAGGATATGGCGATATGGAAGGCTACAAAAAGCATTTTAACGAAGTCCAGGCCTTTTTTGCCGACAGGCTGGAAGAAGGCAAGCAGCAAAGCGCCGAACTAATAAGGCGGTTGATGGAATAGTTATCCCGTTAAACCAGTTGTCTTTTATTTACTGGTATAAATCTCCGGCCAAATACTTCATGCCCGAATCGCAGGCCACAGTAACTACATTATGGCCGGGCCCAAGTTCTTTAGCCAATTGCAGCGCTGCTACTACATTTAACCCTGATGATGTGCCGGCAAATATACCTTCTTTGGTTGCTAATAACCGTGCCATGGCCCGGGCTTCCTGTTCATCAATGGCGCGCACTTCATCGTACTGGGTGGTTTTCAACTTAAGCAGGGGCGGTACAAAGCCCGAGCCGATACCCTCTACTTTATGATTGCCTTTTACGCCCTGCGATATTACCGGCGATGCGGCCGGTTCCAGTACTACTATTTTAGTATTCGCGTCGGCCGCCTTTAAAGCCCGGGATACCCCGCTGATCATCCCGGCGGTACCCGCTGCCCCGCAAAATGCGGCAATGGGTTGGGGCAATTGCTGCAATATTTCTTTACCTATAGCACTGTAACCAGTCACGGCATCGGCGTTTTCAAACTGACGGGTGGCAAAAGTACCCGGTTGCTGGCATATTTCCTGCGCCCGGGCCATAGCACGGGGAATAAGGTCGGGGGTAATTTCACCAGTAGGACTGTGGATCAGTTCCAGTTGGCCGCCAAACAGTTTGATAGCCTGTAGCTTTTCCTTCGCAAAGGCGTTTGATGATACCGCTATAAATTTGTAGCCCTTCATGCTGCACACCCAGGCCAGCGATGTACCGGTACTACCGCCGGTATATTCAACCACAGTCATGCCGGGTTTTAATTCGCCACGTTTTTCAGCCTCGTCAATCATGGCATAAGCCATCCGGTCTTTGTATGACCCGGTTGGATTAAAGTACTCCAGTTTTACGAAAACATTGGCGCTGCCATCGGGCACAATTTTTTGTAATTGCACCAATGGGGTATTGCCGATAGATGAAATAATGTGGTAGGATGAATATGACATTTTGGAAAGGATTTGACGCCCGCAATATCGGGATAAATGCGCGATTTTAAAGTGACACAGATGTGCGGATTAAAAAAACGGTAAGTTTTGGTAAGTAGTGTTAAAATTAGATAAGATTGGGTAAAAACGGGTAAAAATCAATAATTATTGAAAGACCCTGTCTTTATTGTCCGATAGTCTTAAAAAAACAAAAGAGCGATGATTTTGTCATCGCTCTTTTGTTTGCTACCCCTTGTTTTAAGGGTGCTGTTTTCTACTGTTTTTTCTTAATGCCACTATAAGCAGCGCCGCCCAGGGCAAGTACCAACAGGATAGAGCCGGCCAGCGAGATCTTCTCGCCGGTATAGTATGAGGCCGGGTGGAAGATAAACTCAACCTTGTGGTTACCCACCGGGATTTGCGCCGCACGTAAAACATAATCGGCGCGGAAATAAGGCGACTCTTTACCGTCTATCAGCATTTTCCAGCCTTTGTTATAATATATCTCCGAGAACACAGCTATCTGCCCGGTGGCCGATGTGCTTTGGTAGGTCATATGGTCGGGTTGATAATCAGTCAGGAGGATCTTAGCGCTGGTATCGCCGCCCAATTGCTGGTCGGTGATCATACTTTTAAACCTTTTATCAACCATGGCCTCATCTTTAGGCGAGAATGCCGTAATAGCCTGCATTTCCTGGTCGGCGTTATCAACAAAGGTTACCTTTTTTACAAACCAAGCATGGCCGCAGGCGCTGCTATTTACATGCATACTTGCTGTTTGTGTTTTCGGGTCGGTGGTGATAATGTATTTGGTATTCAACATATCCAGCACGTTGCTATTTACGCTGTTGGTAAACTGATTATCTATCAATTCATCAAAACGTTTTAAGCGTGCTGCCGAATAACCACCGACAGATTTGTGGAAGAACGGATTGAATGTATCTTGTTTTAAACCTATGGAGGTATCAAATACACGATAATCCGGATCGGTGTCGCGCTGAATAAACTGGTCAACTTCGCGTGGTTTTACCAGGGCATCAACATCAACTTTATCCTGGAAACTGCTGTCTTTCAGATAGCGTTTGTCAACCTGCCACATATCAATTAAAATAAGTGCAAACAAAGCCAGGGACACTACGGTAAGGTTTATCTTTTGTTTGATAAACGCCCAGATAAGCCCGAAAGTGATCAGCACAAATATCAACGTGCGGAATGCATCAGCACGCTCAAGCGCAATACGGTCGCGGGTTAAGGCATTGGCAATGGTAGTTGCAAAGGCGGTGTCGCCATTCAGCGCACGCCCTAAATTTGCTATACCCATGGCCTGGTCTTCGGGGTGGAAGGCCAGCAAACTATCGGGGATAGCTAAAAATAATAAGGTAACACCTCCAACAATATACAGGGTGATCATCAGCTTTTTGAGAATAACGGTCTTATCAGCTGTGTTTATTACTTCCTGTATAGCTAAAAATGCCAGTATCGGAAAGCATAAGCTGGCTACGGCCAAAATAGATTCAACCGCGCGGAACTTATTATATAGCGGGAAATAGTTAAAGAATAAGTCGGAAAGGAACGGCAGGTTACGCCCGAAAGACAACAACATGGTTAAAAGCACGGTGCCCAGTATCCACCATTTCAACCTGTTTTTTACAATCAATAACCCAAATACAAACAGGAAACATATTACAGCACCAAAATACCACGGGCCGCTGGTGCCGGGCTTATTACCCCAATAAAGCGATAAGCCCTGGAAGTTCGATATTTGTTGTGCGGCGTTTAAGGCTTGTTCATCAGTAGCGCCTTTAGCTACAAATGCTTTAACGGTTTCAGATGATTGGTCTAAAGTTTCGGTACCCGAACCGCCACCATACATATTAGGGATAAGGAAAGTAAAACACTCGCCAACGCCCTGGCTCCACTGGTAGGCGTATTCTTTATCAAGTCCGTTTTTAGGCTCCTTGGTGTTTTTTGTAAGGTTGGATTGGCCGCGATAGCTATCCTTGCTATATTCGGCTGTGCTCCATAATACGGCTGCGTTTACCATAATAGCCAGTAATAAAGCGCCGCCCAGGTAAGCCAAAGCTTTAAAGAACGCCGGGGTGGTTTTGGTTTTTACGGCATGATAAAGCTCGATACCCAGTAAAATAATTAACGCCAGCAAAAGGTAATAGGTCATTTGGATATGGTTCGATTTGATCTCCATAGCCAAAAAGAAAGCGGTTAACGCACCGCCGGTGAGATACTTGCCACGCAGTGTAAGAATAATACCCGCCAGTATAGGGGCAAAAAAAGCAATGGCAAAAGCCTGGTTAGCGTGCCCTGCCACCAGTAAAATTATATTGTAGGACGAGAACGTGAAGGCGATTGCGCCCGCCGCGGCAAGCCAGGGGTTCAGCTTTAAAACGCAGAATAGTAAGTATGCGCCCAGCATTAACAGCATTACGGTGCCAACCGGGTTAGGGAATATGGCCTGCACGGCTTTAATTACCCAGGTAGTTATACTGGCGCTGTAAGGGGCCCATATTTGATAAGCCGGCATGCCGCCAAATATTTGGTTGGTCCACAAAATAGTGGTGCCTTTGGCTTTGTAATCATTAATTTCTTTTTGGGTAGATTGTGCTCCAACCACGTCGCTTTGTCCAAGCGTTTTACCATTAAAGGCAGGGGTAAAGTAAAAAAAACAGATCCCTAAAAAGATCCCGATAATGGCCAGGTGAATACCATTTTGCTTGAACCAGTTATTCATTTGAATTTTTGAAATGATAATATAATCCTCAAAAATATAAATTTGAGTGAGAATAGGAATTAAAGTTTTTACGGGACACTCTTTACCTGTGTTTAGCCAGTGCAGCAAACAGAATTAAAATAGTATGCCCCCCAGTGCTGGGGGACGTCGCAATGAGAGACTGTTGCGTTGAAAGCGAAAAGAACTCATGCCGGAGGCATTGTATTTTTATCTCCAAAATCATCTTCTATTTTAAATAACGAATTCCGTTTATCCACCAGCAAAGAAAAATCGATATTGAGCGCATTGATTTGTCGTTTCTGTTCATATACCTGATTTAACTCCCTCATGAACTTATCCATTTCCTGGGCAACCGGATGCAACTGACGGGCAAAATGCACCATTTCTTCGCGATCCAGCCCACCTTCGCTCATGAGTGTGGTAATACCCAGCATGGATGAAATGGGCCGTCGCATGACGTGCGAAATATCAAATAGGATCTGCTCGACCGACGTGATATAATCTACCAAAGCAGTGATGTCGCGGGTCGCCCCATACCAGATTACTTTACCCTCTTTGTTTTTTTCAGGAACAGCCTGTAGCCAGCGCCACCGGATCATATCTTTAACCACGATGCGGTATTGGAAACTTATGGGCGCCCCCGACTGATAGGCTTCTTTCATCTTTTCATGCAAAAGATCCCGGTCGTCTTCATGCCAAACCTCCAATACTTTATTTCCATCCCGGGAAATTTCTTCCAGATCAGCCGTAAAATTAAAATCCTCCGTGCCCCGATTAACAAAGAGGATGTTCGGTTTTCCGCTTTCTTCTATTTCAAACATATACGTATTACCAGGCACCTGGCTGGTGATCTTTTTGATCAAGCGTTCACTCTCTTTGATCTTTTCCTCGGCTTTGACACGTTCGGAAATATCAGTATGTGTTCCGAGGGTAATATTGGTTATGTTGCCATCCTTATCAAGCAACCTTCTGGCACGCGACCAGATCCAAACCCAATCTCCGTTTTTATGCTGCATACGGAAAATGCTCTCATATAACTCCGTTGTACCCCCTGATAAAAATTTATCGAAAATTTTTACAGCACGCTCGCGGTCATCGGGGTGGAGACGGTCAACCCATGACATACCCGCTGTATCCTCCCAAACGCCATCGGGCTGGTCAATGCCAAGCATCGCGAAATATTGTGTGCTGTACCATACCTGGTGTGTATCAGCATTGTATTCCCAGGCACCGGTATTGGAAACGGTGATAATAGATTTGTACCGTTCCTCGCTTGCTCGCAGCTGTTCCAGGGCTTCCTTTTTCCGGGTGATATCCCCATTGATGGACATATACTGATAGACCTTGCCCGAAGCATTCAAAAACGGCACGATCGTGGTATCCACCCAGTACAACGAGCCATCCTTTGCCCGATTGCAAAATTCTCCGCGGTAAGATTTGCCTTCCTGCATGGCCAGGCCTAAACCAGCAAAATACTCCGGTGGGTGCTCACCTGACCAAAGCACGCTATGCGATTGGCCTATCAATTCTTCCGCGCTGTATTTACTAACGGTACAGAAATTTTCGTTAACAAAGGTAAAAGTCCCATCTACTGCCGAAATGCTGACGATAGAAGAAGTATCTAAGGCATATTTGTAATCCTGTAGTTCCTGAACAGCCGCTTTCCGCTTAATCGTTTCTCGTTGCAGGGTAATCAAACTGCTGCGCAGGTGATTGATCGCATAATATTGTAAGACCATTACGGTACAAAAGGGAATAATGGCGCTGATCCAGCGGCTAATCGGATCATGTATAACCACCGGGGCAGGTAAATGACCGGTGGCTTCCAGCCAGGCCAACCCGAAATCTGCGACGATGGTTAATAAGCCGATGGCCAGCCCGCCTCTGCGGCCTAATAAAAACCCTGCAGTGAGGATGACACTCATTTGAGATAGAATGCCCGGAGCGAAAATCCCTCCGGCGGAGTAACAGGGAATGGTAATATATAGCCAGAGCATACCTGTCAGCGACCAGCTGGCAGCCCGGGTGCGTCCAAAATGGTTCAGCGTCAGGTTAAAGAGGGCTATAAAAAGAGCGATGCTTAGTAACAGCAACCAGCGCAACCATAATTGAGGGAAATAAAAGAACCCGGTAGCCACTACGATGCCGGTGACCATGGACCAGATAAGGGTCAGGGCATACACCATATAGCTTTGATAGTCCTTTTCTTTGTCCGGTACCAGGAAGATATTTTTCATAACGCAATTTAAGGTTAGCTTCGGGTATGCATAGAATAGGAAGTTGTCAGGTGATTTCAACCCAGTAAATAAATCTACATAACTTTTACTATAATTAAGTGGTCTATAAATGTTCGGATATGTTACACCTCTATTCCGTGGCAAAACCGAGAGCGGCATACTGGCAAAAAGATGCAGCAGATGCATTAGTAATATAACCAATATGGTGATTTGTCTTTTTGCTATTGATACTTAAATGGAAAATGCCTGTTCCGCTAGCTTGGGGGATTGTTAAGGGTTATTATAAAGCGTAGAACAAACCCGCTAACCTTTGAGAGAAACTACCACTGTCAGCGCATTATGGGGGCAAATATCTGTTTATAACTGACTTACTATAAGAGTAGCCCCCTCAACGAGATATGTAAATATGCGGGAACTTAGCAAGGCTGCGCTTTCAACCTGAACAGGACAAACATCAGCACCAAACCCGCCAGGCTAACGATATAGCCAATGATGTTGTTTTTGCCGTACTCGTCGCGGTTGCGGCGTATGGTGTAGTAATTGTAAAAGGCAAGTCCGCCTAAAATTACCCAGAAAAACCAGTTGATTTTGGTGCACATGGCAAATATTTCAACCCCTACGGCAACCACTACATAATTAACAACAATTAATATCAGCGATTCGGGCGTGCCGAAATGTTTGCGTTTGTACAATTCTTCGGGTAACATGGTTGTAAGGTTTATTTAATTTCCTCGTAATCTACAAAATCGCCTTCAGAATCAGGAACCGAGCTTTTGTTTTGCGGCATGTGGTCAATTTTTATGGAACCTTCGCGCGGTTGCTGTTGCTGACGGTAATTTTGCTGATGGCCTTGTTGCTGGGTGGCCTTATTTATTACACTTTGTAGTATGGAAGGTAAGAACCAGCGCACTAAGCTGCGTATAATATAAAGTATACAAATTGATATGATCAGAAAGCGTATAAGTATCATCTGATTTTAGTTTTAGCTTGCAAATATAAGTATATAACGCTTAAAAAGTTAGCTTATGATAAAACCTGTGTTCCCTCATCGCGAAAATACAATACTATGGCAATTCGGATAGGATTAGCTGCCTGCTCCGCGTGTTAACGGACGATTTTGCCGCGCCCGCCATGCTATAGTACAGCCATCAAAACCGACCTGATTATGCTTCATGTTTTAATGCAGGCGTTCCATAACAGTGCTTATTTTTTGTACTTGTGAAAGGGCAATATTATAAAACATGTCTGCTTTAACTGACATCCATTTTTATAAGCTACAAGTATTACGAGTGTGATTTGAAAGAAACTTCGGCAGTTTAAATTAGGTTTCAAGTCATTTAATTAGAAAGAAACATGTGGAGAATTACACGTCTATTTATAGCATTAATTTAACAATCGGGCATCTTTTTTGCGGTAATCATTTTAGTATTTAATTGTTAAGCATTTGTAATGGAAAGACTTCAACTTGAGTGCGGTGGGTGTGGTTCAAACTATGAACTTTCCTCAGAAGGAACCGAAAAATTAAACGAAGGTGTAATCTCGTGCTTTGTGTGCGGGCAGACTATATTTCAATACAATGGATTGGTAGCCTATTATCCATTTCTTAAAGATCGGAAAGAAAATCATATTAAGGTTGATGGCGGTCTTGCTTTTCCAGATTAGAATAGAACATATCGTAAAATATGCTTTGGTTTAACTAAAGCCTAAATCAAGGAGTTCGCAACTTTCATTATAGTTGGGTTTTTACAAATTTTATCCCGTCTACATGTTCGCCAATAAAAATATTTGCCATATCTCCGGTTTTGTAAAATGGGGGCTTCCCGGCCATATCATCAGTAATCAATTGACCGTTGATCTTTAGGTTTTCAAATAGTATGTTCCTGATCAACCTGTTTTCGTCATAACCTGCAATTACCGACATGCCTGTATGATTCCCGTTGCTGCTGACATTTATGAAACTGATATTTTCGATCCTGTTACCGGGCGAGGTATTATATTTTTTATTATACATTACCCGTAAATTAACTAACTGGCCTTTTCTGATATCTTCAATACGGATATCATTGAACTTAATGTTTGTGATAAGGTTATTATCGCCGGCATTCAATGCTAAACATCCCTGATAATCTAATTGGTTTTCATGTTGGTCAAGGATGTCGATATTTTCAAACAGCATATTTGCCAGGGTGTCGGGATGTTGGGTATCACCATGGGTGCCCACCATAATGGGGTGCGCAACATCGGCCCATAAAACAGCGTTTTTAATCAGTATGTTGCGGGTATTGCCGTAGTAATTCCACCTGTGCCCATAAATAGCAATACAATCATCAGCATTCCGCATAAAAATGTGGTCCAACTTAATATCGTTGCTGCAGAAAATATCAATACCGTCGGCATTACCTTCCGAACTAAAAGATTTGAAATTATTTACCAAAACCTCGCTTGACTGACCAATGGTAATTGAATACTTATGCGGTAAAATAATAAGCCCTTCAATTACAACATTCTTTGAATAATTCACTGTGATGGCATCATTACGCGATAAAGTTACTGCCTGGTTATCAACAGGTGCCGTGTCGGGCACAGCGTTTTCCAACTGGGTAAAAATACCGCGGCCCCGAACTTTTACATTTTCTGCATGATCCATATACAGGTTGCCCTGAACAACCGCCCCTCCGGCTATATATACTGTTTTTCCGGAAGGGATATTTAACTTCCCGGCCCTGTGTGCACCCGGCCCAAAGTAAATAACACTGGGATCATTTGGGCTGGGGCTGTCTGTTTCCAGCGGATTGGCGAAAAGCTGTAAATTATTAAATATATCCCCATTTATTTCAATAGACAGCTGATCGGAAATATTCATTAAAAAGGTAATTTTATTACCATGTATAAGCGGGACAATGCCTTTGGCTGTTGGCCGTATACGGACTGATTTGATTGGCTGATCATTAACCAATACGGTTACTTCCACCTTACCTGAACAATCGAAATAGCCGAAGGATGTTTTTTTAACGGTGCCTTTTGTGCCTGTAACGTCAGTTACATGGGCAAAATAAGTGGCTACTGTTTGCCATGGTAGGTTGGCCTCCCGTACCTGCACAGTGTAAGTATTGCTTAATATATTACAATGGGGTGCTTTATAAGTAATAAGTTTGGGGTAAGCAAATAGGGTAAAATGAAAAGCAATGGAAAAAAACAGAAGCTTCAAACGCATAGTAATATGTAAGCAAGGTGATAATTAGATAAGAATTATCTCATTGACACCCGTACTACTTTTCTATACTCAAACAAGCCATGTTTAATTCAAAATAATTATTCAATTGTATTACCATTAATTATTTTATCTGGGTTTCGCCCGTTTTAACATTAATGGTAAAAGCCGCTGGCTTGGGTAGCCACAACTTTCCATCACCAATTTCTAAAGGCATCCATAAGTAGCGCGAATCCCATTGAGCTTTGGGTTTCCATATATCACCCAAAAAAATTACACTGGTTGTTTTACTGCCTGTTATTTTCAGCATAAGTGTTGATTGTGCACCATAAGTATTAGTTTCAGGCGGGGCAATATCTTTAAACTCTGACCATGGGCCTGCAAGTGATCTCGCTGTAGCGTATTTATTGGGGTTGGCCCGCCATCCGGTAAGCGCCGACCCTATAGCGTAGTACAGCCCTTTGTAATGCACAATAGCACCGCCTTCCATATGCTGCGGTATCAGGCATATTTCTTTTTCCAAACTAAGGTAATCATCAGCTAACCGGGCTATTCTGAAACCGAATGGCCGATCTTCAAAAATTAAATAGGCGCTTCCATCATCGTCTACAAACTGCCCGATATCCCTGCTTTCATGATCGAGCGGGCGAAAACTTTTCACAAATTTAAATTCGCCATCTGCCCGGTCGCTAATCGCAATCCCAACGCGGGCATATTTGTAGGCCGCGTTATCAAGATGGAAATACATCACATACTTTTGGGTTTTATGATTATAGAAAACCTTAGGGCGTTCCAATATCCACTTTCTGCCCAGGTTTTCAGGATCGCTCATCTGTATCACATCGCCTTTAAAGGTCCAGTCGGCAAGGTTTTTGGATGCATAACAGCTTACATAACGTTTATTGGTATCAAGCCCTTTGCGGCGTTCTTCTCCATACCAATAGTAGGTATCTTTAATTTTAGTTATACCGCCGCCATGCGCCTGTATATGCTCGCCTTTAGTATCCGGCCACACCTCGCCGGGCCTTATTTCAGCTTGCCCGAAAGCGGTAAAAGCAGCTATTATAAAAGCGCCAGCCAAAGCAAGGCCTTTTCCTTTATGCATTTTAAACATGTAAACTAAATTGATGTAAAATTTCAATTATTCAAAAACAACCCCGATTTAAAACTATTAAACCGTAAGCAGACATGATTGAAGAGGGTTTGCATTGGTTATACCGCCCCGTAACTGTATAATGCCGCGGTGGACATGGTTCACTACCGACTGGTAATTAATGCCGGTTACGGCTGATATCTCATCATAACTCCAGCCATCAAAGTATTTTAAAAATATCATTTCCCGCTGACGTTTTGGCAACGTATTTAAAGCCATGGTTAGTATTTTGGATACCTCGGCGTGATGCTCGTTTCCCATCAATACCTCTTCCGGCGAAAAAACCATATCGGGTTCCATGCCTTCTTCAAAGGGCACATTGTTATTTTTTAAACACTTAAGGTGGTTGATAGCTAACGATCGTGCCGTTCTGAAAAAATAAACCTTTACAAAACGGATAGGACCTATGGTTCCTTTCCGCTCCCATAACTTTACAAAAACATCCTGCAGCAGGTCCTGGCAAATGTCTTCATCTTTAATGATCTTGAACATATAACGGTATAATACCGGATATAATTCGCGATGGATATAACCGAAAGCGTTAACATTTCCCAGTCGGGATTCATCCCACCAGTTTGATAATTGGTTGTTATTACTCATAAGGGCTACTGAAGTAAAAGTTTACCGATAATTCAATAATTGGTTTATAGCAGCTAATATGATGGGATTAAAAAAAAAATAAAGGGTATAAAATGACCATTTAAAGGGTACAATATGACCAAAAAGGTCCTTTATAATGATTTCAGATAATGTAGGGCCTGTTGATTAATCGATAACGTTATAACGCTTTTTAAATGCCGGGCGGTTTTGCCTGGCAAAATCGGATGGGTTGGCGTTGAATAATTTGTGGAACTGGGTCCTGAAATACTTTATTTCGTTAAACCCGGTTTCCAGGGCCACTTCGTTGACATTCATTTCCGTCTGGATCAACAGTTCGGCTGCCTTGCGCAGGCGGATATACCTGATGAACCCGTTAATGTTATGACCCGATAACGATTTCACCTTGCGGAACAAATTAGACCGGCTAACACCCAGTTCGGCTGCCAGTACCTGAATGTTAAAGTTTGGATCGGTCATGTGCGCTTCAACAATAACTATACATTTTTCTAGGAACTGTTTATATTCATCAGAAATACTGATCTCTGCAGATTTGAGGGTAATGGCATTATAAAAATATGTTTGCAAATTGCTTCTGATGAGTAAAAGGTTTGCAACCCGCGCCATAAGCACATCTTTTTCAAAGGGCTTGCTGATATAATCGTCTGCGCCGCTTTCCAGCCCTTTTATTTTCCCTTCGGGTGATGAACTGGCCGTAAGCAGTATCATGGGGATAAAATTCATCGATGGGTCCTGTTTAATAAGCGCGCAAAGTTCAAGCCCGTTCATTCCGGGCATCATCACATCGCAAATAATTAACGAGGGGTGTTTTTCCCTGGCGGCAAGCAACCCCGCGTTCCCATCTTCCGCTTCAAAAATGATGTATTGTTCTTCCAGTGTGCTCTTAATATATTTGCGGATATCATAGTCATCGTCGATAATAAGCACCGACTTCCTGTCCGTAAAAATTTCAGTGCTCTGAAACTCTTCAGCTTTTAAATTAACGCCCGGATTATCAAACTGTACAAACGATTGATCTGCCAGTTCGCTGAATATTCCGGAAGATGCATCAGCAACAAGTGAAACCGTATTTTCGGGGTAATGCGCAATCCCCTTTTGCAATTGCAGGTAAAAAGTAGTGCCTAATGAAGGTTCACTTTTATAGGTGAGTGTCCCGTGGTGGTCGTCGGTAAACTGTTTTGCAAGGTATAACCCAATACCGAAACCGGTTTTTACGGGCTGACTGGTTTCCCTTGAGCGATAGAATTTATTAAATATTTTTTCTTCAACATCTTTTGGAATGCCATTACCTGTATCTGCCACGCTGATGACTACATCATCCGGATTTGATTGTAGATTAACGGTCACCTTTTTACCAGGGGGTGAGTATTTAATAGCGTTAGATACCAAATTAAACAGAATGATCTCTATTTTTTCACGGTCGCCATAAATGATCACTTCCTCTTCGGGCATTGTCAGCTCGAATGTGAGTGACGCTGCTTTGGCCTGTTGTACAAAACAAAGATAAACATCGTGGCAAACCTGGCCGATATTTAATGGCCCTGCATTAATATCTGTGGCGCCCGATTCTGCTTTACGGAACAGCAGCAACTGATCGACCAAGCTTAGCAACCGTCTGGCGTTGCGATAAACCAGGCTCAGATCGGTTTTATTATCATTCTCATTACGTACTAAAATATCCTTAATAGGGTTGATAATAAGCGATAGCGGTGTTCGGAATTCATGTGATATCCCGGTAAAAAAGTCCACCCGGCGTTCGTTCAGCTCCCGCTCTTTTTCCTGTAACTTTTTTTGATTATCCGCATTGGCTTTTGCCATTTTTATTTCATAGCGCAAACGGGTTTCCCTGAACTTATAATTAAGGTACCAGTAAATGCAGCAACCTATTAGAGTGGTATAAATTAAATAGGCCCACCACGTAAGGTACCAGGGGGGCAAAACAACCACCCATAATGATGCCGTTTTGTTTATCCATTGCCCCTCTGCATTGGTGCAGTTGATAAGAAGCCTGTAAGTGCCGGGGTTAAGGCGCGTATATACTGCATTGCGCACATGCCCTGAATTGTTCCAGCCGCGATCCCATCCCTTCATCATGTAACGGTAACCAATGCGTTCCTGGGCCGTAAATTCTATAGCCGCAAATTCAACCGATAAAGAAGCTTCATTATAAGGAACGGTAATTTTGCTGATCTGCTGGTCGTTAATAGCCGAGATGTAGTTTGGTTGATCGCTGACTGACCGGTTATTCAGTTTTATTGATGTGGCTACCAGGTTAGGCGTGTTTTGCACCGGCAATATGTTTTCAGGAAAAAAAAGGCTTACCCCGTTGATACCCCCAAATGCCAATTCGCCGTTATAAAGGGTAAGCGAGGCATTAAAATTAAATTCCCTGTTTTGCAGGCCATCGCTCAGGTTAAAATTAGTAAAGAACTTTTTGCCCGGGTTAAACCTTGAAAGGCCATTATAGGTGCTCAACCAAAGGTTACCGGCCTTATCTTCCTCAATGCCCAAAATATTGTTACTACTCACCCCGTCATCAGTAGTATATTGCTTTACAACAGTTTTATGTTGGCGGTCAAACAACATCAGCCCCGCTTCCGTCCCGAGCCATAATTGGCCCTTTCCGTCTTCGTGGATGACCCTTACCGGCTTACCTATAGCATAGTACCGGTGTTTTTTATCGTTTACACCTATCCTGTACAGTCCATCAAATGTCCCGGCCCAAAGCTGCCCGCCCGAATCTTCCTGAAAGGCGAGGATATTTCTCACAGATGCATCAAACAGTTTGAACTGGTCGTTCGCCCTGTCATAAATGAAAAGACCGTTCTGAAGCCCGCTTGCCCATAAGTTATGATTGTGATCTTCATACAGCAACCAAAAAAACTGATACCTGGCATTACCCAGTGTATCCAGCCCCGCATAGGTTTTAAAGGTTTTTGTTTGCGGTTGATAAAGGTTTATACCCGAGCTGTATGTGGCCACCCAAATTTTACCGGTATGGTCTTGTTTAATACTTGTGATAAAATTGGAGCTAAGGCTGCCGGGTTTATTAGCCTGATGAATGTAGTTTTCATATTTATCATTCCGCCTGTTCCATATGCTTAGCCCGCCGCCATCTGTGCCTATCCATAGCCTGTTTTGCTGATCTTCATAAAGCGATTTAACAAAATTATTGATCAGGCTACTGGGATGTGTCGGGTCCTGTACAATGTTCTGAAACCGGTTTTTAACATCGTCGATAATATTGATTCCGCCCCTAAGCGTACCTATCCATTTCCGATGCTCTTTATCCAGAAATATGGAGTAAACGGCGTTACTGGACAAATTATACCTTCCATATCCTTCTGTGAGGTACTTCATTTTCCCAGTCTGTTTATTTAGTATACTGATGCCGCCGCCATCGGTACCTATCCATAACTCGTTGCCGGGCATTGACCGCGCACAGGTTATTCTGCCCGAACTAAGCCCACCGGTTGTCTCTGTCAAAACCTGTTCATAGTGTTTGGAAAAGATATTATAACGGTACAAGCCGGCATTGGTGCCTATCCACAGATCATCGTTTTCGCCATAAATACAACTGGCGGTTTTTAGTAATGGGTCTAATAATGTCAGTTTGTGCTTTAAGCTATCATAACGGCACAATCCCTTACCATCAACAAAAAGGTAAACCTGGCCGGCGGTTACAAATAAGGCAGAAACAGCATAATTCCATTCCTTTTGCAAACCATTCGAAAACGGGATCTCCAAGCCCGGCCCATTATTCAAATGATCAAAAATGATCAGTCCGTTTTTTTGGGTTGCTACAAAAATTTCTCCACGTTCGTTAGTTTGAATAGCGGTAATATACGAGTGTAGCCGGTAGGTTTGTTTTATTCCCGGGCGGGTAACAAATACACCCGCGAATTTTTCGGAGACCGGGTTTAGCACGCTAATCCCTTGCCGCGTACCCACCCAGATGCTGTGCCGGCTGTCCTCGGCAATCGTATTGATAAAACTATGAATAACAGAACCCGAATCATTTGGGTTATTCCTGAATATTTTAAAATCGTAGCCATCGTAGCGGTTCAGTCCATCATAGGTGCCAAACCACATAAACCCGCGCGAATCCTGAAATATGTACCTAACTTCGTTATTTGAAAGGCCATCTTTAAGGCCAAGCTGTTCAATAAACGGCGTCGCCGTTACTAAAAACGGAAATACCAGCAAAACGCCTATTAGCATGTGTGCCTTCAGTTTTTTCCAGCAGGCCACATGAAAATACAGCAGTTTCAATGCAGTAATCAGATTTAATTTTTTCAATATACCGGCTTTGCGCTAATATCACGAAACGTAAATCAGGCGTGGTTTATAGTATAACAGCTACGGAATGTAGCTTAAATTTTACCGCGTCCTAACGTAGCGTTATTATGGTTTACTATGGTTTTTCTTTTGTTTCAGTCGACAATATCTTTGCCAGAACACCCGTCCAGTGTTTCAAAATTTTCCGATCACTAACCCTCATTTTTTTTATTTTGAAGATCTTATTATCAGATGTTTCCGTGGCCGGCTTTTTCATTATTGCAAATTAGGATTATTAACCTGTTTTATCAAAAATAATTACGGGCTATAACGCCCATCCTGTATATATGCAATAGCAAGGAGAGGGATAAAGCAAAAAAAGCGCCCTGAAACTCAGGACGCTTTTTTTTATTGACTTAAGACTTTCGACTCAAGGCTTAGGACTATACCAGTAATCTCACCGGTTCTTCTAATAACGATTTTAGTGTTTGCAGGAAGGCTGCAGCCAGGGCGCCGTCAACCACACGGTGATCGGAGCTTAAGGTTACCTTCATGATATTGCCTGGTACAACTGCGCCGTTTTTAACTACCGGCACTTGTTGTATGCCGCTAACTGCAAGGATACAAGCGTTTGGTGTATTAATAATAGCGGTAAACTCGTCAACACCAAACATACCTAGGTTTGATATGGTGAAGGTTGAGCCTTCCATTTCGGCAGGTTGTAATTTTTTGCTTTTTGCTTTGCCGGCAAAGTCTTTCACTTCTAATGAAATATGGCTTAACGATTTGCCATCGGCAAATTTAATTACCGGTACCAGCAAGCCCTCATCAACAGCAACGGCAACACCTATGTGTACGTGCTCGTTAGTGCGTATCTTATCGCCCAGGAACGATGAGTTAATGGCCGGGTGCGATTTTAAGGCTACAGCACACGCTTTAACTACCAAGTCGTTAAACGATATTTTAACCGGGGCGTACTCGTTCATTTTAGTGCGCGCCGCTATTGCCGAATCCATATCAATAGACATGGTTACGTAGAAATGCGGTGCGGTAAACAAGCTTTCGGATAAACGCCGGCTAATAGCCTTACGCATTTGCGTAACCGGGCGCTCGCTGAATTTTTCCTCGCCGGTATAAGTTGGCAGGGTTACAGGGGCTTTATCTGTTTTAGCCGGAGCAGCTTCGGCAGCTTTGTGGGCTTCCTGTACCTGCTGGGTTGATGGCGTAAAGCCTTCAATATCTTTCTTAATAATGCGGCCACCATCAGCGCTGCCTTTTACATCATTAAGGTTTATGCCCTTTTCTTTAGCTATTTTACGTGCCAGCGGCGATGCTTTTACCCGGCTGTCGTCAGCACTTGACGGTGCGGCAGTAGCAGCAGATTCCTGTGCGGCCGGAGTGGTTTCTTTTTTATCTGCCGGCGCGACTTCAGCGGCGGGTGCATCGGCGCCATCTTGCAGTAAAGGAGTAATGTCAGTCCCTTCTTTACCAACAATAGCTATGATAGAATTTACTTTGGCGGCTTCGCCTTCTTTTACACCTATATATAAAAGGGTGCCGGCTTCGTAACCAACCACCTCCATGGTAGCTTTATCGGTAGCTACATCTGCCAGTGAATCATCGGCTTTTACTTTATCGCCAACCTTAAAGTTCCATTTTTCAATAGTGCCTTCGGTCATGGTATCGCTAAGCAAAGGCATGCGGATAACCGTTGCCGGGATGCTGCTTGTGTCAACTTTTGGTTTGGCTTCAGGCGCCGGGGTTGCGGCAGAGGCTTTATCAGCAGCGGGGGCAGGGGCTGCCTTCTCTTCAGCAGGAGCAGCAGGTGCAGATGCGCCTTCCAAAGCAGTTTTGTAATCTTCGCCTTCTTTCCCTAAAACAGCAATTACGCTATCAACAGGGGCGGCTTTGCCTTCTTCAATACCAATGTACAGCAGTACGCCATCCTGGTACGATTCAAAATCCATAGTGGCTTTATCAGTTTCAATCTCGGCAATTACATCGCCCGATTTTACTTTGTCGCCTACTTTTTTATGCCATTTAGCAATAACACCCTCAGTCATGGTGTCGCTCATTTTAGGCATTTTAACTACATCAGCCATATCTCAGTTTTGATGAATTCTGTTATTGTATGTTAGTAAAAGGGTTAGTCGCGAATATATGGGTAATCTTGCTGCACATATACATCAGTATATAGTTCAGAAGCCTCAGGCCATGGTGATTCCTCAGCAAATTGTACCGATTCGTCAACAATGCCTTTTATTTTTGCATCCATCTCGTCAAACCATTTCTCATCAGCATAAGCTTCTTTAAGGATAGTTTGTTTTACCGCCTCAATAGGATCTTTCGCTTTGTAGCTTTCCAGCTCTTCTTTAGTGCGATATTTTTGTGGGTCGCTCATAGAGTGGCCTTTGTAACGGTAAGTACGCATTTCCAAAAAGGTAGGGCCTTCGCCGGCACGTGCACGCTGGGCTGCTTCGTCCATAGCATTGTGTACCGCAACAGGGTCCATGCCATCAACCGGTGATGACGGGATGCCATAAGGTAAACCTAACTTATAAATATCAGTTTGGGCGGTGGTACGCTCAACAGAGGTACCCATGGCATAACCATTGTTTTCGCAAATAAATATGCAAGGCAGTTTCCATAAAGCGGCCATGTTAAAGGTTTCGGTAAGTGCACCCTGGCGCACAGCACCGTCGCCCATATAAGCAACGCTTAAAAAGTCGGTACCTTTATATTTCTCGGCAAATGCGATACCGGCACCCAGTGGTACCTGTCCGCCAACAATACCGTGCCCGCCGTAAAAATGGTTTTCTTTATCAAACATGTGCATGCTGCCACCTTTACCTTTAGAGCAACCGGTAGCTTTGCCATACATTTCAGCCATTACGGCTTTTGGGGCAGTACCCATTGCTATAGCATGCGCGTGGTCGCGGTAGGCGGTTATCATGCTGTCGCCTTTTTTCAATACAGACATGGCGCCGGCCAAAACGGCTTCCTGGCCAATGTATAAGTGGCAAAAGCCCCTTATTTTTTGTTGTCCGTATAATTGCCCTGTTTTTTCTTCAAACCTGCGCATAAGCAGCATCTGCTCATACCACATCAGGTAAGTTTCTTTTGTAATAGCTATTGAACCCATTTGTTTTCTTAAACGATCAATCTTTTTTGTTGAGAAGCGCAAATCTAATTATATCCTGCCATATATCGAAACTGCAACAGGCTTGTTATAAAGAATTATTCATGCATAATATTTTAGATGGTTTTACTGCACTTTGTAATGAAGAAAAAATGCAAAATAAGATTTTGGGTATCGCTGCTTAGTGTGTTGGAAGTGGCGGTAATTTGCGCATATGGCGTAATAATCTTTTAATGGTAACAATGTTATTTTTGTGTGCAATTTTTTAAGGAATTTGCTGTTTTTATTGTTTTGGGAACGTTTTTCCGATAAAATACTAACAATAAGTACAATTTGTTGTTGCGGATGGTAATAAAACAGGGAAATTATTGAATGATGATTATCGGATACTTTTTACCCCGGTAATGCTTTATCAATGCTGCAACTTCTCTGCCTGGTTTTGTAATGAGACAGTCAAATTCTATGATTAGGAAATAGGCTCAGAAAATTTAAAAGATAATACAAATTCGTCCCGTGGTGTTAATTTTTGCGCAATTTTATTAACAATGGTTTAAAACTTTTTCCAATTTACCTATGGAAAAAGATTTCATCAGGATTTGGTATTTTAAAAAATTTGTATAGTTTTGTACTCAACAATAGGCAAGGTGTCCCCTTTTAGAAACACTTTGTGGTAATTAACCCGAATAAACTAAGGATTAATGAAGAAATTTACTCTTGTTATTGCGTTATTTTTCAGCGTTTTAGCTGCACAAGCGCAAACAAAAACTGTTCCAAATCAAGCACCTGATAAGTCAGACGATCAGGAAAGCTTAGCCAAAGATTATATGTCGCAAATTATGGGTGTAGCGTTAAATGCTACCTCAAACGTTAAACTTTTTCAATTTGTTTACGATTGGATAGGCACCCCTTACCGTTTTGGCGGCTCATCAAAAAAAGGCATTGATTGCTCGGCTTTCACAAAAGAACTTTACGAAAAGGTTTTTAACCTGGATATCAAACGCAATTCGCGCGATATTTTTAGCATGGTTACCCCCGTTGCTAAAGATGATCTGAAAGAAGGCGACCTGATGTTCTTTAAAATACACAGCCGTAGTATTACCCACGTTGGTATTTACCTGGGCAGCGGGCGTTTTGCGCATGCGTCATCAAAAGGTGTCGCCATCAGCAATATCGATGATAGCTACTACAGCCGTTATTTTTACAGGGGTGGACGTATGTTGGCATCCTTCAAAAACGAACTTACCTCGGGCCCGTCTGCCGAGGATAAAAACACGAATAACTAAAACTAAAACCCGATACAAATGAAAAATCCTTCCCTGAAAAGTGGAAGGATTTTTTTTATGCCCGTTTTTATTTTGCGGTATCGGCTGTATTACGTACCAGGCTTATCCCTGTAAAGAAGAATATTAAACCAATAAGGCCTACCACTACCAGGGTGGTCATTTGTCCTGTATGCTGTACAATCTCTACTCCTGTGTAGATCACACCGATAATACCTAACACAGTAAGTATTGCTCCGAAGGTTCGTTTTAAGTTCATAATGCAGTTTATTTGAATTTGCTATTTTAATTAAGCAAATTGTACTCCAAATAATTATCTATATTTAATTATCTAAATAAACCCCTTTTATGGAATCATATGTCCCCTTATTAATTATCGTTTTTATAGCCCTTATTATCCTGTCGACTTCGTTTGTAACTATCAGGCAAGGTACGGTTGGTGTTATTACCGTGTTTGGCAAATATCGCCGTGTATTAATGCCGGGCTTAAATTTTAAGGTGCCTTTTATAGAACAGATATATGCCCGTATCTCTATCCAGAACCGCTCCGTCGAACTGGAGTTCCAGGCCGTAACTGTCGATCAGGCTAATGTATACTTTAAGGCCATGCTGCTATATTCGGTTTTAGACCAGCAGGAAGAAACCATTAAAAATGTAGCCTTTAAGTTTGTTGATGACCGCAACCTGATGCAGGCGCTGATACGCACCGTTGAAGGGTCTATCAGGGCCTTTGTAGCTACCAAACGCCAATCGGATGTGCTGATACTTCGCCGCGATATTGTGGAGCATGTAAAAGAGCAATTAGACCAGATACTGGAAAGCTGGGGTTATCACCTGCAGGATCTGCAGCTGAACGATATTACGTTTGACGACGTTATTATGAAATCGATGAGCCAGGTAGTTGCATCGAACAACCTGAAAGCTGCAGCCGAGAATGAAGGCCAGGCCTTACTGATCACCAAAACCAAAGGCGCCGAAGCTGAAGGTAACGCCATTAAAATTGCCGCCGAGGCCGAACGCCAGGCCGCCCAGCTGCGCGGACAAGGTATTGCCTTATTCCGCGAGGAAGTAGCTAAGGGTATGACCGTTGCCGCTAAAGAAATGCAGGAAGCCAATATGGATACCTCGGTTATCCTGTTTACCATGTGGACGGAAGCCATTAAACACTTCTCTGAAAACTCGCAGGGTAATGTGATATTCCTTGATGGTTCTGCCGATAGCATGCAGCGCACCATGAAGGAAATGATGAGTCTTGACCAGCTACACGTAGATAGATTGGGTAAGAAGAAGTAAGATACTTTGCAAAAAATTTAAAAACAAGGAAGCCGCTCAATTGAGCGGCTTTCCTTGCCTTATAGTAATCTTAGAAACTATTCCTTTTCGGTGCTGGCTTCCTGGTTTATCCAGCTTTCGGCAATTTGAGTAAGCAATTCATCGCAGGTTTTTTCTTCTTTCAGCGTAGCTTCCAGTAGGTCTGCCGCTTCATTGTACCCTAAAGTAAGGGCTAATGTGCGCAGGGTACCGTACGAGGCTATTTCATAATGCTCAACTTTTTGTGCAGATGAGATAAGGCCGGCATCGCGGGTTATGCTGCCATCCTCAGTGTCCTTAATAATTTCCTGGCCTTCTTCAATCAGGCCTTCCATAGCAGGGCATTTTTTAGCTGCCGCTTTTTCACCTATCGATTCAAAAACATCTTCAAGGCGGGTAATATGGTTTTCTGTTTCCCCCCGGTGGTTTTCAATGGCCTGCCTCAACTCATCAGATGTAGCAGCTTTTGCCATTTTAACCAAAGCTTTTGCCAGGTGTTTTTCCGCCCAATAAATATCTTTTAATTCGTCTAAAAATAATTCGTTTAATGCCGACTCCTGTACCTCGGTAGTTGTTTCCGGCTGTGATGATTTTGTTCTCATGTTCTTCTGTTTTAAATTTTCGATGTATGAGAATAACCATTTGAAAAACTTTAAGTTTTTATTTTTTCTTAAAAATCAATAATATAACTTAAAATGATATTTATGCACCCTTTTTGGCACTCAAGCTCTGCATTAACTGATCGTACAGGTCATCACTTTTAGTTTTATGCGGTTTAAGTTTTTTAATGGTAGGTCTTTTCCCTTTGGCTTTGGCGTGGATGATCTTCAGCAACTCATCATGGTAATCATCCTTAAATTTCGAGACGTCAAATTTTTCGGAATACTGGTTAATAAGCGCTAAACCCATGTCCAGTTCCTTTTTGGTTACCTCTACACTTTTGGGGACGTTCAAATCCTCGGTACTGCGTATTTCCTGGGCAAAGCGTATCCGGGTAATCACCATTACATTATTTACAGGGTGCACAATACACAGGTTCTCGGTACTACGCAATACAAACCGGGCCAGTCCGGCTTTTTTTGATTTGGTCATAGCCTGCATTAGCAGTGCATAGGCTTTGTTGCTTTTTGTATCCGGCTCGGCATAGTACGATGTTTCGTAATACATCGGGTTTACTTCATCAATATTTACAAAGCTTTCAATCTCAATATTCTTGCTTTTCTCGGGGCTGGCATCCTCAAAATCGCGTTCTTCCAGTATCACATAGTCATCGTCCATTTTATAACCTTTCACAATTTTTTCGTAGGGCACTTCCTTATGGGTGTGTTCATTCACGCGTTGAAAGCGTATACGTGAGTGGTCGCGACTATCCAGCATATCCAAATCGAGCGAGCTTTTTTGCACCGCCGAATACAATTTAACGGGTATGCTTACCAGGCCAAACCCTATGGAGCCTTTCCAGATCGATCTCATAATACGCTGATTTTGATTAATTATAACCAATAAAACAGTGAAAGGGTTTTTCGTTATGGATAGCGATATTAAATAAAATTTGTATCCCGGTTTATAATGGGTTCAGGCCATTGGGATTATTAGCCTGGCTATCGTCTTTTATTTCTGTCCCATTGTTTTTTGGGTTGGCCGAATTATCCTCCCCCAGCTGAAGAAGTATAGCGTTCCAATGCTCATTGACCATCTTTTTGGTAACGGCAGGCTGCAAAAATTGTATGTCCAGATCTTTCGAAGGATCTAAGGGATGTTTATGCATAACCTTAAGACAAAAAATACCAGCAATTATACTCAATTCCTGTTGTGAAGGTCAAGTAAGCTGATCAACTCATTAATTTACTGAAAAAAGAAAGGTGCCAAAGGCGGGCTGATCACGGTCAAAGCCTTCGGGCCCAACCTTATCTATCACCTGTTTTGTATAGGGCATTTTTAAACCTTTGCGTATCACATAATGATGATAGGCCATGTAGTAAATAGGGATGAACCTGCCACGCCCTTTTGCAGAGATGGTTGTCCAGTCACTGTATTTACCCGTAATATCATGCCATGTGGTAAAAGGGACACCATCGTCGCCAAGATTATATCTTGCCACATATTCAAACCCTTTTAACAAGCGGTTTTCCAGTGCAGCGTACAGATCATCACCTTGTTGCCAGGCTTCTTCGCAGGTGGTGGCTAAGGCTCCAATACCTAACTGACTATGGCCCTGGTCCCTTCCGCTTTCCTGTAATTGCCCGGTCTTGCCACTGATATAATTTTTTAACGAGCCATTATCGTTACCATTATAATAAAAATCGATCGCCTTATTATACATGGGCCGATTGTCCAGAAATATGGCTGCGGCTATATAGGCTTTAGTTACAATGGCGCCCCAGTTTCCGTTGGTATAAGGTTTAGTATTATAAAACCCATCCATAACTGGTAAAAAAACAGTTGTGATCATGCTTGTGATCTTTGCCAGTTGCACTGCATCCATATCCTTGTAGGTATAATGCAAAACCTCAGCTGTATAAATTATTTTAAAGCCTTCCAGGCCTGCCAGCAAAGGTGAATCATTTGTTGAGGGTATTGTTTTTAGCGTGTCGGCATATGCCTCCAGAATATGGAGTGATGTTTTAGCATGTGCTTTGTCACCGGTAACCATCCACATAATGGCATTTAAATATGCCGCGCTGAAATCGGCCTCCATTTTAGGTTTGGTCCAGGCATATTCACCATCCCTCGCAATAACTTTATAGGGTCCGTTCATCCGGTAATTTGCCGCGGCCGCGGGGTTCGATCTTAACAACAGGTAAGAGCTATAGCCGGGTTCAATTTTATGATCGACCGTTTTTTTTAACTGACCGAATTCTTTAAAAGTATGTAATACCCCCGGATGAATAAATGTTTTTGTTTGCGCTGTTGCGTAGATTGATAAAAAGCAGCAAAACCAAAGCACAGCGCCTGCCGCAAATATTTTTTTCGTCATTGCTATCATCACGTTATTTAATTTATTGGTGTTCATTTGGGCAGATAATTACTGCCTGGCCGCTCTTTTCGGCTATATCAACAACAAGCTGGTCTTTTGATGTCACCTTCCGGGTGCTGATCCTTATGCCGTTTTTACCATCATCCTCGTAAATGGTCGCGGTATAAGTAAAGTGCTTTTTTAAAAAGTTTAGGTTAAGATGCGTCGTCAGGGGCGTTAACCCTGATGCGCTGCCTAAATACCATACATCTTTTTTACGCCGTGCTACACTTATAGATTTCCCGATCTCGCCCTGAAGGTAGTGCGACTCGTCCCATACCGTCGGGACCGATTTAAAAAATCCCAGGTCCGGATCGTCGGTATTATAATCCTGCGGCTTGCCATACCAAAATATAGCCTGTAAAGGATCAAAGTAAACCACAGTTAATGCCAGTTGTTGTGCTTTACTTACTTTTAAATTTTTACTAAAGGCGTTTGTGGCGTTTGGATAGCAAAATGTAAAATCGGCAGGGCCTGCTAAATAACGTGTGTAGGGCAACACAGTGTTATGAAAGGCATCAGGGCTGTTTTCATCACCGCGAATACCTTCCTGCGATAATTGGTAGGGGTACCTGCGGCTTAGTCCGGTAGGTTTGTAATGGTCATGTACATTAAGTATAAAACCATAATCATTTACCTTTTGCATGGCCGAATCCAGCCAGGAAAGCCCTTTTTGAGTGCCGCCATCTACAAATCCGAATTTCAAGCCGCTTACACCCCATTTTTTATAAAGGGGCAAAATAGTATCCAGCTTGGCTTTCAGCCCCACGTAATTAACATATAGTATAACGCCTATGCCTTTAGACTGACCATAAGCAATCACTTTTGGAAGATCCAGTTCCGGAATGGTTTGGGTTGGGTCGGAAGTTGTACGGAATTCTGCACCATACCAGCCTGCATCAAACATAATGTATTGAAAATTCATTCTTTTGGCCAGTTCAATCCCGTCTAACCCGCCCTGGGTATTTACAGGTACCCTGAAAACTTTTCCGGGTTTAACATTAACCGGAGGGGCGTCCGTTAATGGTTCTGTCAATTTTAAATTAAGCTCGCTAAACGCGTGCAGGCCAATGGCCGTCCCGGTACAGCTAATCGTCCGCCAGGGTGTAATCAGGCTATCCCGGAATTCCACTTGAGTATCTTTGTTTACAGCTTTAATTTCATTGTTCCGATAAATCGTATCTGTATAAAAATCAAAACGAAGGCTATTGGGTTTTGGCCCTTTAATTAATACGCATTTGGTGTAATTACGGTTTTCTGCTTCGCCTATGCTCAGATAAAGCGGTTGGCCGGAAACAAGTGTAGCGGGCATATCGCAAATTCCCGGCAGGTCATTTAAACGTACCGGGCGGAAAATAGACTCCTCGTGATATTGGTAGATCTCATAAATGTCAGACAGGTTGAACTCCGTTAACTCTTTTTTTAACTTTACTATGCCTTTGCCTATGTCCCTGCAAATGTAACGAAAGGCGAAACTGCCATTGTAAGCGCGCATAACTACATCAAACCTGGCGTTTATTGATGAACAGTGCAACACTAACTGCTGGTAATGGTTATCAATTTTGCTATCTTCACCCAGTGGCCAGTCAAAACTTTTTTTATGATCAGTTTTTACCTGGCTTTTGATCTTAATCCCTTTCGACAATTCCGGCCCGTTCGTCTCTAAGCCCAGGGCCGACCATTCAGCCACCCCGTGCCCGTTAAACTTCATTTGATAGGCCAGTTGCCCGGTCTCAGTTATTTTTAATTCAATTTTAGTTTGATGATCGGGAGATTCCAGCCGGGCAGCGGCTTTAGTTTGTGCCAGTAAACTTGAATAAGTCCCAGCTAATAATAAGCTTGCCAACAATAACTGGTAACATATTTTACGCTTCATTTTTTTCCTATCGTTTATATTTTCGGCCGCTTGTTATTCCAAACAGATAATGCAAAGACAGCAGATGAGTTGTTTTATACTCTGGATAGCCCCTTATAACAAACATATTATTATTTATCTAAGATAATTAAAGGCGCCCATCCCGGAATTACACGCTATATAGGATAATAATTGTTCATCAGCTGAAATGATTAAACTGCAACGTCATTCATATTGGCCTATGTCCCTAATAGGGGACAATAAAAAAAATGCCGTCTGTGAAAGCAGACGGCATTTGTAGATTGGTTTACCAGCCCGGATTTTGCTTCAGTTGCGGGTTTAAAGCTATCTCCGTAGTTGGAATTGGATACAGATAATTTTTTTCGGTGAATGACCGTGCAGTTTGATCGAGTATCAGGTTGCCATTCGAGTCCAGCGCATTAGAAGGCTTGGGGCTGAGCGCATTTGGCCCTAACTCGGCTTGTGTGCCTTTGTAGCGGATACTTACAGGCCATGGACTGATAAAACCAGCCACATTGCCATAGGCGGTACCCCCTGTATTGCTAACCAAATCGGTTGTGGCACTATGCCAGCGCTTAATGTCATCGAACCGGAAATTCTCGAAATATAATTCCACAAAACGCTCGCGTCTGATTTCTGTCCGCATATCCAGTCCGTTAGCCGATACGAAAGCATTGGTTAGGGGTGGCATCCCATTTTTTTGATTCGCCCGTAAACGCACCAGATTCAATGATTTATTTAGGTCAGCATCGGTGATAGTCCCATTACGTTCATAAACGGCTTCTGCATAATTTAACAACACTTCTGCATAACGGATAACGGGATAATCTTCAGATTCTTTTTGGTCGGGAACGGCTCTTTCAGACATCCATTTTTGATTCCCATAACCACCTACCTGCGTAACCTGGCCAAGCGAGCTCGCGCGGTCTGGCGCATCATTTAACCAGGTAACACGCGGATTGAAGGCGCCATACCAATAATACATCCCATAAACTTTAATGGAATATCTAAGTCGGTTGTCGCGATTGGCGAACTGGGAACCATACGTAGCGTACCCTTGAAATTTGGGCGATTTCTCGATAGGTAACCCATCGGTACAAACAGGGGCGTTCACCCATTTCTGCTGCGGGCCAATGGCATTACCCATCCGGCTTACACTCACATTAATCGGTTTCAGCACATCATCATAACGGTAGGATAGGACATACTCATGATTAGCCGCTTTAGTGATACTGGCAGGATTTGACTTGGGATTTTCCAGAATGAACATATATTTCATGGCCGAATCGCCCAACGCTACACTATTCCCTCCACCCAATGCATCATTTGCCGCTGTACCAAACAGCGCATACTGGTTGGTGGTCATTACGGAGTTCGATGCCGCTATAGATTTATCAAACAAGGCGTTATAGCGCGTGGCGTCGCCATTTCTGAATTTTTGCCAGGTCGCCTCGTAAAGTGTAACCCTTCCCAAAAATGCCTGCGCGGCAGCTTTGGTCAGCCGTCCATAATCCGCAGAGCTGGGGGCAATTGTGGCAGGCAAATTTGCGGCTGCTGCCTCCAGGTCGGCAATGATCTGATCAACTACTGCATCCCTGGTAGCACGCGGCCCATACAGGGAAGGATCATCCAGGGCCAGCAATTTGGTTACCACCGGCACTTCACCGTAAAGCTGTAAAAGGTCAAAGTAGCAATACGCCCTAAAAAATTTGGCCTCGGCCACATAAGCGGCAATGTCCGCAGCATTTGCATAATTGGCGGCGCGGTCAAGCAGGTAATTGCAGTTGCGGATCCGGGAATAATTAGAGTTCCAGTTTCCGTCTGTTGTCACAAGGGTGTTTGTACCGGCCCCGAATGCGCCGCCACCGCCGAAGATATCGGCGCGGCCATCGTAATGGGGATTATCGGTCATTAACTGGCCAAAATTACGGAGGTAGCCATAATATTGATTTGCAAAAGTTTTGAAGTCGGATGGTTTCTGCCAGTAAGCGGCATCGGACAACTGGTCCAGCGGCTTCAGGTCCAATGATTTTTTACAAGCCAATTGAACTGAAATTAGTGTGGCCAGTAAAAATGTTATTTTGAGTTTATTATGATTTTTCATGTAATCAGGAATTAAAATGTGATGTTAGCACCCAGGGTCAAATACCGGTAAAACGGATATCGTTCATTACCACTGGCAGTTCTCGTAGTTTCGGGGTCCCACCCGTCGTGGATTGCTGATACTTCCCATAGGTCGCTTCCGGAAATGTAGAACCGAACAGAACTTAATGCTTTTGTCCGCTGCAATAACGCCTTGGGAAGGCTGTAACCTATCACAAGGTTTTTTAACCGCAGATAAGCGCCGTTCTCCACCGACCAGGTAGATGCCTGATAGTTATAATTGTTAATGGCATTATTGTTAGCTGAATGGAGATTAGGATAGTAAGCGCTTGGATTTTCCGGCGACCAAACGTTTCCTACCCAACTGGTGGTTTGCATTTGGTTGATGGAAGTAAAAGGAACACGCCAGTTATTGGCGCTGCCTGCACGGAAAATAGTACGCTTTCCAACGCCTTGCAAAATGGCAAAGAAATCAAAACCATTCCATTGGGCACCCAGGTTCAGACCATATGCATAGCGCGGAACATCGGACCCTAAGTAAACAAAGTCGCCCATGTCTTTGGTCGAAGTGCCTGCGGTAAGTTTACCGTCCCCATTCACATCCGCAAAAGAATTGTCGCCGGGGCGCAGACCGGAAAACTGACCTGCCGGATTAGCCAGGGGTGTGGCAGCAGGCAATCCTATGGTATTACCGGTATAAAATTTATTGTAAGCATCTACCTGACTTTGACTCTGTAGCTTGCCATCGTATTTTAGGCCAAAATAAGAGCCCAGCGGATAGCCTTCTACCGTAGCATTGTAGCCGCTGGCAATGAGAGGCACACCGTTATAATAAATCAACTTGTTCTGGCTGTCTGTAATATTTCCCGCGATTGAGAAACTAACTTTGCCTATATGATCGCGATAAGTCAACTGTCCTTCCCAGCCCCAGGTTTTTAGATTGCCATTGTTGCTGGCAGGAGCTGCTGCCCCCAGGGTGCCCGGATAAGTTACCTGGATCAGCATATTATCATTCCGGTTTTGGAAAACTTCAAAAGTGCCGCTTAATTTATTTTTCAGTATAGCGAAGTCGACACCAAGGTTCGCTTTTTTTACAGTTTCCCAGGTACGGTCAAGCGATACGAGCGAACCGGTGGTGGTTACCTGTGAGGCAATTGTGGATCCCAACAAACTACCGCTGCTTCCACCATTCAAAGACTGGAGATAATCGTAGCGCCCGATACCCGTTTGGTTACCTGAAGTACCGTAGCTTACCCTCAATTTCAGGTCATCAAAAAAGTTCAGCTTCTTGATCAAACCCTCTTCTGATAAACGCCAGGCTGCAGAGGCACCATAAAAGGCCTTCCACCTTTTATAATCTATAAGACGTGAGGAACCGTCATAGCGTCCTATAGCTTCAAGCATATATTTTCCTTTGTAATTATAGGTAAAACGCCCGAAGTAAGAACCTAAGGCTGTATGGTACCTTTCTTCACCATCAGTAACATAACCGGCAGTTCCGCTGCTGAGCCCGAGGCCCAATGCAGGAATATCATCACTAAGCAAATTAAAGGTGCGGGCGTTAAACATATCGTATTCATCGCGTTCATACGATGTGCCGGCCATCAGCATTACATTGTGTACCTTGTTAAAGGTATTGGTATAGGCAACTGTTCCGGTTAAGGTATAAAAAGGATCAGTGATGTTTTGGCGATAATAATTGGAACTTAAGTTGCCGCCGCTGGCGCTGGTGCCACCTGCACTCGGATTTGTTACAATCAAATTCGTATCATAGTAGCTGTACATCTGAACCTGCTTGGTTTGCACCCGCTGATCCTGATACCAGGTATTATAACCAATGTTGGCACTGGCTGTAAAATGTTCCAGAAAATTAAAGTTCAACTTGGTATTTAGTAAAATACGTGTATTGGCTTCGAGGTTGTCACCGCCATCTCTTAACAAGCCCGGCGGGCTGTAGGTTGTGCCCCAGGCGTAAGGCCTGCCCGAAACGGTCAGGGCTGGAACACCCGGCATAAAGGAAGTGCCTAAAGCGCTATAGCTTGTAAAGCTGTAAAGTGTTGGCTGCTGGATGTCATTTTTTTCCAGCGAAACAGTATTGGACATATTGAATGCCGGTCCAAACTTATAATCGTTATTAAACCGCAGGTTATAACGCTGATTACCGTTATTGCCCCATCTTAGCTGGCTGCCATCATTCAGATAACCTGCCGAAAAGCGATATTGTTCTTTTTCGCTACCCCCGGAAACGTTCAAATTATGTTCCGTTGAGGTTGCCCGGCCCCACAATACATCGGACATTTTTGTATCCAGAAAATCAAACTCTTTCACATCAGTAAAAACCGGGACCGGTGTCCCGTTATAAAACAGGCCTGCGGTTATTGCCGTGCCATTATAGCCAGGAATGGCTGTCGCGGGTATCACTTTGCCTAAATTGGCCAGTGCCAACTGTGCATACAGGTACCAAATATAGGTTGTAGGTGCAACACCATAGGCATCGTTCGTCAGCGCCTGTGATGCGCCGCTGGCCCATGTAGCCAGATCAACGGTCTTCGGCTGTAAACCAATCAGCTTTTCGGAAACAGAAGGATTATACTGGATCGTCATCTTGCCGGCCTTTCCTCTTTTGGTTGTAATTAACACCACACCATAAGCTGCCCTGGCCCCATAAATAGAGGCGGCAGCGTCTTTCAGGAAAGAAATATTATCAATATCATTAGGGTTAAGGGAGTTTAGCTCATTGTTATTATTTAAAGCTATACCATCCAGGATAACCAGCGGGTCCTGGGCATTAACAGATGTGGCACCGCGTATCTGAAAATTCCAGTTTTCGCGGCCTGGCTGAGCTGAGGTCCTGGTAACCACTACGCCAGGGACCTGGCCCTGAAGATTTGCGATCGGGTTGTTTGTTGGGCCCCTGTCCTCAAAAGTATGGGCATCTACAGTAGCAATAGCCCCGGTAACTGTCGCTTTTCTCTGCTGTCCGTAACCAACTACAATAACTTCGTTCAGCCCGGTTTTATCCGGCGCCAATTTTATAACCATTGGTTTAGTGAAATCGGCCTGCGCTTTAACACTAATATAACCAACACTATTAAACCGAAGTATTGCCCCCGCCGGCACATTGATCTTAAAAGACCCGTTAACATCTGCGGCTACACCGGTAGTTGAGTTAACTAACACAACGGTTGCGCCTATTACCGGATCGCCTGTGCTGCTGTCAATAACCTTTCCGGTAACTGTTTGGGTTTGACCAAACGCTAAACTATAGGATAGTGAAACAAACAGCAAAGCAAGAAGACGACAGGTTCGCCACTTTTTACTGTAAAAAGAAATCATAATCATTTGATTTAAGGTGTATAATCTGTTAATTCAAGCTTAAATGATTCCCGCGGAAGGTTATTCTAAGCTCTTGGTTATAACACAGACAAGCATACAGGATATATATACTCAATATTCGGCCTTTTTTTAAATATGATTTTGCCTAGAAGTATTAAGGTACGTTGATTTACTGGCATTACCAGTCTGTTTGCTGCAGCGGCTAATCCGGTGAACATGAGGATGTCGATATTTATATGCTCACTAAATAAATAATATTAAAACCTTTTGTCGCTTCAGGTATTATCATAGTAGAAAAACATTATTAATTAAACAATCTACTATGAGATCACTATTGTATATCATCGCCGTTATCCTCATCATCGGGTGGGCATTAGGCGTATTTTTGTATTCAGCCGGGGGCTTGATACATGTATTACTGGTTATTGCCATTATCGCGCTGCTGTTAGGCCTTATCAGAAGGTCGACCGCTGTCTGATTATAAATTACGTATAAAAAAGCCCGGTTATTAACCGGGCTTTTTTATTTATGGGCGTTAGTGTAAGCTTTTAGTACTTCCTTTTCAACCAGCTTTCCGGTACGGGGATAATGCAGATATTCATTGATTTATTATCTGCCGATAGCATAGCCGATTCTATTTCAATGCGTGTACCGTCTGGACTAAAGGTAGGGTGCGGGTGGTCGGTGGCGGTGGGTTTATGGCCGGTACTCAGCATTAGCATTTCACGGGTATGGCGGTCTATTAAATATATGCTGCGCGAAAAATCATCGCCCACGGCCCAGCGCCCGTCGCCCGAACCATTGACATGCCACAAACCGCTACCACTTGGTGTTTGGCCGATGATAACCATCTCGCGGGTACGCAAATTCACTATACCAAGCCCGGTCGGTTTTTCGCGTGTGCCCGATGGCCCCCAGTCGGCTTCCTGACCAGGATTAGCGCCCGCTACAGGTGTGCCAACTGTAGTTTTACCAGTGCCGGGAATAGGGCGGTGCCCCATTATGGCTATAGCCACCTCATCTTTGGTGATCACCGCCTCGTGGGTTACCCATTCGTACGGCGCTTCGGGGTACAGCGGGCGCAGGCCTGTGCCATCGGCCATCACTGTCCAGGTACGCTGTGGCGATTTACCGCCGGTTTCCCAGCAAAAAATAATCTCACCCGGCACCCATGGGTTCACCTGCACGTGACCGATCTGGAACGGTACGGATACTACATATTTTAAACTGCCATCTTTCACATTCATGCTCATCAGCCCTGCAGGACCGGCACCCATATGCCGCGGACCAAAAGCTGGCTCCAGTTTGGCATCGGGCGCCAAATGTTTGGCGGCCTCAGGCCCCGCTATGCGGAAATACAATACATCTTCATTGGCGTCTAAAGCCATATCGCCGCCAGCGCGCAAATTGGCCGGGACGATACCGCATACCCGCTGATATGTTGCGGCTGGTTGCATTTTACCAGCTTTGCTATTTGCGAATACTTTGGCCAGGTCAACCTCTACAATTTGCAGGTCACCGCCGCGAGCGCCAGGGTTTGGGTTCCGCATCAGATATAGTTTCATGCTTTTGCGGGCCAGGTTAAGCATGCCGGTGTAACCGCCTTCGGTTACCTGCACAATATCACCTGTTTTTTCGTTCACGGCCAGTGCTTCGTTACGGGCGCGGCCCGAACGGAACACCAGCCATTGCCCGTCGGATGTCCATTGCGGATGGGTTTGATATATTTTAGCATCACCCGCCGGTGTGCTGGTTAAAAAAGTGAGCATGGTGCCCGTCACCGGGTCCTTCACTATCTTTTTCTCTGATGGGAACCTGCGGCCAATTTGCGCCTGGGTGGTTAAAGCCAGTGCTACACAAATACTTAAAGCGGCAATCAGTTTTTTCATAGTAATGTGTTTATCGGTACAATATTTTAACATTATTGGTGCTTAATCCCGATGGCATTATTGGCCATTTGGAAGCATTAAAAGGCTGGTAGGTAATATCTACTATATTGGCATCATAAAACTTCTTCCATTCAGGATGCTCCTTATCATAAACCCGCATGTAATTTGCAGATAGGTTGGTCACCGCAATTTCCAGCGTGTTTTCTCCGGCCTTAATCACATTTTGCGGAATGGTCAACCTGAACGGAATGGCCCAGGCAGTGCCTATCATCTTTCCGTTTATTTTAACCGTTGCCGATTCGTTTACGGTTCCCAAATCAATCACCATATCTTTTTTATCTGTAACTTTCGCCGGTATATTTATAATTCCGGTATACTTAGCCGTGCCTGTATAAAATGCGGCGGTATCGCTCAGGTTGGTCCACGATTGCAGGGTATCTATTTTGAACGATTTGTGATAGTTTGGCCTGCCGCCCATAAACTGCACCTCCCATTTGGTATTAACAGCATAACTATCGTACTTTTTAGGTTCAGTACCGCCAGGCGTTGCTGTTGGTTGCTCCATTACAAAGCATGATTGTCCCGGCGGCAAAGACAGATATATCTTTTTGCCTTTTTTAGCAAAGCCGAATTTTTTGCTGGTCAGCGGGTCGTAGCCCGATACTTTTTCATTGCCGATGCTAAGGTTTACCCATCCTTCTGAAAATTTATTACTAAGATTACTGATGAAGTAAACCGTTTTGCCGTGTTGTTTTTTACGAATGCAGGATAAGCCATTTTCACTGATAATGGTTTCCTGTGTGGCCCCGTGCTTTAACATATCGGCAACTAAATTCCGGCTTACCGTAAAATGCTTTTTATCTGCTTCACTAGCTGTTTTTATTTTCTCAAAAATGTCGGCATTGGTTTCAAAATTATGATAACCCATAGGGAAATGCGGTAAGGCTTCGTCAAAAATTATAGTAGCGCCCTGCCGGCTAAGCAATTGCAAACGTTGTAGCGTTTCTACAGAAAGATATGTACAATTAGGCACCACTATCATTTTATAAGTGGCGCCGGCAGCCCGTAATTTCCCCCCTGTTACTTTAATATCGTTCAGTTGTTTATCTGAAATGTAATCGAACAAGAAACCTTTTTGCGAAAGTTCTGTGCACATCTTACCGAAAGGCTGCGCCATAAACCAGCTGTCGTAATGGTGAACATCTAATTGATGAATGCCATAGTTGCCGCTGTTTTTATCGGCCCAAATATCCTGTACGGGAAAATACACCAGCACATCATTATCCGGCCTGCTGTTTTGCAGGATATTTTGGCAATTGTAAATGTATTTGTTCAGCAAAGGCAACTCGTTATAAAAGTGCGAGCTTGGCCCCCAATTGGTCGACGCATAAAATAGCCAGCCGGGGTATTTTTCGTCCTGTGGCGAATAGGTAGTGCCGTGGAAAAAAACGTGATTGATACCCGCGGCAAATAATTCGTCTACCTGCGGCTTCGCCTGCGACAAAGACACCTTAAAATGATTAGCCAGCCAGGTACAGGTTTCAGAACTGATCAGTTGTTTATTACTCACCCCCCCTGCTGATGACGCGAATTTCATCATCAGTGGGTTTGGCCTGCCAAAGTTTTTAGGTTCGTAATCGGGTTCTACCCTTAATAAAGGGATTTTGAAATTGCTACTGCCGAATGCCTCGGTTTCAGGGATGCTGGCTAAGCTATACAGATCGAGCAAATTACCCGGCGAGCCGTGTGCCTGGTAGCGGGTAATAAATCCATGCGCTGCCGACCAGTCGGCCCAGGTTTTATAACTATCGTATAATAATTCCGAAAGGGTTTGCTGATAGTCTATCTTTACCAAACGGCTTTGCGGGTTATTGGTAGTGTCTAAAAACAACGGCGCTACCGATTGAAGATCATATCCCCGGCGGTTTTTAAATTCGGTTAAAAAGTTACCCGTCCAGTTAGCACCAAACACCTCGTACGAGTCGCAATACATAGCACGCAGACCGGTCATGTTTTTATTAGCAAAAGCACTGTCGAAGCGCAGCAGGTATTGCTGCATCATGTTTTTATCAAAGGGGTCTTCCACATAACCCGCGCCACCGGGGCTTGGCCGTTTTACCTTTTGCTGGGTACTGGCTGTTATAAACTGTCCGTTTTTTAACACCCACTTTTTGGCGCTTTGTGACTCGCTCACGTTTGGCCCGCCAAATGGCCAGCCACTACCGGTTGATAAGTCGACACCTATACCCAGCTTTTTTCCTTCGGCAATTGTAAAGGCCAACTGGTGCATCCACTTATCGCCCAAAAAAGGTTTAAATTCTTTTTCATAACCCCTTACCCCATAAATGGGGATAATGTGCACGCCGCCAATGCCAATGCGTTTAAACTCCAGTAAACTATGCTGTATATCTTTTTCGTTAACTGCGCCACCCATCCACCACCAATATGTCCAGGGTTTGGCGGTGCTAATTTGAGCGTTAACAGTAGTTTTGATTATAAAAACGCAGGCAAAAGCCAGCAATAAAATTCGGGTACGGTAGAAGAGGGCCATTACGGTTTACTTTGGTAAATCAATATTATAAAATAATATGCAGCTAACTTACCTGTTGCATCCTGCCCTATAAATTAAGGGTTAACCAGTTGTGCCTCGTTCTTTAAACCGGCTGAATACCAAAAAGGCTGCTATACAAAGTACAAACCCGCAAATGCCGTTCAACCGCAGTCCATAATCACGATCGGGATCTTTGCCATATATAGTAAGGAAGGCAAACAGCGCGATGCCTAATGATTGCCCTAATTTTACGAACAGATATTTTACGGCAAAAAACATCCCTTCACGGTTTTCACCGGTGAGCTGGGCTTCATGTTCGGCAATTTCAGCTAATATGGCGTTGGGTAGTATGCCCAGAGAAGCCAGGGGGAAAGAGGCCCCGAGCGCCAGCGCATAAATTTGCACATTAGCAGATACCGGAAATTTCCCCAGGAAAAATATGGTTATAAAAATCAGGCTCAGCAATGCAAATGAGAATAAAACGATAGGCTTTTTACCTATCTTTTTTGACAGGTAAATAATTAAGGGATAAAACAATAAAGATGTTAGCACCATTACGGCCAGCATTACGCCCCCCCGGGTTGCAGGTAATTTTAAAAGCACGGTAACAAAATATAGCAAGCCACTGCTGATGATGCTAAGTGCCATGTAATATGAAAAATCGGAAATGAGGTAATATTTAAAATTGCGGTTACCAAACGTTTTTTTAATAGCAGGCAGCAATGGCAAATGCGATGGTTTGCTGTTAGAGTATTGTTTCTCATTAATAGCTAAAACAGGTATCAGCATCATTGCCCCGGCAAACAGGCACAGCCCCCAAATAGTGTATTGTATGGCCTGGTCGGCATTAACTATGTGAAAAGCGGTTTGCAGTGCCCGTGCATAGTTATTTACCAGGCCCGAAATGATCATCCCGATAATAAAACCAATTTGTTGAAAGGAAGATAATTTGACCTTTTCAGATGAGGTATTTGTCAGTTCGGGCAGCAAGGCGTTATAGGGGATGATATAAGTAGTAAGGCTCATGAAAAAAAGCATCAGGGCTATGGCCAGGCCAAAAGCATTATATATACTTTCACCCATGGCAACCGGCTTAAAAACAAGACAGCAAAAAAGCACCGAGGGAAGAATAGCCCATTTCATAAAAGGTATGCGCCTGCCTGCCGGATTATTGCTTTTGTCGCTTATTGAGGCGATAAAAGGATCGAACAGGGCATCAACCAAACGCCCCGAAGCGGCTATAAGCGGAAGGATGTTCAGTAGGCCAAATATGAGTAATTGCGGAAGCAATGGTGTTAGCCCGGCATTTGACGGCGGTAAATAAAAATAGGGCAGCATCACAATAATAATATTGGTCATAATGCTCCATCCTATCATGCCGCTGGCGTAAGCAAGTTGTTTCTGGAAGGGTAATTTATCAACCGTCATGGCCATGGCAAGATGTGAATATTATGACTAAAACGGATGTGCCGGTTGTTATATTACAAATAAAGATGGGTAGTTAACTTTATATCCCTGCCTTTATCAAATATGCTGCACAATCATTTCTGTGGCCCCAATATGGCCCCTCACATATTCTTTTATTTTCTGGCGGGTAAATTCCCGGTATTCCGTGTCGTTCATTAACAGATCGGTTGCCTGTTTCAAACTTTCTGCATCGTTAATACTTATCCCGGCTTTAAGGTGAATAAGCTCGCGGGCTTCACGGAATTTATGATAGTTGGGGCCAAAAATGACAGGCAGGCCAAACGCCGCAGCTTCCAGGGTGTTATGTATACCCGCGCCAAAGCCACCGCCAATATAAGCCACCTCGCCATATTGGTACAGGGATGATAGCGTGCCTATATTATCTATCACCAACACTTTGAAGTTTGAGATTTGAGATGTGGGATCAATATCGGAAAAGCGCACAGTAGTTTCTTCGGGTAATAGTCCCATCAAATGGTTTATCTTTTCTTTGCCTATCTCATGTGGGGCAAAAATAAATTTCCAGTGGGGGTAATGGTTTATCAGCTTCGCCAATAGTTCTTCGTCTTTTGGCCAGGTACTGCCGGCAATAAATACTTTTTGTCCGGCTTTAAAAGCTTCAATTACCGGCAGCTGTTTAGGTTGCAGCGCGTTTGCCCATACCCTGTCAAAGCGGGTATCGCCGCTAACCGAGACGTTACTTATATTTATGGAGCTGAGCAAATCTGCAGATGTATCATCCTGTACAAAAAAATGACTTACCATAGCCAACATTTTGCGGTGAAGGTTACCGTACCATTTAAAAAATACCTGCCCGGGGCGAAATATCCCTGAGATGATATATAATGGGATTTGCCTTTGGTGTAATTCATTAAAAAAATAGTACCAGTATTCGTATTTGGTAAATATGGCTATTCCGGGTTGCAGGGTATTAATGAAATCCCGGGCGTTGTCAGCAGTATCTAAGGGCAGATAGTATACCGCATCGGCCAGCGGTGTGTTTTTCCTGATCTCGTACCCCGATGGCGAAAAGAACGTTACTACAACTGCTTTTGCGGGGTATTTCTCTTTTAATGCTTCAAGTACAGGGCGGCCTTGTTCAAACTCGCCCAGCGAGGCAAAGTGGAACCAAATACAACCTTTATACGGTTTTACCGCATTGTTTTTGCGGCCGTTGATCCATAAGGCAGCCTTCTTGTTGAAAAAAGATGCCAGGAAAATTAACGCGTAATAAATCCTAATTACAATGGTATACGTAAACAACATTTAAATGCGAAATTACTATCTTCGCCGTAATAAGTTAGCCTAAAAAAATTTAGTAATGAAAATAGCTGTAGTTGGAACAGGATATGTTGGATTAGTAACCGGAACTTGTCTTGCCGAAACAGGCAATCACGTAATTTGTGTAGATATTAACGTAAAAAAGGTAGAAGCCATGCGCAATGGCGAATTACCTATTTATGAACCGGGGCTGGAGTTATTGTTTAACCGTAACATTAAGCAGGAGCGGTTGTCGTTTACATCAAACCTGGCCGAGGCTATTGAAGAAGCTAAAATTATATTCCTGGCGCTGCCTACTCCGCCGGGTGCCGATGGCGCTGCCGACCTTAGTTATGTATTAGGTGCGGGTAAGGATATTGCCCTTTTACTGAAAGAATATAAGGTTATTGTAACCAAATCTACCGTACCTGTTGGTACTGCCGATAAATTGACTGCCGTATTAAAAGCACATACCGATGTTGAATTTGCGGTGGTATCGAACCCCGAATTTTTACGTGAAGGTGTGGCGGTAGACGATTTTATGAAGCCCGACCGGGTAGTTGTTGGTACCCGTGATGAGCGTGCGCAAAAATTAATGGCCGAATTATACGGCCCATATGTGCGCCAGGGCAACCCTATCATTTTTATGGACGAGCGTTCGTCTGAGCTGACAAAATATGCAGCCAATTCTTTCCTGGCTACTAAAATATCCTTTATGAACGAGATAGCTAACCTGTGCGAACTGGTAGGCGCCGATGTGGATATGGTACGGCGTGGTATCGGATCTGACGAACGTATTGGGAAACGCTTTCTTTTCTCGGGCATTGGTTATGGCGGCAGTTGCTTCCCTAAAGATGTACAGGCTTTGGCAAAGGCATCCGAAGAATATAATTACGATTTTAAAATATTGAACGCTGTGATGGATGTAAACACCATCCAGAAGAAGGTGCTGGTAGAAAAAGTAAAACAATACTTTAAAGGTGATATTAAAGGCAAGAAATTTGCGCTGTGGGGTTTAGCGTTCAAGCCCGAAACTGACGATATCCGCGAAGCCCCGGCCCTATATATTATTGATGAATTGTTAAAAGAAGGCGCTACTGTAGCTGCCTTCGACCCGGAAGGCATGAATAATGTAAAAGCTTTAATTGGCGATACCATTACTTATGGCAGCAACCAATATGATATACTTGAAAGTGCCGATGCATTATTAATTGTTACCGAATGGTCGGTGTTCCGTACCCCTGATTTGGACGAAGTGGAAAGGTTACTTAAAAATAAAGTGATATTTGACGGACGTAACCTTTACGATCTGCAAAAAATGATAGATTGTGGCTTCTACTACAACAGTATTGGCCGTAAAATTGTTAGTTAAACATGAAACAGCGTAAACGTATATTAATAACCGGCGCCGCAGGTTTTTTAGGGTCGCACCTGTGCGACAGGTTTATTAAGGAAGATTACCATGTAATTGGCATGGATAACCTGATTACCGGCGACCTGCGCAATATTGAACACCTGTTTAAACTGGAAAACTTTGATTTTTACAACCACGATGTTTCCAAATTTGTGTTTGTGCCGGGCGAGTTACACTATATTTTACATTTTGCATCGCCGGCCAGCCCTATAGATTATTTAAAGATACCGATACAAACTCTTAAAGTAGGTTCGTTAGGCACACATAACCTGCTGGGCCTGGCGCGCAGCAAAGGCGCGCGCATGCTCATCGCATCTACATCTGAAGTATATGGCGACCCGAACGTGAACCCGCAACCCGAGGAATACTGGGGTAATGTTAACCCTGTTGGCCCGCGCGGTGTTTATGACGAAGCTAAGCGTTTTCAGGAAGCAATTACGATGGCTTACCACACCTTCCATGACCTGGAAACCCGGATAGTGCGCATATTTAATACTTATGGCCCCCGCATGCGGCTGAATGACGGACGTGTGCTGCCGGCATTTATTGGCCAGGCTTTACGCGGCGAACCATTAACCATGTTTGGCGATGGGTCGCAAACCCGGTCGTTTTGCTATGTTGATGATTTGATAGAAGGCATCTATCGTTTATTACACAGTGATTATGCCCAACCTATGAATATTGGCAACCCTGATGAAATTACCATTCGCGAGTTTGGCGAAGAAATTATTAAACTGACAGGTACAAATCAAAAACTGATCAGTTTGCCATTGCCTACAGACGACCCGAAACAACGCCGTCCGGATATTAGCAAAGCCAAAAGTATTTTGGGTTGGGAGCCTAAGGTATCGCGTAGCGAAGGTTTGAAGATCACATACGATTATTTTAAATCGTTACCCAAAAAAGAAATTTTACATAAAGATTTTACCTATTATAATAAACATTAATGTCTAAAATATTAGTAACCGGAGGCTTAGGGTTTATTGGCTCACATACAGTAGTTGAGCTGGTAAGGGCAGGGTATGAACCTGTTATTGCTGATGATCTGTCGAACTCGCAACTGGCAATATTAGACCAACTGACCAAAATAATTGGATATAAGCCAATTTTTTACCAGTTAGACCTTACGCTTGATGCTGATATCCAATCGCTTGTTTTAGCCGAACCCGATATTGAAGGTATTATACACTTCGCGGCATTTAAAGCAGTTGGCGAATCGGTGGCGCACCCAATGAAATACTACCGGAATAACTTTTATTCGTTAATTAACCTGCTCGATGCTTATTATGCAAAACCGGTAAATTTTGTTTTCTCATCAAGCTGTACTGTTTATGGGCAGCCTGCAAAATTACCCGTAACAGAGGATGCGCCTGTACAGCCCGCGCAATCACCCTACGGCAATACCAAGCAAGTAGCCGAGGAAATACTAAAAGATATGATAGCATCTGGCGGCAGCAAATATAAGGTGGTAGCCTTGCGCTACTTCAACCCGGTTGGCGCGCACGAAAGCGCGTTAATAGGCGAACTGCCAATTGGTGTACCACAAAACCTGGTGCCTTTTATTACGCAATCGGCTATTGGAAAACGCGGACCGATCACGGTATATGGCAGCGACTATAATACCCCTGATGGCAGCGCTATAAGGGACTACATACACGTTGTTGATTTAGCAAAGGCACACGTAGCAGCGCTGAAACTGATGGAAAAAGAAACCTTTACCGGTTACGACGTATTTAATATCGGGACTGGCAAAGGCTCATCGGTATTGGAGGTAATACATGCCTTTGAAAGTTCTACCAGTGTAAAATTGAATTATAATATAGGCCCGCGCCGCGCCGGCGATGTAGAGCAGGTTTGGGGAGATGTAACTAAATCGACCGAGAAGCTGGGCTGGAAAACTGAATTAGATATCGATGTAATGATGTCGTCGGCCTGGGAGTGGGAAAAGTATATAGCACAAAACCCATTATAAATGGATATTAAAAAAATTATTATAACCGGCGGTGCCGGCTTTATCGGTTCGCATGTAGTGCGCCGCTTTGTAACACAACATCCCGAATATCATATTATTAATCTGGATAAATTAACCTATGCAGGCAACCTGGCAAATTTACGCGATATTGAAAATGCGCCCAATTATGAGTTTGTAAAAGGCGATATTGTTGATGCTGATTTTATAGACAAGCTATTTGAAACCTATCAGCCGGATGCGGTGGTGCACTTGGCTGCTGAATCACACGTAGACAGGTCTATTGCCAGTCCGCTTGAGTTTGTGATGACCAATGTGATAGGTACCGTTAATTTATTAAACGCGGCCAAACAGCATTGGAAAGGCCGTTATGACAGCACCCGTTTTTACCATGTATCAACAGATGAGGTTTATGGTACATTGGGCGAAGAGGGACTGTTTACTGAAGAAACCGGCTACGACCCGCATTCGCCATATTCGGCCTCTAAAGCAAGTTCAGATCATTTTGTGCGTGCCTACCAGGATACTTATGGGCTTAACGCGGTGATTTCTAACTGTTCAAATAATTATGGTTCGTATCACTTTCCTGAAAAACTGATACCGCTGGCTATTCATAACATTAAACAGAAAAAGCCTATTCCAGTATATGGGAAGGGCGAAAACATCCGCGATTGGCTGTGGGTAGAAGACCATGCGCGCGCTATTGAGCTAATATTTCATAAAGCCGAATCGGGTAAAACCTATAATATTGGCGGACATAACGAGTGGAAAAATATCGACCTGATCCGTTTATTGTGCCAGGTAATGGACAGGAAATTGGGCCGCCAGGCGGGAGAATCGGAACAGTTGATCACATTTGTAACTGATCGGGCTGGGCACGACCTGCGTTATGCCATTGATGCTACCAAGCTAAAAAATGAATTAGGTTGGGTACCAAGCATTACATTTGAAGAAGGTTTGGAAAAAACGGTTGATTGGTACCTGGATAACCAGGAATGGCTGGATGATGTAACATCGGGACATTATCAGCAATATTATAATGAGCAATACGCAAATCGCTAAAAATGTTCGGTCTTTTTAAAAAGAAAGAAAAGTTAAAAAAGGCAATCACCTTCGATTACAGCACGCTGCAAGTGGATATGCATTCGCATATATTGCCGGGCATTGATGATGGTGCGCAAAACCCTGAAGAATCTATTTACCTGATCAGGAAAATGATGGAGCTTGGCATAAAGAAAATTATTGCCACGCCGCACATTATGATAGATTACTACCGGAACACGCCCGAAACTATTAACGGTGCTTTAGCTGTTTTAAAAGAAGAATTAGTAAAAGAAGGCATTGATATAGTTGTGGAGGCAGCCGCCGAGCACTATTTTGATGAAACCTTTGAAGCCCGTGTTGACGCTGATGGCCTGATGGTAATGAAAGGTGGCTATGTACTATTCGAGTTTTCTTTTATAAGCAAACCACCCAATATGATCCCTGTTGTACAGAAACTTTTGGATAAGGGATATAAACCGATATTAGCACATCCGGAAAGATATTCATATTTAACTATAGATGAATTGCGTAACCTGCGCAGTTGGGGCTGTTGTCTGCAACTTAACACAATATCGTTAACAGGCTATTACGGGCCGGAAGCCAAAAGGATAGCAGAAACGCTGGTAGATAACCAAATGGTTGATTTTATATCCAGCGATATGCACCATCCGCGGCATGCCGAAGCGTTTAAACGGGCATTACTAATGCCCTACCTTGAAAAATTGATAGCTGAGGATTACCCGTTAAAGAATACACTGCTTTTATAATGTGCAGATATGCAAATGTGCTTATGTGCAGATGATTGATTATTAAATCATAGGATCATTCGAATATCCACTCATTTGCACATTAGCAACTACTCGTACCTTAAAGCTTCCACCGGGTCAAGTCCTGCTGCTTTTTTTGCCGGGTAGTAGCCTGAAAGCAGGCCAATACCGGTACAAAGCGCTATGGCACAAAATAGCCATACCCAGGGTACAATAAATGTCCCGCTAATTTGTACAGCAATCAGGTTGCCCACGCCCATGCCCAAAAGTATGCCGCCTACACCGCCTATCAGGCATATTACTACCGCCTCAATTAAGAATTGTTTGCGAATAATAGCCGGTGTTGCCCCAATGGCTTTACGTACCCCAATTTCTCGGGTACGTTCGGTAACCGATACCAGCATAATATTCATTAAGCCAATAGCGGCACCTATTAAGGTGATTAACCCTATGCCAAAGCCGGCGGCTTGTATCCCATTTAACTGGCTGGATAACTGCTGTTGCAGCGAGTCGCTGCGTGTTATTTCAAAATTATCGTCCTGTCCCATGCGTAATCCGCGTATGTTGCGAAAAAGCGATGTTGCTTCGCCGGTTGCCGCATCCTGCTCGGCTGCGCTGCCAACCATAACCGATATGGTGTAAGTTGGATTTTTATTAGTGGTAATTTGCTTGGCTTTGTAAAGCGGGATGATACATAGCTGGTCGCCGCCAAAACCCGAGCTTGAACCTTTAACCTTACATAAGCCAATAACCCTGAATTTGTTGGCGCCTAATAGTATCATTTTATTAATAGGGTCGCCATCTTTAAACAAGCGGTTTTTTATCTCATCGCCAATAATAACAACGTTAGCGCCATGTTCAAGTTCGGATTGCGAGAAATTACGGCCGGACGCCAGCAGGAAGCCCCCGGTAAGCAGGTAATTTTCATCGCCGCCTAAAATAGATATGTTGGGGTTGGTTTTTTGATCGCCATATTTAACGGTAGCCGCAAAAGAAGCATAGGTATTTACAGAAACAGTGGCCGGAATTTTAAGTCGTTGTTTAAAACGTACGGCCTGTTCATAGGTTATGGGCGCATACACCTTGGCCCTGCCACCGCCAAATTTTATACCTGTACCACGGTTGCGTATAGTAAAAGCATTAGCGCCCATGCGCGAAAAAGTATCAGTAGTGAATTGGCGAATACCTTCAATCGCGGTTAATATACCTACCAGGGCAGTAATACCAATGGCAATAATAAGGGCTGTAAGCGAGGTGCGTAACCTGTTGCCACCTATTGATTGCAGCGCAATTGCCACGTTTTCCCTGAATGTTGTTTTTACCGCCATATTATAAAGATAGTGAAATCACGGGATTTAGACTGTGGTGCAGGCCCCTTTGTTACAGCTGAAGTATTTTAAATAATTGCCATAACATTTGTGCAAATACACCGTATTATGTAACTTGTAAAACCTAAATAAGGAATCACACCAAAATGAAAAAGGTCATTATTCTTACCATCCTGTTATTAGCAGTTATTATTGCACAGGCACAAACCACAAACACCGCGAGGCCAAAACTGGATCAAAATAGCATTGTAAAAGACTCATCAGGGATGGTCTATCCCTATGTAATATGGCAAAAAATGCTGCAAAGCGGTGATTACGCTATGAAGAGTCGTCCGATGATGAAAGATGGTAAACCTGATTACAGCGAATGGGAGTTTATGATAGTGCCGCAAACTGCACAGCAAAAGGCCGAAAAGTTTGCCCGCATGCCACGCCCGGCGGACAGCAAGTTTTTTACTACAGGCGAAACTATTAAGCCATTTAAAGTACATGATATTAACGGAAAAAAGGTGGAAGCTAAGGACTGGGCCGGCAAAACAGTAGTGCTGAATTACTGGTTTATTGGCTGTCCGCCATGCCGTGCAGAGATACCCGACCTGAACAAACTTGCCTTAAAATATAAAGACAACCCCAATGTGATATTTATAGCCATAGCGTTAGACCAGGATTATGATGTAGTCGATTTTATAAAAAAGAACCCCTTGGCTTATCATGTAGTGGGCGATGGGCGTTATTTTGCCGATATGTTCAAAATTCATTTATATCCAACCAATGTGGTGATAGATAAACAAGGCAAAGTACAACTGCATTATTCAGGCGGTTACCAAAACGGGCCTTATTGGCTGGATAAAACTATACAGGAAAGCGAAAAAAGCACGTCATTATAAAACAAAAACGGCCCCGAATTTCGGGGCCGTTTTTGTTTATCGTATATATTCTGCAAAATATTTATACCGAGAATGATGTGCCGCAGCCACAGGTGCTGGCCGCGTTAGGGTTATTAAAGGTAAAACCGCGCGAATTCAGGCCGTCCTGCCAATCTATTTGCATGCCGGCTAAATAAAGGCCGTGTGCTTTGTGCATATAAACCTTCACACCGTTTATCAAATACTCCTGGTCGCCGTCCTTTTTCTGGTCGAAGCCTAAAACATAGCTCATGCCCGAGCAGCCACCACCTTCAACACCAACACGTAAGCCAAAATCGTCACCCAGGTCCTGCTGATCTTTCAATTTATGGATTTCCTTTACTGCACCTTCTGTAAAGCTGACAGGCGCCATCGCAGTTTCAACAACAGTACTCATCTTAATTTTAATTAATGTGTTCAAATATAAGGTAAAATGTCCAAATTTGCTCCCGCAAACCTATTTATGACCCCTGCTTAACATTTTATAAACAGCCATGATGATCTATTCGTTTTTATTAGAGGTATTGAAATTTACTTTAGCAGGGATAGGAATTGTAATGGTAGCGTTTTACATGGCCAAACCCTACCTGGAAAACCGGGAAAAACTGCAATTGCTGGATCTGAAAAAATCGGCATCGGCGCAAACCCTGCCACTGCGTTTACAGGCTTATGAAAGGGTGGTGCTATTAATAGACCGTGTTAACCCCGCTAATTTATTACCCCGCTTAAATGCTACAGCTTATACCGCTGCCGAATTGCATAGTATAATAGTAAGCGAAGTGCGTAACGAGTTTCAGCATAACGTTACCCAGCAGCTTTATGTGAGCGGCCGTGCATGGCAACTGGTAAAACGGATAAAAGACGATACCCTTAACCTGGTTAACAATGTTTCCAAAAGCCTGCCCGAGGGATCAAGCGGGCTGGATTTTAGCCGCGCTATCCTATCGCACCTGAGCAAGCTGGAGGCCGACCCCTATGATACGGCTGTAAGCATGATCCGTACGGACCTGGAAGAATTATTTTAATTATGGCCGAAGAAAAACGCGTTGATACCACATCGGGTATTGTAATTAAGGAAGTTTATACCGAACCATCGGGCATGAATGAGTTGCCCGGGCAATTTCCGTATACCCGCGGTATTCAAAAAGATATGTACCGCGGCCGCTTATGGACCATGCGGCAATATGCCGGGTTTTCAACCGCTGCCGAATCAAATAAACGCTATCATTACTTATTAAGCCAGGGTACTATGGGCTTATCTGTAGCGTTTGACCTGCCTACGCAAATAGGCTACGATTCAGACCATGCCATGGCAGAAGGTGAGGTGGGCAAAGTTGGCGTAGCGATAGATTCATTGAAAGATATGGAAACGCTGTTTAATGGTATCGAACTGCAAAAAATAACCACCAGCATGACCATCAATGCCACGGCGCCTATATTATTGGCCATGTACATCGCACTGGCCAAAAAACAGGGTGCCGATCTGAAGCTGTTATCCGGTACTATCCAAAACGATATACTAAAGGAATACGCGGCGCGCGGTACTTATATATACCCGCCAACACAGTCTATGCGGTTAATTACCGATGTATTTGAATATTGCAGTAAGGAGGTGCCTAAGTGGAACACCATATCCATATCAGGCTACCATATCCGTGAAGCAGGGTCAACTGCGGTACAGGAATTGGCTTTTACTTTGGCTAACGGTAAAGCTTATTTAAAGGCCGCGCTGGAAAAAGGTTTAGATATTAACATATTTGCCCGCCGTTTATCTTTTTTCTTCAACTGCCACAATAACTTTTTTGAGGAGATAGCTAAGTTCCGTGCTGCCCGCCGCATGTGGGCGCATATTACTGCCGGGTTGGGCGCTACCCACCCCGATGCGCAAAAGCTGCGTTTCCATACCCAAACAGGCGGATCGACACTTACGGCGCAGCAGCCTTATAATAATATAGTACGTGTAAGTAACCAGGCCATGGCCGCAGTACTGGGCGGCACACAATCGCTGCATACCAATGGGTACGATGAAGCCTTATCCTTACCAACCGAGGCAGCAGCCAAGATAGCTTTGCGCACCCAGCAGATCATCGCTTTTGAAAGCGGGGTGACCGATACGGTCGATCCGCTGGCAGGATCGTACTTTATTGAGGCGCTGACAGACGAGATGGAGGCTGCGGCCAAAATATATATAGACAGGATTGACGCCATGGGCGGATCGGTAAAAGCTATTGAGCAGGATTATATCCAGCAGGAGATAGGCCGCGCGGCATATGCTTACCAAACTGCCATTGAAACAGGCGAGCGGATAATTGTAGGCGTAAATAAATTTACCCAGCCCGAAGAAGACCACGGCGACGTATTTAGGGTTGATGATACCATTCGCAAGCAGCAATCGGCTCAAATTGAAGCCCTTAAAAATAGCCGTGACAACACCATTGTAGCCTCCAATTTGGCCCGGTTAAAAGAGGCCGCAAAAGGCACTGAAAACCTGATGCCTTTTATCCTTGAAGCGGTAGAAAATTATGCCACCTTAGGCGAGGTTTCAGACGCCCTTCGCGAGGTGTTTGGCGAGTATTAAAAGGCTGTATAACTGTACTTTACCCCGCGTTTTTTAAAGTAATTTTAGTATAACGAAAATATTTTATGGCACCTGTTTGTGTGTGTAAATAACTAATAATCAATAATTTATATTGATGGTTAAAATTGCATTGCCTGCAAATATCCCCAAAACAAATGTTGTTGCGCAATGTTAGTAACTTTGGGCGTTTTAACGCCGCGCGTTGTCAGCCAGTTATCAAAAACCGGCCTTTGTCAATGCCAATTTATCCACAAAAAACAGGGTAAAAACCCCCTCAGTTGGGCTGATTGAGACAATTAAAATTTATTTGAAATTTTAATTTTTTAATAGCTTTTTTTTTTGAATATTCGATGTTCCGTAACCGTCGCATCGAAAGCTTCTGTGAAGGGTGTAAATCAATATTTTAAGAAAACCGTATGGAAAAAACTTGTACTAACGTTTGGAATAGTTGTCTGCAAATCATTAAAGATAATATCCCCGCCCAGAGTTTTAAGACCTGGTTCGAGCCTATAAAATCTTTAAGGCTGGAGGGCAGCATCCTGACGATACAGGTGCCAAGTTTGTTTTTTTATGAGTGGCTGGAAGAACACTATGTGGGCTTGCTGCGCAAAACCATAAAGAAACAACTGGGCGAGGACGGACGCTTAGAATATAACATTGTGGTAGAGCAATCATCATCAAGTAAACCCTACACCACCAACATGCCAAGCAATGGCAATGGTGCAGAAGGTAAAAACCAATCGATGCCTATCCCTATTTCAATTAATAAGGATATAAAGAACCCGTTTGTAATACCGGGTCTTAAAAAACTGAATGTAGACCCTCAGTTAAATCAGAACTATACCTTTGATAATTTTGTAGAAGGCGATTGTAACCGCCTGGCCCGTTCGGCTGGCTACGCAGTAGCTGCTAAACCGGGGGGCACTTCATTTAACCCGCTTATGATTTATGGCGGCGTAGGTTTGGGCAAAACCCACCTGGCGCAGGCTATAGGGAACGAGATAAAACGCTCGCTGCCCGATAAAGTAGTATTATATGTAAGCTGCGAGAAATTTACCCAACAGTTTGTTGACGCGCTGAAACATAACAACATTAACGACTTTGTTAATTTTTACCAGGCCATTGATGTACTGATTATGGATGACGTACACAATTTTGCGGGTAAAGAGAAAACACAGGACTTTTTCTTCCATATATTTAACCACCTGCATCAAACCGGCAAACAGCTGATCATTACATCAGACAAAGCACCTAAAGACCTGGCTGGTTTGGAAGAACGTTTGCTGTCGCGTTTTAAATGGGGCCTCTCTGCCGATTTGCAGGTGCCCGATCTGGAAACCCGCATGGCTATCCTTAAAACCAAAGTTTATCAGGATGGCATTGATTTGCCAAACGAGGTGTTGGAATACGTTGCCCACAACATTGATAACAATGTGCGCGAACTGGAAGGAGCCATGGTATCGTTACTGGCGCAATCAACCCTTAACCGTAAGGAGATTGACCTGAACCTGGCTAAGCAAATGCTAAAGAACTTCATTAAAAACTCTACCAAGGAGATTTCGATGGAGTATATCCAGAACCTGGTATGCGAGTATTTTGAAGTACCTATTGAAATGGTAAAATCACAAACCCGCAAGCGCGAAATTGTTCAGGCACGCCAAATTTCAATGTACCTGGCTAAGGCACATACCAAAAGCTCATTAAAATCAATAGGCCATTTCTTTGGCGGCCGCGACCACTCAACCGTAATATACGCCTGCCAAACTGTGGAAGACTTAATTGATACTGATAAAAAATTTAAAGGCTACGTTGCCGATATCCAAAAGAAACTTAAAATGTCGTAGACCGACAACAACTATCACTCTTTTGAAAAAGCGATGTCCGAAAGGATGTCGCTTTTTTTGTATGCTAAATTTGTCATTGCTGTAAGGGTTTATTATTCAAGATTGAAATTCCGAAATGCCAGATGGTCTGCGTATTTTTACCCCATGTCATCTATTAAAATGTTTGTGAACAGCCTTATTGGCGAAAATACCTATATAGTTTACGACAACAGCGGCGAGTGTGCCATTATCGATCCGGGAATGTATACTGCATTCGATCAGAACCAGGTAGTAAACTTTATCAGGAATAACGACCTTAGGCCCACCATACTGTTAAACACCCATTGCCATTACGACCATGTATTAGGCAATAAATTCATATTTGATAATTATGGTTTAAAGCCGCAGTTTAACAAAGGCGAATTGGAACTATTGCTTGCAGCCCCGGCCTGGACAGCAGAGATGGGTATACAGTACGAGCCATCGCCTCTGCCGGAAGTGTTTTTGCCCGAGACCGGCACAGTAACTTTTGGTCAAACCACGTTCGAATTGATCTTCGCACCGGGCCATTCGCCCGCGCACCTGTGTTTTTATAATAAAAAGAAGAATTTTTTGGTAGGCGGCGATGTATTATTCAGGCGTAGCATTGGCCGCACCGATTTCCCCGGGGGCAGTCATGAATTATTGATCAGCAATATCCACGAAAAGCTATTTACCCTGCCCGAAGATTGTACGGTTTACCCCGGCCACGGCCCCGAAACTACTATCGGGTTTGAGAAACGGAATAATCCGTTTTTAACGTAATGCCCCCTAACCCCCTAAAGGGGGAATAGAAGTATTTATTTACTTCCCCTTCAGGGGGTCGGGGGGTTTTATATCTTTGCATATCTTGAATACCTCCATCTACATAGCTAAACGATATTTGTTCTCGCGCAAAAAAATGCACGCTATCAATATTATATCGGGCATATCCATGCTTGGGGTGTTTGTGGGCAGCGCTGCATTAATTATTATCCTGTCAGCGTTTAACGGGTTAGAGAAAGTCATTTTATCCCTGTACAGTAATTTTACGCCCGAAATAAGAATAGAACCACGCGAAGGAAAAACTTTCGACCCGAATACCGGCTACTTTAAAACCCTGCATAAGGATGTCCGTGTGCTTTCGTTTACCGAGGTATTGCAGGAGAAGGCCCTGATGCGTTATGGCGACAAACAATTTATTGGCACGATACAGGGTGTAACTGACGAGTTTTTACGAAACCCCCAGTTGGATAGTACTATTCAGGATGGTTCGTTTACCTTACATTCTGGCGGTGAGGATAGGGCTGTGATTGGTGCTATTGTGCAAAATAGCTTAGGCGTAAATATTAACGATAGGTTTAGCGATCTGCAGATCTATTCGCCCCGGCGCAATGCGGTAAGTTCATTAAACCCATTGAATGAGTTTGTGGTGCGCAGCATTTCTCCCGCCGGCATTTTTTCCGTTCAGCAGGATTTTGACGATATTATGGTTACGCCCATTAGCTTCACCCGCGATCTGCTGGACGAGCCTACGCAGGTATCGGCTATCAATTTAAACTTTAAAAAAGGGACAGATTTAAAGCAGGCAGAAAAAGAGATCGCTCAAAAAGCAGGCAATAAATACATTATCAAAAACCGGATAGTACAAAATGCCGGGCTGTACAAAACTTTGAATTACGAGCGATGGTCTATTTATATGATCCTCACTTTCGTAGTAATTATTGCCATATTTAATATTGTGGGCTCGCTTACTATGCTGGTAATGGATAAGCAAAAAGATATTGCCATTTTAACCAGCCTGGGCGCGGGCAAAAAATTAGTGCAGGGCATATTTTTTTATGAAGGTATGATGATATCCTTGTTTGGCTGCTTAGCCGGTTTGGTTGCAGGCTGGATATTTTGCATGGCACAGCAGCACTATGGCTTTATAAAAATGGGCAGCAAATTAACCGTAATGGATGCCTACCCCATAGCAATTAAGTTTATTGATTTTATTATTGTATTTTTAACTGTGAGCACAATTGCCGTAATTGCATCGGGCATTAGCGCCAGGCTAAGTGTAAAAAGATTGGATGAGATAAAGCACGAATTATAAACTTACCACAATGAAAACCATATTGAACAAGGGATTTATATTGCTGATGCTGATAACGGTTTTCAGTTGCAATAACAACCCGCCAAAAGAAACTGCTAAAAAAACTTCTCAGATAATTTACCGCGGCTTATATAGCTTTGGCCCCGAAGTAAAATCGTTTAAGGATTGCAAAAGCGAGCAGGAGTTTTGGGCGGCAGATAGTTCGGCCAAATTAGAGCTGGGCTATTCGCAATTACATTTCGAAAAACCTTATGAGCCCGTTTATGTTGAAGTAGAAGGCAGAAAAATAAAGTCGGGTAAAGAAGGCGCTGCTGCTGAATTTGACAGCACTTTAATAGTGACCAAAGTGGTTAAACTAACTAAAGATATACCCGGCGATATGTGCAATACAGAACCGAAGCAGGAAAGCACTAAGCCTAAAGCAAAATAAAACGGGTAAAGCCCAATACATTAATCAACCACGGTGAAGGTAAAGCTTTGGCTTTTACACTTTCACCTTTAAGCTTTAAAACATGGAATCAAAACGTCAGCAAAAATTCGCCGGGGTAATACAACAGGACCTGGCCGCCATATTTCAACGTGAAGGCATGAACTACCTGCCTAATACCATGGTAACTATCACCAAAGTAAGGGTAACACCCGATTTGGCGCTGGCCCGAATATTCTTAAGCTTTTTTAACAGCGGCAATACCCAATTGGCCCTGCAAACCATCAAATCGCACGCTAACGAAATACGCTATAAACTGGGCGCCCGAATTAAAGACCAGGTAAGGGTAATACCCCAGCTGGAGTTTTTTGTGGATGATACCAGCGAATATGTTGAGCGTATGGATAAAATATTTGATAAAATAAGTAAAGAAGACAGGCAGCCCGAAACCGAATAAAGCGGCTTTAAACGCCATGGACAAACAAGGGCAGTTAACGAGATACTTACAAGATCATCCTGAAGCAATTGGTAAAGTAGTGGATTATAATCCGGCTACCGACCGTCTGTACCCATTTGATTTTACCGCCAACAACACCGAATTATCATTAACCGACCTGATAGAAACTGATCGTTTCAGCGCCTGGGTAAATGATAAATTATCGAAAGGCAATTACAAGTACGGCGTTGGTGGTTATATGGAACACCGTACCATTTATAGTCGCAGCGAATTGTTTAATAGCGCTGAAGAGCCACGCCGCCTGCATTTGGGTATAGACATTTGGGCCGCGGCAGGCACGCCCGTTTACGCGCCATTTAATGGCAAGGTACATAGCTTTAACAATAATAATAACTTTGGTGACTACGGCCCAACGATCATCCTGGAGCATAACCTGGATGGCTTGCTGCTTTATAGCTTATACGGGCATCTAAACACTGGAAGCCTGGAAGATCTATATCCCGGCAAGCCTATCACCCAAAACCAGCAGATAGCCGAGTTTGGTAATACCGCTGATAATGGCAATTGGCCGCCGCACCTGCATTTTCAATTAATGTTTGATATGGAAGGGTATGTAGGTGATTATCCGGGCGTAGGCCGCTTCTCTGAGCATGAAAAGCTAAAAGCCAATATCCCTGACCCTAATTTAGTACTGAGGTTTTAATTATTCAAACCTCCGGTAAACGAACAAATATCTGCCGGGCCAAAACTACCTTAAATAGTAATGGCTGCTTTAACCAGGTATGGTAAAATTTCTTTTTGAAAGGAGACGAAATTTTTACGCACGTCCGAATCGCTTACCGATGTAAATGCGAAACTGAAAACAATGCTTTTGCTGCACTTGATCAGAAAACGAAGGCGTTGCAAATAAGTGTCGTGTTTGCGTATACCGCCCAATTGTGCAAATGACGCAATTAATAATTCCTCCAGTTCGTTGCTCAGGTTTTTAAGAAATTCCTGCGAATTGGTTGATTCACGAATGAAATCCCAGCCGATAAACTCGTTACAAACGGTGTAAGAAAGACGGCTGGTTTTTATAATAAGGCTGTTCAGGTGGGCTTCCTCATCCATGTCCGGGCTATCGGCATGTATCAGGTCATCCACGCTAACACGGATATAGTCCATCAGCAATGAATGCAAAACATCCTCTTTACTATCAAAGTATTTGTAGATGGTAGCCTTAGCTATTTTGGCCCGCCTGGCAATCTCGTTCACGCTGGTTTTATGGTAACCAAATTTGCGGAATAGTTCCTGCGCGGCCTTTTTTATACTTTCTTTTATCTTGTCGGCTTCCATGCGTTTAGTTAGTTACAAATAATTGGAAATTAACTACATACGCATCATAAACACGCAGGGATTTTGAAGCCGGTGCTTTTACCGGCGAACCGTCATCTAACGAGAATTTTGAACCGCTGCATGGGTCGGTTACCGTAAAGCCGGTATCATCAATAGTTACCGCGCATTTATTTTGCGGCTGATAACTGCTGCAACGGTCGTAGGCGTGATAATTTCCAACGGCATCCCGGTACAGCAGCAGACCCGCTATACCATAACCGCTAACAGTTACAGCGCCCCCGGGGCTATTTAATTTACTTATCCGTGTATCAGACAGGGCCGCCTGGAAATTCACCGGCACGCTGGGGATATAATCGCCACTGTCCTTCCCGCAGGAAAAGATCGTAAGAGAAAGAATAGCCAGCAAGCCGTATTTTTTGGTCATTAGATAATTTCTGTTTTGAACTGGCGTAAAAAGCGGACATCGTTTTCCGAGAATAAACGCAGATCGCGGATAACCCATTTCAGGTTGGCAATACGCTCTATACCCATACCAAACGCAAAACCCGTGTATTTCTTACTGTCTATACCGCAATTTTCTAATACGTTGGGGTCAACCATCCCGCAACCCAAAATCTCCACCCAGCCAGTATATTTACACATGTTACAGCCACTGCCTTTACAAATGGTACAGGAAATATCCATCTCGGCCGATGGTTCGGTAAATGGAAAATACGACGGCCGAAAACGCACTTTTGTCCCCTCGCCATACAGTTCGGTAACGAAATGGAAAAGTGTTTGCTTCAAATCGGCAAAGGATACATTTTCATCAATATACAAACCTTCAACCTGGTGGAAAAAGCAATGTGCCCGGGCAGAGATAGCTTCATTACGATAAACGCGGCCCGGCATAATAGCACGGAACGGTGGTTTGCCCTGTTCCATCATCCGCACCTGTACCGATGAGGTATGGGTACGTAAAGCTATATCATTACCCGCTTCCTTTTTAATAAAAAAAGTGTCCTGCATATCGCGCGCGGGGTGTTCTTCAGGAAAATTAAGTGCCGAGAAGTTATGCCAGTCGTCCTCTATCTCGGGGCCTTCAGCAACCACAAAACCTAAACGTTTAAAAATATCGATGATCTCGTTCCGCACCAGCGATAACGGATGACGCGAGCCAACAGCAAAACCTTCGCCTGGTAGTGTCAGGTCAATATCGGCAGCACCGTTTTGGCCTTCTGATTCAAAGCCATCCTTAAACTCGTTATATTTAGCTTCGGCCAGTTGTTTAAATTGATTTAATACCTTACCTAATACGCGTTTCTCTTCAGGGCTAACCGCTTTAAACTGCTCAAACAGGTCTTTCACAATTCCCTTGGTACCTAAAAAACGGATACGATATTCTTCCAGCTGCGCGGCGTTTGCCGGCGCAAATTCTTCTATTTCTACAGTATATTGATTGATCTGGTCTTGCATTATAATAAATTACTGAGCTGCAAATTTAACATAAGTTATCATTACTTAATCACGCCAAGCTCTTTGCCCACTTTTGTAAAGGCACCAATAGCCTTATCCAGGTGATGCCTGTCGTGCGCGGCGCTGATCTGTACCCTGATGCGGGCCTTGCCCTGTGGTACTACCGGGTAATAAAAACCAATTACATAAATACCTTCTTCCAGCATTTTAGCGGCAAACTGTTGCGATAGCTTAGCATCATATAACATTACAGGCACAATAGGGTGTACGCCCGGTTTAATATCAAATCCTGCGGCCGTCATAGCCTCGCGAAAGTATTTGGTATTGCTTTCCAGTTTGTCACGCAGTTCGGTGGTTTCGCTTAACATATCCAGCACAGCAATTGATGCACCGGTAATAGCAGGGGCAAGCGTATTACTAAATAAATACGGCCTCGAGCGCTGGCGCAGCATATCAATGATCTCTTTCCTGCCGGATGTAAAACCGCCCGATGCACCACCCAGCGCTTTGCCAAGTGTACCGGTAATAATATCGATACGGCCCATTACCTGGTGATGTTCATGCGTGCCGCGACCGGTTTTCCCCATAAAACCTGAGCAATGGCTTTCGTCTATCATTACCAGTGCTTTGTATTTATCAGCCAGGTCGCAAATTTTATCCAACTGGGCAATGGTGCCATCCATACTGAATGCCCCGTCGGTTACAATAATGCGATGGCGGCAATCGGCAGTAGCTTTTAACTTCTCTTCCAGATCGGCCATGTCATCGTGCTTGTAACGCTGGCGCTGGGCTTTGCACAGGCGCACACCATCTATAATAGAAGCATGGTTCAACTCATCGGATATAATGGCGTCCTGTTCATTAAAAAGCGGTTCAAACACGCCGCCGTTGGCATCAAATGCCGCGGCGTAAAGTATAGTATCTTCTGTGCCTAAAAATTCGGCTATTTTTTGCTCAAGTTGCTTATGTATATCCTGTGTGCCGCAAATAAAACGTACTGATGATAAGCCGTAGCCATGCGTATCCATTACTTTTTTTGCAGCCTCAATAACTTTTGCATTGCCCGATAGCCCAAGGTAATTATTGGCGCAAAAATTAATCACCTGCTGCCCGCCCTGCACGGTAATATCAGCCCCTTGCGGCGAAGTGATGATGCGTTCTCTTTTATATAACCCGGCTTTTTCTATTTCGGCTAATTCCTGTTCAAGCACAGGTTTCAAAGTATCATACATAAGCGTTGTGATTTTAAAACATCAAAATTAAGCATTTAGCGGGCATTAAAGCAGGTTTGGCATTGAATTTATTATGCGCGCATAAAACATTTTAGCCCTATTTGTACTTATGAAGTATAGTTTTATGAGTAAATTTTTACGCTTACTGGTTATTTTATTGTTTGCCTTAAAAGCCGCCGGGCAAACCTATCAGCTATCGGGTCGCATTACCGATTTGCAAAATAAACCTATCGGCTTTGCTTCCATTTATATTAAAAATACCACCTACGGTACATCAGCTAACGAAAATGGGTATTATTCGTTTAACCTGAAGGCCGGTAATTACAATGTGATATACCGGTTTGTGGGCTATAAGGAACGAATAGAAAATATTACCATTGGTAACCACGACGAATTGCGCGATGTGAAGATGATACCCGACAGTTTCCTGCTTAAAACGGTGAACATCCGGTCTCAGCGCGGTAATGCCGGTAAAGAGATTATGCGGCAGGTGATCAATAAGCGGGAGTTTTACTTAAACCAAGTTAAAGAATACAGCGCCGTAGTTTATATCAAGGGCGTGCAAAAGTTGGTAAAGGCCCCTAAAAAGTTGTTGGGGCGCGATGTTTCAAATATTCTGGAACTGGATAGTACCGGCAAAGGGATACTTTATCAGTCGGAGTCGTTATCAAATTACAGTTTTAAACAGCCTAATAAGGTTAAAGAAGAAATGATTGCCTCGAAAGTAGCCGGGCAAAACACTGCTTTCAGTTACAACAAGGCATCGGACATGAAAGTAAATTTTTATCACAATTTATTTCATGTACCCGGTTTAAGTGCGCGTGGTTTTGTTTCGCCGGTGGCGTCTGAAGCAATGCTTTTTTATAATTATAAGCTGCTGGGTTCTACAACCGAAAATGGTAAAACAATTGACAAGATACAGGTAATACCCAAACGCAGACACGATCCCGTTTTCCGCGGAGTGATATATATTGTAGAAGATGACTGGCGCATTTATGGCAGCGACCTTTTAATTACAAAAGATGCTAATATCAACCTGGTAGACACCCTGGAGATCAGTCAGCAATATATGCCGGTAAGGGATAGTATCTGGATGCCCGGCGCCACCCAGTTTAATTTTAAAGGCGATGTTTTGGGTTTTAAATTTGAAGGCTATTACGCCGTAATTTTTAATAACTATAACCTGGATCCCCAGTTCCCCGATGGTTATTTTAATGCTGAAATTATGCGGATAGACACGGCGGCCAATAAGAAAGACAGTAACTATTGGGCGCAAACACGTCCGTTACCTTTAACGCTACAGGAAGCTAAGGATTATAGAAAAAAGGATAGTATAACAACCATCAGGCAATCGTTACCCTACCTGGATTCGCTGGAACATGCTAACAACCAGTTAAGCCCTTTTAACTTTACAATTACGGGGTACCAACATAGTAACCGGGTCAAAGGTGAAGCTTTTTACGTGTATCCGTTTTATCAGACTATATATTTTAATACGGTTGAAGGATATGGATTAATACCCAAAGTGAAATTTACAAAGACCTTTAAAAATGGTAGTTCATACGCTATTACACCGGCGCTGCGCTATGGGTTCTCTAACAAAATGTTCAATGCCAATGTAAACTTTGCCTATCATTATGATCCACCGCACAAAGGGACATACTTTGTAGCCTTCGGCAGCGATATACTTGACCTGAGTGATGTGGGTACCCGTTCACTTACATTTAATACCTTAAGTACATTACTCAGTGAAAGTAATTTCGTTAAATATTACCGTTCGCGCTATGGCAGGCTGGGCTGGGAGCATGAATTAGCCGATGGTATTTTGTTTAATACAGAGCTTTCCTATGCAACCCGCGACCAATTGTATAATACATCTGCTAACCATTGGTTTGATAATCCCAACAAACAATATACTTCGAACAATCCCTTAACACCATTAGAAGAATCGCCATTGTTCCCCCATCATAATGCACTTACATTTAAAGCTTCATTATTATTCACTTTTGATCAGCGATATGTTACCAGGCCAACAGGGCGGGTTTATGAACAACCGAAACTTCCGCAACTACGGCTTAATTACCGCAAAGGGGTTAGCGGAATATTAAATTCGGGAGTGGATTATGATCTGGTATCTGCCGATATTTTCGATGACCGGGTTTCAGAAGGCCTGCTTGGCTTTTCATCCTACAAAATATCAGCAGGGACATTTTTAAACAGCAATAAACTATACTTTATGGATTTCAATCACTTCCTGGGTAACCAGGGTACGGTTTTCGATCCCACTATCGGAAGTTTCCGGTATTTGCCATTTTATACCAATAGTGCAAACAGCGCTTTTGTTGAAGCCCATTTTGAGCACAACTTTACCGGGAATTTGCTTAATAATATTCCAGGGGTACGGTCGCTTAAGTTAGAGGAGGTGATAGGGGCCAACTATCTTACAGAACGAAATAAAAATAATTATTATGAGTTCTATTTCGGGATTAAACGCCTGTTCCTGCGTTTTGATTATGGTTTTGCATACAACGGCAACCGCAAAGTTACCCAGGGTATCCGTATATTTTACGGCTTAAAATAAACAGTTAATAGCTGGCTTCGGCCATTGGGCTGATCATCCGGGCTTCCAGCATTTCACTTAATGCTTTAACCGTTTTGTTTTTCTTTACAGGCTGTTGTTTTATATCCTCGGCATATATAAAATATCTTACCCCAAGCGTATGCAAAAAATCATCAACCTTGGTGTGCGAGGCGGGCTTGTAGCAATGTATTTTAATTTTATGGTAAAAAGGGTTGCTGCTTAAACGGCGCAAAACTTTTTCCATTTGCGGGCCCAGCAGCTCATAATCCAGCACAATGCTATCTGGCAACTGTGCATGTATAACCGGGAAGATCCGATCGGGATTAGTGATATGGATCACCTGTTTCTTCGATGGGATGGGAACAGCCGATGTAGCCGGGGCTACAACCAATAGTTTGCCTGATTTAATACGGATCATGCGCTAAAAGTTAGTTTGTGTACAAAAGTTTTCCACACACTTTTACGGCATAAGGTGAAAAAAAGTTTTGTAGTTTAAATATAGCACGTAAAAACCAGTTTGTCAAGCACTTAATTAGCTTAAGATGCAAGAAAAGAGCCTATAATACTCGTAATAAATATGCCCATAAGTTGTATAAAACGCGTGCTTTACAATTTATGGGCATAAAAGTTTTAATTATTTGGCTATTTCAAATACGGCATGTACCTGGAAACTTAACTTGATCTTCTTAACATCAATGTCCGATTCGGCAACGTTGCCATCGGCCATTGCGGCCTTAGCCATGTACATAACCGGCCGGGGCGAAGGGAAATTACTGTCCTCATTTTCAACAATATTAATTGCCATGCCAAGCTTTTCACCAATACCATTTAACAGGTAGGCAGCCTTCTCTTTAGCAGACAACAAAGCCTTTAGTTTCAACTCATTTTTCAAGTCGTTAATTTTTGAATAATCGTAGCTGTCAATATTGGTCGATTGGATACCTTTTGCATCTAACTTGCTCATTATCTGGTTGAAATGATTTAAGTCATGGAACTTTATGCCATATTGTTTACTGGCCAAAAAGTCGGGGTTTTTCTTTTTTTGATATACATAATTGTACGATGAAAGATTATTTATTGTGAAATCTTCCTTAGGTATACCAGCCTCGTTAACAGCTTTTTCCAACTGATTTTCCAGCTGGCTGATAGTGACTTTATTTTTTCCATCCATGTATTCCTTTAACGTAATGGAGACATTAATAATGTCGGGGGTTACCTCTTTTTCTGCTGTTCCGTTCACTTCAATTTTTCGGCGTAGGTCAACTGTTTGCGCAAATCCGGTTAATGCTATCGATACTAATAGTATCAGTGTGCTTATCTTTTTCATATTATTTATTCTATTTATGGGATGGATGGTACGAACGGCAAAAATCCACAACCTTAACAAATTTGTTACACAATTGTTGCATTTCTTTTTGCCTGCTGCGGCAGTATATTGATAAACAAGCTATTTGTTTTTACATTTGATAAAACCATTACATATGAAGTTTAATAAACCCCACCTGTTGGTTATTACAGCGCTTGCTTTAGCGGCAGGATGCAATCAGCCGAAAAAAAATGAAACCACCACCACTATTAGCGGCGATGATATTAAAAGTAACCTGGCCGTATTGGCTAACGATTCGTTGATGGGGCGCAAGCCTTTTACCGAAGGTGAAACAAAAACCATTAAATTCCTTTCCGAACAATATAAAAAATTGGGGCTGAAACCTGGTAACAATGGCAGCTATTTTCAGGATGTGCCCATGGTTGAGATCACCAGCACGCCCTCGCCTATACAGGTTAGCGGTAAAATTAACTTAACGCTAAACCCCTCTGCCGATTTTGTGGCCCTTACCCGCCGCGAAGTTGATACAGTTGCTTTGAAAAACTCGCCACTGGTATTTGCCGGGTATGGTGTGGTTGCACCTGAATATCACTGGAACGATTATGCCGGGTTAGATGTAAAAGGCAAAACGGTAGTGGTGCTGGTAAACGATCCGGGTTTTAAGTCGGGCGATAAAACATTATTCCACGGGGATACCATGACCTACTACGGCCGCTGGACCTACAAATATGAGGAGGCTGCCCGTCAGGGTGCGGCAGGTGTGCTAATTGTACACCAAACAGAACCCGCCAGTTACCCATGGCAGGTGGTTAATACCAGCAACACCGGCGCCAAGCTGGAACTGACCCAAACCGACAAGCACATGAACCGCTGCAAGGTAGAAGGTTGGATACAGGAAGAAGCCGCCAATAAATTGTTCGCTGCAGCCGGCATTACCGGCGATATCCGCGCTTATGCCCGTAAAAAAGATTTTAAGGCGGTACCGCTGAATTCAAGCATATCTATGTCTTTGAAAACCAAGTTAAAATATTCAACATCGCACAATGTGGTGGCTATGCTTAAAGGAAGTACTTCGCCAGGCGAATACATTATCTATTCGGCACATTGGGACCACCTGGGCATTGGAAAACCTGATGCCAAGGGCGACAGTATATATAACGGCGCGGTTGATAATGGCAGCGGCAGTGCAGCTATTTTAGCCATTGCCAAAGCTTTCATTAACGCAAAGGAGAAACCGAAAAGATCTATTGTATTCTTGTCGGTCACTGCCGAAGAGCAGGGCTTGCTGGGCTCGGAATATTATGCTACCCATCCAATTTTCCCGGTAAATAAAACTGTGGCTAACTTAAATATGGATGCATTGCACCCTTATGGCGAAAGCAACGATATTGCTGTAACCGGCAAAGGCCAAAACGAACTGGAAGATGAATTGGGCGAATTGGCTAAGGCGGATGGCCGTGTATTGGTTGGCGACCCTAAACCAGGCGCGGGCAGCTACTATCGTTCAGACCATTTTAATTTTGCCAAGGTTGGTATCCCTGCCCTGGATATTAATGGCGGTACCGACAGCAAAGCCCATGGCAAAGAGTGGGGCCTGAAACAGGAGGAAGATTATACCAGCAACCATTACCATCAGCCATCTGATAATTATTCGCCGGATATGGATGTGACCGGCATGGTACAGACCGCCGATATACTTTACCGTTTAGGCGCCAAACTGGCCAACGAAACTACATGGCCCGGCTGGAAAGCAGGATCGGAATTTAAAGCGATTAGAGATAAATCGATAAGGGCGAAGTAAGAGATTAAGATTTTAAGACATACCGGCAGTTGCTATACAAAGAAGTTATTTCAAAAGATCTGGCCTTCTTTGCCGGGTGCGTTCCAGCGCTTGTTCAAAACGCCACTTCTCAATTTCGGGGGTGTTGCCGCTAAGTAGTATATCGGGCACACGATGGCCGTTCCAATCGGCGGGGCGTGTATATACCGGGGCATCCAGCATATCGTCCTGGAAGGAGTCGGACAGCGCCGAGGTCTCATCAGATAATACGCCGGGTATCAGCCTCACCACGGCATCAACCAGCACCGCTGCGGGCAGTTCTCCGCCCGATAATACATAGTCACCAATAGATATCTCGCGGGTTACGAACAGGTCGCGTATGCGCTGATCGATCCCCTTATAATGCCCGCATAGCAAAATGATGTTTTGTTTAATAGAAAGCTGGTTGGCGATGCCCTGGTTCAGCGTTTCACCATCGGGCGATAGAAAGATGATTTCATCATACTCACGGTCTGCTTTTAATTTCCCTATGCAGGCAGCAAAGGGCTCAATGGTCATCACCATGCCGCTACCACCGCCGTAAGGATAGTCGTCTACGCTTTTTTGTTTGTTAGTAGCATAATCGCGCAGGTTATGCACGTGTATTTCGGCAATGCCTTTTTTTTGTGCACGCTGCAAAATAGAATGGGCAAAAGGGCTTTCCAGCAAACCTGGCAAAACGGTAATGATATCAAAACGCATGGGGCAAATTTAGAGATTAACAAGCAGAGATTAGCGATTAGTTTTTCGGACGAATAAATAGCGATAAGTAAGTTGCGTAAACATCGTTTAACTATAAACTTTATATCTTTAAAACCGTCTAATAATTATGTATACAGAACACCAAACACCCCCTAAAATAGGATTAGCCTTATCAGGCGGCGGCATCAGGGCAGTATCTCATTTAGGGGTAATCCAGGCACTTACCGATCATGGCATTCAATTTTCGCACATTTCGGGCACAAGTGCGGGAGCTATTGCAGCTGCCTTTTTTGCTGAAGGATATTCGCCACGCGATTTTCTAAAGATCATTACAGAAACACGTTTATTCAGGTTATTGCGCCCATCACTGGGCCACACAGGGCTGGTATCTATATTGAATGCCAGGTTTTTACTAAACCGTTACATCCCACATAACTCGTTTGAAAAATTAAAGATCAAGATCACTATTGCTGCTGTCGACTTTGGCGAAGGTAAACTGGTTTACTTTACCGATGGTGAATTAGACCTGATCATATTAGCAGCGTGCTGCTTGCCAGGCATTTTTAAGCCAATTATTATTAACGACCATATGTATGTCGACGGCGGTATCCTTAACAATTTTCCTGTTGAACCATTAGTAGGTAATTGCGACCTGATCATTGGCTCGTTTTGCAATCATTTACCTTCGGTAACCAATATCAAATCGTTCGGTAGTATGATAGACCGAGCGGCCATGATTGCCATTAATGCCAGTTTAGATCCGCATAAAAAATTGTGTGATGTTATTATTGAGCCCCATGGCTTAGGCGGCTATGGCATATTTGATACCGAAGCTGCCGAAGAAATATTTTTAATAGGTTACGAAGAAGGCCTGAAAGCTATTAAAAGTAACGAGGTATTGAAAAATCTTATTGCCGAACTTAACCCTGCAAAAAGGCTTGGCCGCCGTTAATTACAGCTTCTTTTCAATGATCCACTTATGCCCAAACGGATCAACCAATTCGCCCTGGCGATAGCCGTATTCAAAATCGGTTACAGGCATAACAGTGCGTGCCCCGGCAGCAATTGCACTGTCAAATACACTATGCACATCATCAGTAAATAGCCCAACGGTTACCACACCTGTGTGTGCGGCTGGGTCAAAATCCTGTGTGTGCGGGTATATCTCGTGAATATGAAATACGGCGCCATCGATATCAAATTCGGCCACATGCACAGTACCGTCATCATTATTAATGCGGAAATGCTCTACCGCGCCAAAGGCGTTCTTATAAAAATCAAGATCGGTTACGCCATTGCGTATGCGTAGCATAGGTGCGAAGGATGTTTGTGTTTTCATATGATAATTTATGCCTTACTTTCCGACTTTCAATTAATCTCCTTCCTCTAATATAAATACTTCCTCCACAGGTTTGCCAAAAACCCGGGCAATTTTTAAGGCCAGTATTGTTGATGGAACATAGCGGTTACTCTCAATGGTGTTAATCGTTTGCCGCGATACACTAACCAGTTCGGCCAAATCGGCCTGGGTTATGTTTTTTATGGCGCGTTCAACGCGGATGTTGTTTGTCATAACGGGCCAAATTTAATTTAATGAACGGTTTAAACGATACAGCATCCACCGGAAACGAATAATGAAAAACATTAACGGCAGCCACAGGTTTACACTCAGGATATCCTTATAATCGGCAGCGGTAGTAAACACAAGGGACCCGATGAGCAGGAAATAATTCAGATAGATGGCCCATTGTAAGGAATCCAAACGTAATTGGGTGATCTGTTCATCTTCTATCTTCTCCTTAGAGAAGGCGATCATCACCAGGCCGGTTACCATCAACACAACCGTAAAAATAAAGAATAAGTGGTGCGGACTTAGAAAGCCATGTTCGGGACTACTATGTCCGGTCCTCCAGAACATTACCAGCGGCACATGTACCAGAAATAGCACTATGCCAATAAACTTAAAATAATAGGGAAATAAAAAGCGTGTTTTCATTGTGATGGCAGATTATAAACAACTTAAGTTTAATTTGTTGCGGGCATCCTGCCTGCGCAAATAGAATAAAAGGTATTGGAAACGGATTTGAAATATCAGCGGAATGGTTACAAAATTGATGATCTGTATCATCAGGAAATCAATGCCATAGAAGAAAAAGTTAGATAATAGCAGTATAATATAGTTGGTATAAACCGCTATTTGCATGGCATCAAGGCGCAGTGCATTAATATACTCGTCCTCGTTCTTCTCTTTGGCGTATACCCACAATAACAGTGTTAAAGGCAATACCCAATAAATATTATCAACAGTATTGTTTTGTGTAAATACAAGATTGAACGTAATAATACCTATAATAATTAAAGACAAGCCCTTACCAATGATATTATAGGGTGCATGTTTAAGTAAATGGATCTCGGGTACTTTGCAATCGGCCTTATTCCTGTAAATCAGATAATTAAAGCGGCCAATAAAAATAACCAACGGCGTATAAAAATTATAGATAAGGAAAGCGTCGCCGCTATTAATAGCGTTTAATAACTGAGTAATAGGTTCTATTTTAAATAAAAAGTTAATGAAGGAAAGCGCCATAAATATCGCAAATCCGCAAAAGTTGGTCAGTATAGCCCAGTAAAGTGCGTTCAGCCTTATTTTACCTGTCAGTTCATCTTCTTTTTTAATCTTTGAAAAAGCGATAAATAACAATCCTGCAATAACCAGCGTTAAAGCCAATTCATTAGTGAAGTTTTCGGTTGTGCTTAGTAAAAGTGTGCGTTGCTTTCTTATTTCAAAACTCAGAGCAGCTATCTGGTATTTCTGATAAACCACAAAATAACCCAGTACAAAACCGGGAAGTGCCAGCAGGTAACCGATATACCTGAAAAACCGGGGAAAAAGAAATTGTGCTTTCATGTTGTAAAGTTTGATTTACCAAATGTAAAATAAACTTTACAAATGTCAAATATATTGGTAACTATATACCTATTGGGACAAACAACTCACCGTTAAACCATCCCAAAAACTTATAGTCTTTTACCATTCACTTAAATTGACAAATTATGACATTTACAGAATACGATTTATTTGTTATCCTTGAAAGGGATGGCTACTACATAAAAGAATTTGACGGCCTAATATACATTGACTGCGATATAGCACAAATGATTGCCGACGATTATAACGAACGGAACGGATATAGAGATAAAACCAACGGTGGGTTTGCTGATGTGTATAATATCGCGGAATTGGTTGAATTAAGGGGCAACAGTGCCGTTTGGAACGCTACTTGCGATTAGCTGGCGGAACGAGCGTGTTATAAAGTGTCATGGTTTCATCTTTGATTGTTAGAATGCGCTCAATAAGCTTTCCAAATAGTTCTTGTGTGTACCAATGCGTTAATGAACCATCCTTATATTCTACATACCCTATTTTATCAGGGAATGCTTGCAATCCTTCATCCGTTGTATTCAGTATATGGTGAGCAAATATATTTCTTTCCCGGTTAACACCGCCTAAAGCATCAACATACTTAGTGAATGATTTTTTCTGCTGTTTATTTGGGTAAAGTTCATTATAGTTCACAAGCAGGGTGTTGATAACCTCTTTCTTAGCATGAAACGTCATTCTGCCTAATAGCAAAATAGCGATTTTGCCTCGTGTTTGAGGGTCGCCACTAAGATGTGAGGTTATTATAAGCTCAACACATTTTTCAAGTTTCGCCCATTCATTAATAACAGAACCCCGATAAAACGTACCTATTTTTTCAATAGCCTCAAAAGTGGCTTTTTTAACATCATCTTCCATTTAACTAATCTACTACTATGACTTCACAATTCAAAAGCCTTAAACAGGTGATACACTACTTTAAGGACGAAACTACATGTAAAGCCTACCTTGCTAAACAACGCTGGGGAGATACGCCGTCATGCCCGCATTGTGGTAACGTTGGTGCCTATGTAACTAACAGAGGTTTTAAATGTAAGGCTAAAGAGTGTGCTAAGAAATTCAGCGTTACTTCCGGTACTATATTTGAAAACACAAAGATACCTTTGAGTGATTGGTTTGCCGCTATTTACCTGGCGACCGCACATAAGAAAGGTATCAGTAGTTTACAGTTATCGCGCGATCTGAATATCACCCAAAAAAGCGCATGGTTTATATTACATCGTGTCCGTGAAATGCTGACAGAGAACGCACCCGAAATGCTGACAGGCACAGTTGAGGTTGATGAAACCTACGTAGGTGGCGCGACCAAAAATAAGAGTAATAAAAAACGCGCGGAACTAAGATTAACAGGCGGCCAGTACTTTAGCAAAACAAGTGTAGTGGCTATGTTAGAGCGCGAAAGCGGAACGGTACAAACTACCGTGTTTAAGGCCAATAGCGTAAAGACATCTGATGTGCTGCCAATTATACAAAGCACCGTTGGTGAACAAGCCTTAATTATTACTGATAGCAGTACTATGTATGGTAGCCTGAAACAGTCCTATAAACATGAAGTTGTTAACCATGTTCAAAAGGAATATGTCAGGGGTGCAATGCACACTAATACTATTGAGGGTTTCTTTAGCCAGCTTAAACGAGGCATTGTAGGCGTATATCATTTTGTATCAACCAAACACCTGCACCGCTACTGCCATGAGTTCGGCTATCGTTATAACACCCGTAAGATACTCGACCCGGTAAGATTTGAGGGCGCAATTAAGAACGTGAACGGCAAACGCTTGACGTATAAGAAACTTATTGCGTAAATTTGCCGTATGGCAAAGCAAAATAAATCTAAAGACCGCATTATGGAAGTCGTTGAGATTAAGGACGACAAACTTAAGATTAACGGCACCTTAGAGAGTGTAATTAAAGCCGCTTTTGTTAAGCCTAAAACACCTAAAAAATAAACACCAATGATCAAAAAAATCACGCATCTTTATTTCAATAAAGAGCATAAACTCACAGAATTAAAAAAGATTTTCGTTTATTTTTTAGGCATTAGGGTTTACACCCACTCAACAGAACTTCACTACCCTATTAAAAAATAGTAATACTATCTTCTTCGCTCGGCTTTACCATCTCCACCATAAAGCCTGTCGCGTATGGGTGTATTTTATCTATATAATACCCATCTTTAAAGTACTCATCCAGTCCGCCATATACTTCGGTTTTTATTTGACCGTTCGTTGTTTTATTCTCTGGAATGCTAATGATTATTAATTTCTTCATGTTTTGTGATTAATGGTTTAAATATATTGTTTAGACTAAAGTTTTGTTTTATAATAAGCAAATCTACTATCTGTTAGAAACGTTGTGTTATATATAACGCGCCTCAGTCTCGCGTATGTTGGCACAACCTCTACAATAAACAACAAAATCATGGTAGTGTCCCAGGCACCCGATGGCCTGCTTAAAAACGATACAAGGTAGAAAAACAATATTAAAGACACAACCAAAGAAGCACACACAATAACTATACTCCAAGTATAGTCTGGTTTATATTTATTTATTAGTAAATAACCATATCCCATAATTATACTTCCGGCTAAAAAGAATATAAAAGCTATTGGGGCAAACGCTAAAGCAAACCAAAACCACCGTAACCATACTATTAAATTAGCGAGCCAAAAAGGAACATAAAGCAATATACAGGTTAATAAAAATGTAATAATAAAGGTGCCTATAGAGAATAGCACCCAGTGAATCGTTTTCATTAATGTGGTAATTTAAGGATAAAACAAAATAAGCGTGACTGCTTAATCTTCGCTATCCTCGGCTTACCACAGCCTTATACACACAAAGAGACACAGCCACGCCTTTACAGCGTACCTCTCATCTCGGTGTGTGCATACTATTTGTGGTAATTCAGGATAGCACTCCGATATTCAGTACAGTACTTTTAACACCACTAATGTAAGTAATGCTGTATAAATATCAAAGCTACATAGTTTTACAACCCTTAGGAATATATAAATTACCACTAATTAATCATTTATATTTAAACAAATAATCTAAATCACAATTTTATGAATTACGAAAACGGAATAAAGCTAATCAGTCAGAACCTACACCTGATTGATACCATGTATAATGAAATGTTAATTTCAGCAATAGTAGCTGTGCCAATAAATGCAGATATTAACGGGATTGCCAATTTAATTATCGACGGCGAATGGGACGAAATCCAACATACCATCCAAGGTCAACAAATTCAAGTGGTTGTTTTGTTTGACCTTGATGAGTACGAACCTGGCGACCTTGCAAAGTGGATGCCTCTTTCTCATTTGATTGGACAATAACGGTATTTGAAGTGATTTTACTCATGGTTGTTACCTTTAAATCAGACAAATATACAAATTAAAAGTATAAATGTCTGATTTTTTATTTTGTTTTTGTCCCAGGTTGTATATAGTTACCAATATATTTGACAAATAATTTTTTAGTCCAAATAAATATCGAGCAAACCTACCGGCAAATCAACGGTTACAATATTCCTCACCACATCAATCCCTTTTATAGTAGCTTCATTTAGGGGGAAAAGAATTTCGGTGCCATCATAATCACAAGCTGCAATAATTTGCTGCGGATATTCGTGCACGGCGGTAATTATGCCCAGTTCTCCTTCGTCAATATCAACAGCTATAAAACCTTCCAGGTCAAACAAGGTAAAATCTTCTTCGTCTTTCACAGGTTTCAGTTTGTTAGGCAGGTATACTTCTTTTTTTAGCAGCGCGCTGGCTTTCTCAATCGTGTCCACATCTTCCAAATAAATATAAGCTGTGTTTTTTAACGATGGCTTGTACGATGCTACAAAGTAGGGCACCAGCTTACCGGCTATATCAATAAACACCGCGTTAAATTTGATATCCTCCAGCCCGTCAACATCTACATAAAGCTGCATCTCGCCTTTTAGGCCTTTGGTTTTGCCAACAGTGGCTACCTTAAAATGATCAGGGAATTTCATTTCGTAATTGTCGTCTAACAAAAATAGCCCCGATAATGGTCGGGGCTATTTTTGAATGTGTTTTGTCTGAAATTATTCAGCGGCAGGTGCTTCGTCGGCAGCAGGTGCAGCTTCTTCAGCAGCAGGTGCTTCAACTTCAGCAGCCGGAGCTTCTTCAGCTTCAGCAACTGGTGCTTCTTCAACTTCCTCAGCCGGTGGAGTGTTTTTAGCAACAATGGCTGCTGCTCTTTCTTCCTTCTTTTTAGCTTCAGCAACTAAAGCAGCTTTTTTAGCTTCTTCTTTTGCTGATGATAAAGAATCTTTTTTACCGGTAATCTTGTTGTCTTTTTGCTCTAACCAGGCGTTGAATTTAGCTTCAACTTGTTCTTCGGTCAGTGCGCCTTTCTTTAAGCCACCTTGTAAGTGTTTTTTGTATAAAACACCTTTGTATGACAGTATTGCACGGCAGGTATCGGTTGGTTGTGCACCATTGTTTACCCAGTCAAGCGTTTTGTCAAAGTTAATGTCGATAGTAGCCGGATTGGTGTTTGGGTTGTATGAACCTAAACGCTCAATAAAGCGACCGTCTCTTGGAGCGCGGGAATCCGCTACCACGATATAATAAAAAGGTTTACCTTTTTTACCGTGTCTTTGCAGTCTGATTTTAGTTGCCATTTTTAATTTTTATGTATTCAACATTGCCCCCGGAGTATTCTGCGGGGCTGCAAAGGTAATTATAATATCCATACCGTGCAAATGATTATTAATCAATATCAAACAAACGGTTATGCCTACCTTTGTATTAATTATACTATCATCAAATATGTCAGACAAAGTTACTAACCCACCATTTTACCAACCGCCACCAACCAACAAATTACGCTTAGCTATTGATATGGATGAAGTACTGGCCGACCCGGTAGCTAAATTTACTGAGATTTATCAGCGTGAACATGGCTACACTTACACGCACGATCAACTGAAAAATAAAGAGTTTCGTGATGTTCTGCCTACAGAAATTGGCCACACCTTGCGGGAATACATTAATCAGAAAGGATTTTTTCGCGATCTGAATGTGATACCCGGCGCTATTGAGGTGGTTAGGCAACTATGCCAGAAATACGATGTGTATATTGTATCTGCCGCCATGGAATTCCCGAATTCATTACAGGACAAGCTGGAATGGCTTGGTGATCATTTCCCCTTCATCCCCTGGACTAACATTATTTTTTGTGGCTATAAAATTGTAAATGTAGATATAATGATAGACGACCGCATCCGTAACTTTATTGGATTTGAGGGCCGCAAGTTACTATTCACTTCGCATCATAATATCAGTTTAACAGAATATGAGCGGGTAAATACCTGGGAAGAAGTGGCTGGGAAGTTGTTATAGGTTATACGTCATGCCGAACTTGTTTCGGCATCCCACAAGTATATAATGCGTTATGAGATCCCGAAACAAGTTCGGGATGACGGTTTCTTAAAGAGACAGTATCTCCAGTATCTTCAAAAAGTTATCGTTTATTTCTATATTATGTTTAATAGCATGTTCAAACGGGGTGAAGGCAATTTCGTTACTTATAATGCCCACCATCTCGTTACGCCGGCCTGCAATTAAAGCTTCCACTGCTGCTACACCTATACGGCTGGCCAGTACCCTATCCATACAGCTTGGGCGGCCACCGCGCTGAATATGGCCCAGAATAGAAATGCGGGTATCATATTGAGGGTAACGTTCTTTTATCTGGCGGCCAATTTCAAAAGCATTACCTGCTTCGCCGCTTTCGGCTACCATTACAATCTTTGACGATTTATCTTTACGGCCTTTCTCCAAACGTTCATAAAGTGCGTTCAGGTCGGTTTTTGATTCGGGGATCAAAATGGCTTCGGCGCCTGCTGCAATACCTGTGCGCAGGGCAATTAAACCACAATCGCGCCCCATAACCTCCACTATAAATAAACGGTCGTGCGATTCGGCGGTGTCACGTATTTTATCTACCGCGTCAACCACGGTATTAATGGCGGTATCGTAGCCAATGGTAAAATCGGTACCGGCCAAATCGTTATCAATAGTGCCGGGTAAACCTAATACGGGCATATCATATTCCTGTCCAAACACACGGGCGCCGGTAAACGTACCATCGCCGCCAATAGCCACCAGGGCGCCGATATTATTTTTCTTTAACTGTTCATAGGCTTTTTTGCGGCCTTCAGGCGTACGGAATTGATCGCTGCGGGCCGTTTTTAAAATAGTGCCCCCCCGCTGTATAATGTTGGCAACCGATTTACGGTCCATATTAAATATATCCCCGCTTATCATCCCTTCGTACCCGCGGCGGATACCTGCAACTTCTAAATTATAATATAAGGCGCTGCGTACTACCGCCCTGATAGCGGCATTCATGCCAGGTGCATCGCCACCGGATGTGAAAACACCTATTTTCTTTATTTCAGCCATTGGTTCCCTTTGAAAAAGCGGCTGCACCGCAGTTCATAGTTTATTGATGTATGTTACTTAGTGTAAGTTTTACGCTTGCGAATTTACACTAATTTTTAAATCGGGAGGATATTATTTAACAGAATGGCCAAGTAAGGTATAAGGGCAGATATAATTCAAAAATCAGAAAAGCGTTCATTTTAGGAAATGAACGCTTTTCTGCAAATGTTAATAACCCCGAAATTGAAATTCTGCAATCCGAATCCTAATTATCTTCCCCGCTATCCTTTTTCTTACCAGCCATGGCCAGTTGCGGTTTGCCAATAACTTTATAACTGCCTTCGCCTTTTAATATGGCGGCAACCTGGTTTTTATCCTGCATGGTTTTCACCGCGCGAGCCAGTTCCTTATCATATTTAAAGTTTACTTCGTAGCGGCCTTTATCAAAATAATAGCGCGATGCTATTTCATTTTCAAGCACCTGCTTTATCTCGTCTTTATGCTGTTGCAGGTCGTTTTTTTTGCTGGCCAGCATTTTGGCTTTCAGGGCATCGTATTCGGTTTGTACTTCGCTAAATCCCTTCTCTTTAGTCGCCTCGGTCTTAAAGGCGTCAAGCACTTTTTCCGACGCAGTACTGTACGAATAGTTTTTATCCGACAGATATTTTACAAAATCTGCGTAATCAGCATCGCTAAGGGTAAACCCTTTTACCGGGGCAATTTGCGGATGGGTATTGCGGTATTTGTTAGCATAATCAAAAATGAAAAGCTTGCCCACCAGGGTTTGGGTAATATCGGCAAACTTCTCCTGCTTCATAAACAGATCGGGGTATACACCACTGCCATCGTAAACCGAGCGACCATCCTTGGTCTTAAATTCGTGCATCATCGAATCGGCAACTTTTGAAAGGCTGCCGTCATCCTTGCGGTGGGTATAATCAACCTCCTGCACGCAACGGCCCGATGGGATATAGTATTTAGCGATAGTGATTTTAACTAAACTATTATAAGGAAGATTAAAGGTTTGCTGCACCAGCCCTTTGCCATAGCTGCGCTGACCGATCACCACGGCGCGGTCTAAATCCTGCAAAGCCCCTGCGGTAATTTCTGAAGCCGAGGCCGAATGCGCGTTCACCAGCACTACCAATGGCAGGTTAGGTTCCAGTGGGTCGCTTACCGTACGGTAGCTGTAATTTTTTTCTTTAACCTTTCCTTTTTGGGATACAACTTCCTGGTCTTTTGCTACAAACAAGTTCACAATTTTTACAGCTTCCTGCAAAATACCTCCACCGTTCGACCTTAGATCGAGGATAATACCGTTAGGGTTGTTCTTTTTCAGCGACACTAACGCGTTAGTTACCTCCTCGGCCGAATTTTCCAGGAACTTATCCAGCTTTATGTAACCCATATTGCCATCAACCATACCGAAATAGGATACGTTGGGTTGTTTGATCTCCTCGCGCACCAGGTTTTTTTCAACCGGGGCGGCAGCATCGCGCTTTACCAATATTTTAATGGCTGCGCCTTTGGCCCCTTTTAGCAGCAAACTTACCTGATCGTTATTTTTACCGTTAAGGTCAATATCATTAATTTTTAAAAGCTGATCGCCGGGGCGCATATCGGCTTTTTGGGCCGGGAACCCTTCAAATACATCCGATACATATATTTTATTATCGCGCACAAAAATGCCTGCGCCAATGCCGCCATATTGGGTACTTACATAGCGTAGCTTGTAATCTTCAATTTCCGATTCGGGGACGAATTCCGTATAGGGATCAAGGTTATCCAGCATGGCATCCACACCGGTTTTCAGCATTTTAGCCGAATTTATATCATCAACATAGTTAATATTGACTTCTTTATAAAGGGAGGCAAATACGTCCAGATTTTTGGATATCTGGAACAGGTCGTCGTTGAAACTCCATACAAGCAGGGCCAAACCTATCACACCTGCCGAAAATCCTATTGCTTTATAACTGCTTTTTATTTTTGCCATGCTTTTCATGCTCAACACTTTTATCTCGGGAAGATAAAGTTACAAAAAGCATTTCTTGTTTTACAATGTTCCTTAACTTACAAATAGGAATTGTTTAATATAAATGTCAAGGTCATGCCGAATTTGTTACCGGCATGTGAGATGCCGAAATAAATTCGGCATGACGCTGTTTGCAAAGCAGGTAAAATATAATATTTAAAGCCGGTTGTTATCAATATTAACCAGGGCTTTTTTTAGTGTAAAAACCACGTAAGCGCGGTTGCGGTTAACCAACGCTTCCAGTTTGCTGATCAGGTTTTCTTCCTGCCCTTCGGTGTATTCCAGTTGTTCGTCGGTTAAGTGGTTGTATTTGCGTTGTAGCTTAATTTTTACACGCGGCCAGTCTTTATTACTGATGCTAATCTCTGCCATAATAATTATTTGCGGCAAAAATATGAAATTTAGTGATTAGTGTTTAGTTAATTGGAGATTAAGGTTTATGCCAAAATAGCTTCAATTAAGCTTTGCAGTGGCCTGATATATGGTATGCGAATGCAACCATTATGAAGATTTATTATAGCAGCACGAACATTTTTGGCAAGGCTATTGCAAGGCATTATACAATAAATGGCTGTAAAAGCAGTTTTTACATCCAGTATTAATCTACATCTGATAAATTATGAAAAAGTACGTATTGAGTATAGCAATGCTGATGGCCGTGGCCATTGGTGCTAAAGCACAATTTAATTTGGGTATTAAGGGCGGTGTAAACTTCTCGAAGATAAATACCGATAACCTGAACGAGTCGACCAAGACTGGCTATCAGGCAGGCTTATTTGCCCGTTTTGGCGGCGGTTTGTACCTACAGCCCGAAATTTACCTGGGCAGCCGCGGCGGCAAGTTTGAAACATCAAACAACAATTTTAGCGGTGATGTTAATTTTACTACACTGAATGTGCCTTTATTAATAGGCGGCCGTGTAATAGGTACCAACAAGGTTAATTTGCGGGTAATGGCTGGCCCGATTTATTCTTACAACATTAGCAAAAGCCAAAGTTTTGCTGATAATTTTAATGGCGCTTATGCCGATTTTGGCAACTACAAAAAAAGCACGCTGGGTTACCAGGCCGGTGCCGGGGTTGATTTAGGCGCTATTACCGCCGATTTGCGTTACGAAGGCAGCCTGACAAAAATTAACGATAATTATGGCCAGCGACCAAGCCTGTGGGCAGTAAGCGTAGGGTTTAAAATATTCTAATAAAAAGGAATATTGTTAAATTATAAAAGCCACCCGATTTTATCGGGCGGCTTTTGTTTTATAGTCGCCAGGTAACGCGGGAAGAAAATTAATTTCAGCAAATGAAAATTTGTGCCACGGCTTTATAATATACAGCCATCTTTAAAACAATCTCATCAAAATGGCATTTACTTTGTAATCTAAATATTACAGAAAAGATATATGAAAACTTTAAGAATTAAGATAGCGGCGTTAAGCATAGCTGTCGTAACAACGGGATTATTAGCGCCCGGTTGTAACTCATTTACAAAAACACAAAAAGGCGCGGCTATCGGCGCAGGCGCAGGCGGCGTTGTAGGCGCCTTTATAGGTAAAGCGGCAGGTAACACTGCTTTAGGAGCTGTAATTGGCGGCGCGGTTGGCGGTACTGCCGGCGCAGTGATAGGCCATAAAATGGATAAACAGGCAGCTGAAATAAAGCAAACCGTTCCGGGTGCTACGGTAGTGCGCCAGGGCGAAGGTATTATTGTGAAGTTTGATTCGGGCATTTTATTTGATGTGGATAAAACCGGATTGAAACCTGCTGCAAAAAGTAATCTTGAAAATCTGGCTAAATCGCTGGCAAATAATCCACAAACCAACATACTTATTGTGGGCCATACCGATAATACCGGTACCGATACACATAATATGGATCTGTCTATCCGCCGTGCCGAAGCTGTAAAATCGTATTTGGTAAGCAGTGGGGTAGATGGGGCTCGTTTAAATACACAGGGTAAAGGCGAAATTGAACCTATTGCCGATAACGCCACTGCCGATGGGCGCTCGCAAAACCGCCGTGTAGAGATAGCCATTGTTGCTAACGAACAAATGAAGGCTGAAGCAAAGCAGGGGCAATAAGAATTTAAGGTCTTTGATTTGTAAAAATAGCGATGGGTTTTAGACCCCATCGCTATTTTTTGCTTGCTAACTGAGGTACACAATATCTAACTAATTATTTCGTTTGTAAATTATCACACAACCACATACCTTTGCATTATGTTTAAAAAAATAAGCGTTTTAACTTTGGTGCTGCTGTACTTTGTTACAGCATCGGGCTTTGCGCTTAATTTACATTATTGTGGTAAAACATTAGCATCGGTTAAAATAGATGCGCCGGCCAAAAAATGCAGCCCGGTAAAAATGAAATGCTGCCACGATAAGCAAGTGGTAGTTAAGGTAAAAGACGCCCACCAGGCAAAAACGCCATCGCTTTTAAGCAAACTATTTTATGTAGACCTGCCCAAGCTACCCTTCGAGGATTATATTTTCCCGCCGCAGGATGAAGCTACTGACGAACCCGCCCAGCGTGGCCCGCCTAATGGGGGATGCAGCACACCTGTATATATCCAAAATTGCTCACTCCGTATTTGATCTGTCGATAATATTCCTGTTTAAGAAATTGACCTGCGCGATAACATCGCTGCATAATCATGTTTTAACATTAATTATTCGACACATTATGAAATTTCTGAAAATATTTTCTTTATTGCTGGCTTTAGGTATAGGCGCAGCAAAAGCCCAATTTGTTAAAGCCGAGGTACAGGTAAGCGGCCTCACCTGTTCCATGTGTTCAAAGGCAACCGAGAAAGCCCTCCGTACACTTGAATTCATCGGTGATATTAAACCCGATCTTAACCGCAACGTTTTTGTGATTACTTTTAAAAGCAACACTCCGGTCAGTTTAGATCAGATCAGCAAAAAAGTGCAGAATGCAGGTTTTTCTGTTAATAACCTGAAAGCTACGTTCAATTTTGCCTCTACTAAACTTAACAGCAATACGTTTAGCTATTCTGGCGATACCTATTTGGTGGTAGCCGGTGCCGATAAAGCCCCAAGCGGCCCAACAACAGTTACTGTGGTTGATAAAGGATTTGCTCCCCCATCTGTTTATAAAAAGTATGCAGGTATTAACCCCGCTGATGCTAAAACAGGCCGGGTTTACCGGGTAATAATTTAAGTGTATGATTAAGCGATTAATTATTGCACTGGGGTTGATTATCCCGGCTGCACCAGCATTGGCGCAGGAACTGTATGTAAACACCGAGCCGGCCAGTAACATGGCCGCTAGATCTTTAGGGATACGGATAGAGAACCAGGGCTATAATGCCAACGGGTTTAAAAACCGCAGCACGCTTGAACTAATGTATGGCGCAGGCAAAAGCCTGATGCTGCATACCGCATTTTACGCATCGGATTATGATCAACCCGGTCAAAAGTTTGGAGGGGTAAGCGCTTATGCCAAATACCGTTTTTTATCGGTCGATTCTGTTCAGCGGCACTTTCGGGGGGCAGTATTTGCCAAGATATCTACTATCAATAATCCGTTTATTAATCAGGAGATCAGCTTAGAAGGCGATAACTCTGGTTGGCAAAGCGGTTTGGTATTTACCCAATTACTGCATAAGTTGGCCATATCCGGCTCAGCAAGTTATCTGCATGCCTTGGATAACCGTGGCGGATATCATTTACCCGTTGGCAGCGCCAGGGATGCGATAGGCTATACCCTTTCTGCCGGGTACCTGCTGTTCCCTAAAACCTATACGGATTATAAACAGGTTAACGTGAATTTATATGCTGAATTACTTGGTAAGAGCAATCCCGGTTACGGGCAAGGTTATTTGGATATAGCCCCTGCCGTCCAGTTTATTTTTAACAGCGTATTCCGGGTCGATCTGGCTTATCGTGCACCCTTATATAGCAACATGGTACGCAACAGCGAAAACACTTACCTGGTGCGACTGGAATACAATTTGTTCAATATTTTTTAACTACCTAATCATTATGAAAAGATATTTTTTCACTTATATATTATTGTTGGCTGGCTTTGTGGCTAATGCGCAGCATCATATGGCTGATAGCGCCAAAATGAAAATGCCAACTGCCAAACCCACGCAGCATAAGATGCCGATGAATATGGACAAAATGAAAAAGGACAGCATGAAACATGCCATGCCAATGGATATGCCCGGCATGAAAATGAACATGGATACCATGAAGCATACCATGCCGATGAGCATGAGTAGTATGTATTCGCCTGATTTGCCTATGAGCCGCGATGGTTCGGGCACCTCGTGGCTGCCGGATGCCAGCCCGATGTATGCTTACATGAAACACAGCAACGGTTGGATGAGTATGCTGCATTTTAACCAGTTTGTGCGTTATAATGTGCAGGATATATTTAAAGCGGGCAGCCGCGGCGGGCACCACTTTGATGCACCCAACATGATTATGGGGATGACGCAGCGCAAAGTAGGCAAAAACGGCTTGTTCGGCATTAATGCCATGCTATCGTTTGACCCGTTTTTAGTTGGTAATGCCGGCTACCCATTGTTATATCAAACAGGGGAGTCGTACAAAGGTCAAAAACTGGTAGACCGTCAGCACCCGCACGATCTGTTTGCAGAATTAAGCCTGAGCTACAATCAGCACTTGGCTAAAAACACCGATGCTTATGTAAGTGTAGGGTACCCCGGCGAACCAGCTTTGGGGCCACCGGTATTTATGCACCGCTTATCGGGTATGAGCAATCCCGACGCGCCGTTAACCCATCATTATGCTGATGCCACACACATTACCTTTGGCGTAACAACCTTAGGCTTCCGCTACAAAAATGTGAAATTAGAAGGTTCGGCTTTTACCGGCCGCGAACCGGATGAGCACCGCTATGATTTTGACCCGACTAAATTTGATTCATATTCCTTAAGGTTATCCTATAACCCATCTCGCGAATGGGCCTTGCAGGTGTCAAACGGTTGGATCCATAGCCCGGAAGATTTGGAACCGCAGCAGAATGTGGACAGGTTTACAGCATCGGCTATCCACACCAAAATGCTTGACGACCATAGTTATATAGCCACCAGCCTGGTATACGGACAAAATCATTATTCGGATAATGGTAAAACATTGCCATCGGCTTTGCTGGAAAGTACGTTGCAATTAAGTAAGGCGGCCATTTATACGCGTTATGAGTTTGTGCGAAAAGATGCGGAAGAGCTTGACCTGCATGCGCTTTATCCAACAAACCCCAATTTTAATATCAACGCATTTACTTTAGGTACCAATCGTATTATCGGCACGTTTAAAAATACCGATGTGCGCCTGGGCCTGCAGGGTACGGTGAATTTTTCCCCAACGCAGTTGCATACTTTATATGGCACCGCGCCAGTGGGATTCGAGGTTTACCTGAGGGTTAGTCCATCCATGATGTAAGGCTACCTGGTAAAGGTACCCCCAATTACTTTGATCTCGGTACGGCGGTTAAACTGGTGGTCTTCTTCGCTACACGGCACACCGTTGGCACATTGGTTAAGTAAGCGGGTTTCGCCGTAACCTATGGCTACCATACGGTTTTCTGCAATGCCATGACGTTTAAGGTAGGCTACTGCCGATATAGCGCGTGCATACGAGAGCAACATGTTATAATAATCAGATCCACGGGAATCTGTATGCGATGAAAGCTCGATCCTCATGGTCGGGTTTTCGCGCATTATAGCTACCAGTTTATCCAGTTCAACCATAGCATCGGGGCGTATATTAGCCCGGTTCAGGTCATAGTAAATATTACGGATGATAAAGGTTTTCCCTATTTCCAGGTGTTCGATGGTTAGGTTTAAGTTGACGGTTACTACCTTATTGCCTGATGCATCCATGCCAGCGGTTGAAATACGCTGCGTTGATGGATAATAACCTACCCGGCGTGCCTCTACCAGGTAATCCTGCCCCGAGGTAACCGGGAATGAAAACATTTGATTTTTTAAGGCCATGCCGCCACCAATTGTTTCGCCGTGCGCGTTTTTCAATAGCACTGTTACCGAATCTATTGGCTGCCTACTAGTACTTTCAAAAATTTTACCCTGTAACGTAATGAGGCGTGTTGGTACATTGCCTGATGAAATGGTTGGTGTGGCATTTGCCAATCCTTCGCCAGGAGCAGGGACACCCACTGCTGCTTTATTAGTAGCAGGTATAGTATTTGGCGGTTTTATTGCCGCTATTGGTTTTTCGGGATTATCATGCCCGGTGTAAATAAAGCTGTAAATGTCATCACTGCCTTGTCCGCCTTGCCTGTCTGATGACAGATAACCGGTTCTGCCATCTATACTTACAAAGCAAAAATCGTCGCTTGTAGAATTTAGTGGATATTTCAGGTTAACTGGTGTGCTCCAAATGGCCCCCGACCCCTTAGCCGAAAAAATATCATAGCCGCCCATTCCCGGTAACCCGCGCGACGAAAAATAAAGTTTGCCATCACCACCTATGGAAGGGAAAGCTTCATCGGCCGGGGTATTAATGGTATTGCCACAGTTAACGGGTTTGCCCCATTTTCCATCGGATGTTTTTTCGCTATACCAGATATCGGTTTTACCAAACCCGCCGGGCATATCAGAGGTAAAGTAAAGTATCTGGCCGTTTTTTGAAAGCGCCGCATGGCCTATGGAGTAAGCATTCACATTATTATAAGGGAACCTTTTAAAATTACCCCACTTGCCATTGCCCGCTTTTGTGGCCATTATCAACTCTAGCCGCCTGATATACAGGTGCTGGTCAAACGGTGTCTTAATATCGGGAAGATCGCCTGTGCTTAAACGTGTGGTAACCGTAATGTAGGCGGTATCGCCGGTAGCATTTACGGCCATTGGCCCTGTGTGGTAATCTTTGCTTAAATTAATATCTCCGGTGTTGTCAAATGCAATTTCTTCAGTTTCGTTATGCGCAACATCATATTTGAACAGTTTAAGCCACTCGTTACCGGTACGGTAATAAATACCCTTATCGCCCTTATAATCCCCTGTTGACCGGTCGGAAGTATAGATCAGGCGGTCGGTATTCAGGTAGCTTACACCCCAGTCGCCGTAAATGCTGTTCATCTTCTTTTCGTTGGTTACTTTATAGTTGCCAACCCGGCTGCTCCAGGCAACTGCCGAATCACAAGCGGCCAGTTTAAAATCAAGCTGATCTTTCGGGCCGCCGGCAAAGTAACGTTTATATTGTTCTTTGGCTTTTTCAAACTTTTTATCGCGTAGCAAAACTTCGGCGTAGTAATATATCGATATAGGTTTTACCCCTTTCATGGCAGCGGCGCGGGCATACCATTCCTCGGCCTGTTCATAATTATTCATCAGGCGGTAGCAATCGGCTACGCGTTCAATCACAGATGGTTGAGGCTTATCAGCCTCGGCCAGTTTGAGGTATAAATCAAGGCTTTTAAAATATTCGGCCCTTTCAAATAAACGGTCGGCCTGGGTACGGCGACTTGTCAGCTCCTGTGCTTGCAGGGGTTGGATAAGTAGCGATACAAACAAGAAGACAAGTATATATTTGATCATAGTAATAGTTTAAAAATATCGCGGACTTAATATCCGTTCTTTTCTCCGGCTAAAGCTTATCCCTAACGAAAGTTCGTGCGTACCGTTAGAATAGCTGGCCAGCTTATTCATATTCACATCATACGAGTAACCGATACGGAAACGATCGCTGACATAGTATTGTACTATCCCCGAAATAGCATCGTAATGACTTAAACTTGTTTGCAATGCCGTTTTGCTAAAGGTAGGCACGCCTGTACGATAGGATGCCCCAAGCCACAATGTTTTTCCTAATAAAAAATTAGTACTGAGGTCTACATTTGTAGGGCCTTTAAGGTCTTCTTTTATCAGGATAGATGGTTTCCAGTCCAGGCTGCCTGTTAAGGGCATCATATAACCGGCCGTAAGATAAAACGTGCGCGATTCCCGCACTACGGCTGCATTATCTTTAAAATTAGCATCGGCCAGTATATTTAGCGCAGATGCCCCTATGTAAAATGTGGGTGAATTGTAAAAAACGCCAAAACGAAAATCGGGCGACAGTTTACTAATGTTACCTGCCCCAATGCCAGGGTCGTTAATGTCGGTAGCCTGAAATTTTGATTCATCTACACTATACTGCGATACGCCAAATCCTATCCCAAAACTAAGGCGACGTGTATCTTCATCATCCAGTTGCAAACGGTAAGCATAATTTGCGTAGGCCGATGAGGTAGTTTGCGGCCCAAGCTGATCGGCCGTAACTACCGCTCCGAGGCCCACGTTTTTATAAATATCGTCAGTAAGCCCGTCAATAGATACAGCTCCTGTTTTTGGCGCACCCGGGATGCCCGTCCATTGCAGGCGACTTACCATGTTCAGCGTCCAGTCTTCTTTATATCCCGCATAAGCAGGGTTTACAGTTAAACCGGTAAAAGCATACTGACTAAATTGAATGCCCTGCTGTGCATAGCCTTTTACACCTAAGCTAAGCAATAATATCAGCGTATATTTTTTCACAGCTTTTATCATTTTCCCCGTCGTAAAAATATCCATCCTTTAAAAGTTGTGAAATTACCGCTAAGCTCTTTTTTATTCAGCACATAATAATAGGTCCCTTCGCTAAGGCCATTGCCGTCCCAAGTGTTCTGGTAATTGTTTGAGCGATAGACCTCGTTCCCCCAACGGTTAAAAATAAGCAGCTGCGAGCCCGGGAACGACAAGATACCTGGTATAGTGAAGGTGTCATTTTTACCATCGCCATTAGGGGTGAAAACACTCGGGATATCTACTGTTTTTGGTACAACAGTTATTAGTACGGTATCAACACAACCCGATGCATTAGCGCGTATAAAGGTATATACACCCACATCATTAAACCCGCTAACGGTAGTAGTTAAGGCTGTGGGTGCAGCTATGGTAGTTTGCGGTATACTGGCATATTCAGACCATACGCCGGGGTTTGTATCGGTTAAGGTAACTACATCTCCCTGGTAAATGCTTTGATCGAGGCCTGCATTTGGCAAGGCCAAAAAGTTAAGTGTGTTAGTTTTGACATTATTACAGCCGGTGCCAGATGGTGCGCTGTCACATTCAGCCTGGGCATCTGTTGGCGCGGCGCCGTCGGGGTTTGTAGCATCAGGATCGGTAACGTCGGCGGTACGTAATATGCTGGCAGTTACTGCAACATTGCCGCCACCTGGTGTGGCCGTTACCTTTCCGGTTACGGTATAGGTGCGTATGGCGCCATTAGCAAGGTTAAGCGTGGCAGTATAAGCCGCTGTTGTTGTACTTTCGTTACTCGATGAAGATATACCCGTAGTAGCAGCTCCCACAACAGTTACGTTGGTTAAGTTAGATGGGAAAGTAAAGTTGAATGTGCTGCCGGTTACATCGGTAGGGCCGTTGTTTTTTACGGTAAAGGTGTAAGTTACAGTTTGGCCAACACAACCGCCCCCGCCATTAACATTAATGTCGGTTACTTCTAAATCAGCCTCCCGCACCTGAAAGCTAACAGTACTTGCCGCGGGCGTATTGGCAATGAACGACCATGTGTCTAACCCTTTGGTATCACCAAAATCGGTTGGGCTTGTACCCGCGCTGCCCCATTTATGCCCGTTGATCTGGCTGTTTTGGCCTGTTGTATTCTTTATGGGAGAAGACGGAGTGCTGGGCGGGGCAAATGTAATTTGGCTATCATCCCAATATACCGTAAAATCGGGCGATGACTGGCCATTAAGCCTAGTTAACAAAATGCCATTAACATTCCGTTCCACATCAAAAAATGGGAAGTGTACCTCGCCCCCAAAAAGTATGGCATTAAGGGTTGATGAATAATTACCGACGGGTACTTTACCGCCTAAGCCATTGGTGCCATCCCAATTGGCAGTATTAGTGCCGTTTATGATCTGGCCGGTTATTTGTTTATCGATAGGATCATTAAATACACCGTTATTATTTACATCTATTGATATGGTATAAGTGCCATTTTTATTAGCGCCGAAAGAAAAAATACCGCCCAGGGGTGATGTTCCAGCTTTGCCTAAAGTGCCTTCTGTACCTGTAAAGCTAAGCTGCGCTGTTATACGCGGGGTAACAAATGGAGTTAGCAGCCAGGTGGTGCCCGTGGGTGTTGGCGCTGTGGCAGGCAGATCGGCTGCAGGTGAATTAAAAAATAGTTTGTGGGTAATATCTGTAGGCGTATCGGCTGCGCGGGGGTCTTGTATATCTATTCCCCCCAGCGTGTTTACACTAAGGTACGATGCTGTACCACCGGCTTTTCTGAAACCTTTATTATTTGCAAAGAACGAGAAACCATTACCCGCCTGGCCGTTATTGTCAAACTTGTATAGGTACCCATCATTTGTCAGTACTTGGAATATGCCGTTAAAACCAACATCAAAAGTGCCCAATATGCCCGAAAATATATTGGTGTATACCCTTCCGGTTAAAAAAGCTGTATTGGCAACATTACGCACAGAAACATCAAATGCAGTAATGTATTGCCCGCTTGGCTGTACCCAATCGGCATCGGATGATACAGGTTCAGGGTTCTCTAAACTTACCTGTCCGCCGTTTTCGGGCATAAAATCAACCTCCCAAACACCGTCTTCGCCAGCTAATACAGTATGTTGATAGGGAATATAACCACCCGCTGTTGGCAGTGGGCCAGCCAATTCCTGCGATCTGTTAACAATGCGCCCAACTGTTGTTGAACTACCGCTGGTATAGGTATTGCCGTTAGGGGCCCGCAAATTTATAGTACCCGACCCCATACCCTGTGCGCTTGAACCTACGTTGATCACCTCGCCCACTTTGGCATAAACTTTCATAGTGCCATTAGTGGGAAAATTGAAGGATTGAGTTGCAGTTGTGCCCGATACCAGGAAAGCCCTGCTGCCATGGTTGGCATTCAGTTCCTTACTTCCTTCGGCAAAAATGGCCTGTACCGGAAATAGAATAGCGGTAAAAAAAATACATATAAGGTTTATATGACGGTTTTTAGACAGGTAATTCACACTGCGCATTAAATAGGTTAGCAATTAAATGTTGAAGTTATAAAATTTAATGAGTGTATACTATAAGAACAAAATTTAATTTTAACTATATAGTTATCCATCATCCCGTTTTACGGATAATTACATAATTCGTTCGCTTAGCGTCGAAATATTTTTTTCGTTAAGTTAAATTCACACGAAAAAAGTAAGATATAGCGGTATGGAAAAAGGATATTTGCCTGGTGGTTATTGATTTTTAGGTAAAAGAGGCAATTCAAAATAAAATGTTGAGCCTTTTTTTAACTGACTTTCTACATTGATAACACCTTTATGATGTTTAATAATTTCAGATGAGATATATAGCCCCATGCCAAGTCCGCTGGTGCTAAATGATTTATCCTCTACACGGTAAAAGCGTTCAAATATTTTTTCGCGCTGTTCTTCAGAAAGGCCAATCCCAAAATCGGTAACCGATACACGCACATGGCCATCCAGTTTAACGGCTTTAACAATTATTCTGCCTCCCTCGTCTGAATACTTAGTGGCATTGCTTACCAGGTTCATCAATACCTGTTCCAGGCGTTCGGGATTGCCATGCACCATTAATTCGGGGTCAATTTCATGCTCGAAATGAAACGCCGGGTATATCTGGGCAGCATTTTCAACACCAGTAGTGATCATATTTGCCAGGTTAACGTCGGTTAACGGATAGGTAAGGCGGCCAGCTTGTATCTTACTAACATCAAGCAGGTCGTTGATTAGGTGGTGCAGTTTATTTATGGATATGTTGGCCTTATCTATATATTGTTTAACCGTAGAGGGGATATCCTCTCTACGATAAATACTCATAATTTGCAGATACCCTTTCAAGCTGGTTAATGGTGTTTTAAGTTCATGGCTGGCTATGCCTATAAACTCGTCCTTTTTATCCATTTCCTGCTTTTGCTGTTCAATATCGGTGGCAGTACCTACCCAAAAAAGTATCTCGCCAAGCTCGTTCTTAAGCGGGATACCCCTGCTTAAATGCCAGCGATACTCACCATCGGCCCTTTTATAACGGTTCTCTACTTCAAAAATGCCTCCCGTTTCTAAAGCGGTCATGTACCGTTCCATAGTAAGGGGCACGTCTTCAGGGTGTACAACCTCTTTCCAGCCCCATCCTTTAGTATCTTCGTGGTTTAAGCCGGTGTAGGTATACCAGCGTTGATTATAGAATGTTACTTCGCCATTGGGTAGGTTGGTCCAGGTCATTTGGGGGATATTATCAGTTAGCAACTTTAAATATTCCCTGCTAATGGTCAGATCCTTGGTACGCTCTTTTACGGTTTCTTCCAGTTCATCATTCAGTTTTTTGGTAAGCAGTTGTGCCTCTTCCAGCTTGTCAAACTGCAATTCAAGCTGTAGCTGGTTTTCTTTTTGGATGGTCAGATCGGTAATAATAAGGCTTAAAGCTTCTCCGCCATCAAACTCTATTACATTACAGGATAACAGGCAAGGGATTAAATTGCTTGATTTACTTAAGATACCCAGTTCTGCCTTGCAATCCGCTATCCACGAACCGTTAAATATTTCGGCCAGTTTTTCCCATTCGGTCTCAGGTACGAATTTATTAAAATGATAGCCTATCACGTTTTCCAGCGGATGCCCTACCAGGCTGGCAAACTTTGAATTACTGTACAATATTACACCGTTCCGGTTCAGCGATATGGCACCTTCGTTCATTTTCTCAATAAACATGCGGTAACTCTGATCGGCACTTTTTAGCGTAAATAATTGCGGGCCTGCCTCATTCTTAACAATAAGGGCATCAACCTGGCCGCTGCGTATAGCGTCAATTGCATCGTTGGCTTCGGCTAACTGCCAATGCAATTCGCGTAGCTCTGACTGCAGTTGTTCATATGTCGGTCGCTGTTCCATACTTTCAATTACAGGCTAACGTTAAAACACTCCAATAGTTTTTTTGTGTCAGAAAGGTCGCCAATAAAGCGGCGTTCCGGTGCCGGGCTTTTCTTTATCAGCAATGGCAGGGCAATAATCTGTTCCTGCTCGGCAATACCAGGGCGCTGATAAACATCGATAATTTCCAGCTGGTAATTATCCTTTAAATGCGCCTCGCAAAAGGCTTTTATATTGTCCACAGCGCGGATAGAATTAGGTGAAGCCCCGGTAATATACAGGCGCAACAAATACATGCCATCGTACTGGCCTGTTCCATTATTTTGCTTCATCCATGTTTTTGCTTTCATCGGCTATAATTGCGCGGGGCGTATATTCAGCCCTACTAACACTTTCTCTTCGTTTGATAGGTCTCCGATGATCTTACGTATCGGCTCGGGTACTTTACGCACCAGCGTAGGCACCGCAAATATCTGGTCGCCTTCGGCCAGTTGTGGCTTTTCCAGCAGGTCTACTACCTCTATTACATACTGTCCTTTTAAATACTCCTCGCAATATTTTTTCAGGTTGGTTAAAGCGGTGATAGATTTTTGTGTTTTACCGGCAACATACAACCGTAGTTCCCAGGCTTTTTTAGATTTTACTGTTGTCATTTCTTTTTACCGGATTTTTTTGCCGGTGGGTTTTCTTTTTCTGCTTCCGCTTCGCGCCTCATTTTTATCATTTCCTGGCGGGTTTTTTCCATAATATCTTTTCTCAGTTCTTCTTCCAGGTAAACCTTGTTCAGTTCTTCTTCAACAGATTCAAACTCGGTTTGTAAACTGGATATTTTTGACTCTAATACTTTACGTTTCCGTAAAATTTCGCGGTCTTTTCTATCCAAGGCATAATTATGTAATGCTTTCCCGGTATTTTCCTTCAATTGTTCTGCTTCCCTGGCCGACCCCGTTAATACTCCTTCCGGGCCGAGGTACACGTCTACAAGATTCAAGCCATTATCTGTAATAATAAATTCGCGCACCTGGTTGCTGTGCTTCATCCCGCGCGATTTCATAACATACATGCCCCGGTTGCGCTCCCCGTTAAATTCAATGTCGCGCACCAGCAGCCAGGCATCTACCAGCGATGATACCCCTTCGTCGGTTTGCTCGTTCACAATGGTATTTAGTGACAAAGCGGTAAACATAACGGTGATCTGTTCTTCCATTAAAAAATCCAGCAGGCGCACCAGCATCGATTTTACATCCCCTACCGAGCCGATAGTGATCAGGTTGGTAATAGGGTCAAGCACTACGCAACTGGGTTTGAATTTGCGAATGTGCTTATGCATAGCTACCAGATGCATTTCAAGCCCATAAAGCGTTGGCCGCGAAGCGTGAAAGTTTAACAGGCCTTTATCTAAGTACTGCTGCAGATCTAATCCGATAGAACGCATATTACGAATGATCTGCTTTGGCGACTCTTCGAACGAAAAATAAATGCAGCGCTCGCCACGCTTGCAGGTTTCGGCAGCAAAATAAGCGGCTATACTTGTTTTACCGGTACCGGCAGTGCCCGATACCAAAATACTGCTGCCTTTAAAAAAGCCCTTGCCGCCCAACATCTGATCAAGTCCGTGTATACCCGTTGGCATGCGCTCGGTTTGTACATCTTTAGATAAATGCAGCGATGTAACCGGCAGCACAGATATGCCTTCCTCATCAATTAAAAAAGGATATTCATTTGTGCCATGCAATGTGCCACGGTATTTTACAATACGCAACCGGCGGGTTGATATTTGATCTATCACCCTATGGTCAAGCAGGATAACACAATCTGAAATGTATTCCTCCAGCCCCTGGCGGGTAAATTTGCCCTGGCCCCGTTCCCCGGTAACAATAGCAGTAACCCCTTTATCTTTCAACCAATGAAACAGGCGCACCAGTTCGGCACGCAGGATACGCTGGTTGTTTAATCCCGCAAACAAGTTTTCTATGGTATCCAGTACCACGCGTTTGGCGCCTATAGAGTTAATGGCATGTTCAAGCCTGATAAACAATCCGTCAAGGTCGTACTCGCCGGTTTCTTCTATTTCAATGCGTTCTATATGAACATGATCGACTCGTATCTTTTTTTCTTTTTGCAGTTTGTTAAGGTCGAACCCCAGCGATGCTACGTTTTGTGCCAGTTCATCGGCTTTTTCTTCAAACGCCATAAACACGCCCGGTTCATTAAATTCGGTTGCGCCCCGTATAATAAATTCTAACGATAACAACGTTTTACCACAGCCTGCTTCGCCGCATACCAGTGTTGGCCTACCTGTAGGCAATCCACCGCCGGTAACCTGGTCGAGCCCTATGATACCTGTAGGCGTTTTGGGCAGGGTTTGCCTTATAACTGCTTGTTTGTTTTCCCTGGATTTACTCATTGATATATTTCTTATGTATAATGCCGCCGCTTAGCTGTCAACTAATTGAACAGGCATTACCTTATTATTTAACATTTATAATTAATGTGGCTTGCAACAGGGATCAGCTGATGAAGCCGTCTGGCGTATTTTTTTTGTTGCTGCACACGCTGCAACTAATACGCGGTTTGACAACAACAGGGATAAGAATATTGTTTTTTAACCCTCGGCAGGGTGACAATATTTTTACAAATATTATTTTACGGAATAATATTTTGCTTATTGGGTAAATTTTAATTTAATGAAATAGGGGAGCTTTGACAAGTTTTTTGTTAAACAAATAAGTTTAAAAATTGGGGGAAGCGAAGCTGTTTGTACAAGAATGAGATATATGATTTTGCCGGCTAAGACATGAATATGTGTGTTAAACAAAAAAGAGACACTATAGAAAGTGTCTCTAAAAAAATATCGGGAAAATTTTTCGCTTCTTTATTGAAATTTTATTTCTCAGCCAACAAGTCGTCGGTTAGTTTTTCAAACTCATTCACAAATGCTATGTAATGTTCGCCGGTACCTGGGCCGCTGTACCCGGTGTGTATTTTACGCACATCGCCTTTTTTATCAATAATAACAGTGGTTGGGAAAGCCACAAAATTAGCCAGCATTGGCAGGCTTTTCGCTGTTTCGTCTTTATTATTGGTAAAGCCGGTTATTAATAAAGGATATGGTACATTAAAGCGGTTTTTTAGTTGCATCAAGGTTTTTTGCGAACGTGCGAAATCTGTAGTACGTTCATATGCCAGGCCTACTATCTCTACACCCTTTGGGTGATATTTTTTGTAATAATTAACCAGGTAAGCGGTTTCATCCATACAATTGGGGCACCACGATCCCATAAACTGTACAATAACCACCTTGCCCTTAAATCGGTCGTCGGTAAGTGATACTTTATTGCCGTTGATGTCTTTAAATGTAAAGGCCAGCTTTTTATAACCGGGTTTAAGCGCAGTAAGCGAGTAAGCATCAGGCAGTTTGGCTTGTTCGTTCTTTACAGCTTCCCAACTATCGGCACCAAACTTACCATTATCTATGTTAACACTATCTTTAATGTTAGCGGTGAACAGGAATGCATGGCCACCATCAAAGCACGAAAGGTATAATTTATCGGCGTTAACGGCCCCCTCAAGGTAGCGGTAATCGCCGGTGGTGGTTAAAAAGGTACCTGTTATTTTGTTTCCCGCTTGCTTAAATTCGCCTATGGTAGTATCGCGCACGCCATCGCTGGTGAATACTGCCGACCAGCGCCCACTTAAATTTGCGGCTGGTTTATCCGGCGATTCAAAAAACCGGTAGGGTTGTCCGGGTGTGGCGGTAAATGCCAGCACATTATCTTTTTGGGCCAGGTGCTTTATCCATTTACCTTCCAGTTTGCCATCCTGCTGTTTCAGTTTAAATTCGGAATCGAACAGAGGCATCTTAATAAATACCGAATCGCCATCCATGCGCACATCTGGCACACGAAAGTGTTCGGCACCGTTAATAATAGCTATTTCCTGCTTACCCGCTGTGTCTTTTACCTCGAAGTTAAAGGGCAGCTCATCGCCGGTTTTCATTTTTAAAACCCCGCGCCAGATACCTGTTGTTAATTTAGGTGGGGCGCTTGTGCAGCCGCAAATGGCCGCTATTAGCAGCAAAAGGCCTATTCTTTTCATAGTTACAAGATGTAAAATGCCTACTAAATTAGTATTCTTTTAATAGTAAGCTATCTTTTAAATGTAACTATTTCAATATATCGCGGGATATGACTATCTTCTGAATTTCGGAAGTGCCTTCATATATCTGGGTGATCTTGGCATCGCGCATTAATCGCTCTACATGGTATTCTTTCACAAAACCATACCCGCCATGTATTTGCACTGCCTCAACTGTTGTGTCCATTGCCACTTTAGATGCGAATAGTTTTGCTGTTGCGCTGGCCCTACCGTAAGGCTGATGATTATCTTTTAACCAGGCCGCTTTCAGGCATAATAAGCGTGCTGCCTCAATTTCGGTAGCCATGTCGGCCAGTTTAAATTGGATGGCCTGGTGTTCGGCAATGGGCTTACCAAAAGTTTTTCGTTCTTTGGCATAAGCAAGCGCCAGTTCATATGCCCCCGAGGCTATGCCTAAAGCTTGCGCAGCTATGCCAATGCGGCCGCCTTCCAGGGTGTTCATGGCAAATTTAAAACCGAAGCCATCCTCGCCAATACGGTTGGCTTTGGGTACTTTAACATCGGTAAACATTAACGAATGAGTATCAGAACCACGGATGCCTAACTTATTTTCTTTAGGGCCAACGGTAAAACCCGGCATACCTTTTTCTACTATCAGGGCGTTAATGCCTTTATGCCCTTTAGCTGCATCGGTTTGGGCAATAACCAGATAGGTTGATGCCGTACCACCGTTAGTGATCCAGTTTTTGGTGCCGTTCAACAAGTAATGATCGCCCATATCAATAGCCGTTGTATGCTGTGATGTGGCGTCGCTGCCGGCTTCCGGTTCCGATAAGCAGAACGCGCCAATCACTTCGCCGCTGGCCAATGGTACCAGGTATTTTTGTTTTTGCTCTTCGCTGCCATATTTTTCTAATCCATAACATACCAGCGAATTATTTACAGATACTACAACCGATGCCGATGCGTCAATTTTAGATAGTTCTTCCATAGCCAGCACATAGCTAATGGCATCCATACCGGCACCACCATATTCAGGCGATGTCATCAAGCCCAAAAAGCCCAGTTCGCCTAATTTTTTAATTTGTTCGGCCGGGAATTTCTGATGTTCATCGCGCTCAATTACGCCGGGTTTAAGTTCGGTTTGGGCAAAGTCGCGGGCGGCTTGCCTAATCATTAACTGTTCTTCTGTAAATTCAAAATGCATGGGTCGTTATGGAATTATCTGACAAAAATAATTATTATGCGTGCATAGTAAAATTTATTACAAAATAAATGTGAAAGATGAGGGTTAGAGATTTGTCCAAAAAAAAAGAGAGCTCTTGCGAAGCTCCCTTTCCCCTAATTAATTTAAACTATTGATTAAACCCAAAACAAAGAACAAAAAACCTCAGCTTGGGCGTCTGAGAATTCAAAATAAAGTTTTTCACTGGTAGATGTAACCCTTTATATTTTATAATCTTTTCACAGATATTGTAGTGCCGTGCAATTATAATAACAAATGTAAAGCCATTAATTCATCACTACAACTACTTATACGTCAGAATTTGGAAATGGGTGTTTTTTTAAAATGGATATTGAGGGGCAAACTTTAAATTTCTATTTTTAACCAATTCAATACTCATTAAAATTATCTAAATATATGTTACTAACTGATTTTGAATATCTTAACAATTCAGAAGAGGCTTTTAAGAAGAAAGTAGCGTTACAAATAAAACGGCTGCGCAGGCAAAATCAGGTTACTCAGGAGAAGTTTTACAGCGAAACAAATATCAATATTGCCCGGTTAGAGTCGGGTAAAATAGATGTTCGCCTCGACACTTTGCGTAAGGTTTGCTATTATTTTGATGTTTCTTTATCTGGTTTTTTTCAAGGGATTTATTAATTATTAAATAATTGGGCTTGTTTGCCTGTATAAATTATTGTCCATTTTTCTATTATTGTATACAGTGCTGTATTTTTCTACGGACAAAACCGTACAAAATGATCAATCATTCATCTAAACACATTGTTACAATGCATGCATAGTAAATAGATGCATTTTTAATTAGGTTTGTTTAATAAAGTAAACTCATTCGTATGAATTTCAATAAGACATATGCGGCGGGCATAGTGTTGCTATCAGCTGTTATTTTTAGTGCTTACCAAAAAGCGGCTTTGCCCGGCAAATCAGGCGACCCGGTTTTTGACAACCTTGACCCATCTGTTAAACCAGGCGACAACTTTTTTCTGTATGCCAATGGCGGCTGGATAAAACGCAACCCTATCCCTAATGCCTATTCAAGCTGGGGTATTGGCAATGTGGTAGGCGAGGATATCCGCGAACGCCTGCGCCAGATAAATGAAGGGGCATTGAAAGCTAACGCGGCTAAAGGCACCACCACCCAAAAGATCGGCGATTTTTATTACAGCGGGTTAGATACCATTAGTATTGAAAAAGAAGGCACTAATCCTATTAAAACGCAGCTGGATATGATAGACCGTGCACAAGATATGAAAGGTATACTTGCAGCTTCGGCCAATTTAAGCCAGTACGGCGTGCGCAGTATAATAGGCGCGCGTGTGGGGCAGGACGAAAAGAACAGCGTGAAAATGATGCTGCAACTGGGCCAGGCTGGTTTAGGGTTACCCAACCGGGATTACTATTTTAAAACAGATGCCCGTACCACCCGCGTACGTACCGATTACCAAACCAACCACTTGCCAACCATGCTTAGGTTATCCGGCAGGGATGCGGACAGGGCGGCCAAAGGCGCGGAAAGCGTTTATAAAATTGAAAAGTTTTTAGCCGACAGCACCCGCAAGCTGGAAGACTTGCGCGACCCTTACCGCAACTATAATAAAATGACAGTTGCAAAGTTGAACAAACTTACCCCCGCCATTAATTGGAACGACCTGTTCCGCGAGATGGGTTACAAGCCGGTAGATACTGTAATTGTTGGTCAGCCAGAATATTACCGCGCTGTTAATAAAGCTTTAACCACCTTCAGTATAGACGACTGGAAAGCCTATTTGCGCTGGAAAACCGTATCTGCTTATGCTTCTTATCTTAATAAAGCATTTGAAGATGAAAGCTTCCGCTTTAGCGGCAAAGTGCTGGCGGGGCGCAAAGAGCAGCTTCCACGTATTAAACGAGTAACCGATACCGAAAACCAACTGATGGGCGAACTATTGGGACAATTATTTGTGAAGGAGTATTTCCCTCAGGCATCAAAGGTGCGCTATAATCAAATGGTGGAAGCCATGCGCCAGTCATACCGCGAGCATATTGCCAAACTGGATTGGATGAGCCCCGCAACCAAACAAAAAGCGCTGGCCAAACTCAACGCTATTCATCCTAAAGTGGGTTACCCGGATAAGTGGAAAGATTTTTCGACACTGGAGATTGATCGTGTATCTTATGCCGGAAACGTAATGCGTGCCAGGCACTGGGCTTATTTGAATAACATTAATAAACTTGGTAAACCGGTTGACCATACCGAGTGGGGGATGACACCACAAACTTATAATGCCAGCTATAGCCCGTCTAACAACGAGATCACCCTGCCGGCAGCTCAGTTTATGATACCGGGCATTAAGGATGCTGACGTAGATGACGCTGTTGCTTATGGCTATGCTGCAGCATCAACCATTGGCCACGAAATTACCCATGGCTTTGATGATCAGGGTCGCCAGTTTGACGCTAAAGGAAACCTGAAAAGCTGGTGGAGCAAGCTGGATTCAGCTAAATTTACCCAGCGTGCGCAAATGTTAGTAAACCAGTTTAACGGTTACGTAGTGCTGGATAGCCTGCATATAAACGGCAAAGCTACCCTGGGTGAAAACATTGCCGACCTGGGCGGCATTGTATTAGGTATTGACGCGTTTAAAAAAACCAAACAATATAAAGAAGGCAGAAAGATAAACGGGCTTACGCCTATGCAGCGTTTCTTTTTGGGCTATGCTTTGGGCTGGTTGGGCCATACCCGCGATGAAGCCCTGGCTAATCAAATACTAACCGATGTACACTCGCCCGGGTTTTTACGTGTGAACGGGCCGTTTACCGACGTGCCCGAATTTTATACCGCTTTCAATATTAAAAAAGGCGATAAAATGTGGCTTGACCCGGATAAACGGGTACGGATCTGGTAGGACCTGGATTTGCTTGATTAAAGGATTAAATTGATTTAGGGATAACAGAATTTAAATGCTGTAGTCCCTTTTTATTTTAAAATTCTACTTAACAGAATATTTATCTTGTCATCCAATAAATCTGCTTGATTGTGGTTCAGTCATTGTTACACTCATTAGCTACTTACTGGCACCAGCTAAGCTGGCTGGAAATAATAGCTGTTATTACCGGCTTGCTGTGCGTTTACCTGGCGGCTGTTAATAATATCTGGAACTGGCCTATTGCAATCATCAGTACGGTTATTACGGTTTATGTGATGGCAACGCGGGCGCTTTATGCGGATATGTTGCAGTACACTTATTTAACCGGGATTAATATTTACGGCTGGTATGTTTGGAGCCATAAAAGCAATGCGGAGGATAAACGTCCTGTAATATCCATATCGCGCAAGCAAATTTTGTGGACTTTAGGGGCTGTAATTTTTATTACCCCCGCATTAGGTTTTGCGTTAATAACCTTTGCTGATAAGCTGCATTACCAGCCACCCGCATTCCCTTATCTTGATAGTTTTTGCACCGTAGTTAGTTTGGCGGCCCAAATATTAATGGCGCGTAAGGTTTTGGAAAACTGGTTGATATGGGTATTCGTTGATATTATTTATGTGATCATTTACAGTATAAAAGACCTCGAAGTCTATGCTTTTATGTTTGTCATTTACATCATTATTGCCGTTATAGGGTATTTTGACTGGCGGAAGGTGTTGAGAACGCAGTTGCAGTCATAAAAGTAGCAGGTGCATATTAGTTGCGCTACTGCCACTAACTACGCTCTTCCCAAACCATGCACAAATGCAATATGGTTTGCACAGCTTTTTGCATATCCTGTACCGATACCCACTCCTGCCGCCCATGAAAAGCATGTTCGCCAGCGAAAATGTTAGGACAGGGCAGCCCCATAAACGACAGTCGAGAACCATCTGTACCGCCACGGATACTTTGTAAATGTGGCTGCATACCTGCGCGCCTGATGGCTTCTATGCCATATTCGGTTATGTGCGGGTATTTATCCAGCACCTGTTTCATGTTACGGTATTGGGGTTTAATAATTAAGTTATAGCTTGAACCCGGAAATTGCTGCAATACTTTCTCCGTAATAATCCGTATCACGTTGGCGTGGTCGTCCAGTTTGGCATCTTCAAAATCGCGGATGATAAATTCTATTTCGGCTTGTTCCACGTGTCCTTTAATGCCAACAGGATGCACAAAACCCTGTTTGTCGCTAGTGCCTTCGGGCGATAGGTCAAACGGCAGGGCGGCAACAATTTGCCCGGCAATTTTTATAGCGCTTTCCATATTGCCTTTAGCAAAACCCGGGTGCGCACTCACACCGTTTATAATTAATTTGGCGCCATCGGCGCTAAAGGTTTCATTCTCTATATGCCCGGCGCTTTCGCCATCTATGGTGTAGCCGGCAAAGGCGCCCAGCTTAGCAATATCGGCCTTATCTACCCCGCGGCCAATCTCTTCATCAGGTGTGAACAATATCCTGATCTTGCCATGCTTTATTTCAGGATGATTGATGAGTTGGTAGCAGGCATCCATAATTTCGGCAACTCCCGCTTTATTATCGGCCCCTAAAAGGGTTGTCCCGCTGGCGGTAATAATATCGTTCCCTATTTGGTTTTTAAGATCAGGATGCTCGCTTAGCTGTAAAACCTGGGTAGTGTCATCTGGTAATATCAAATCCTGCCCCTGGTAATTATAATGAATGATGGGCTTAACGCCTGCGCCGCTGCAATCGGGTGCAGTATCCATGTGCGAGCAGAAACAGATAACCGGCACATCCTTATCTGTGTTGGATGGAATGGTGGCATAAATATATCCATATTCATCTAAATGCGCGTCTGTTACGCCCATTTCCAGTAGCTCCTGCACCAGCAAACGGCCCAGGTCTTTCTGTTTTTGTGTAGATGGGCAGGTTGGCGATTCCGGGTCGGATTGCGTATCTATTATCACATAACGCAAAAATCTTTCAGCTGCCGTAAATCGTAAATCATCTAAATTCATCATATTATACTACAACATTAAAGATGTTATTTTATTTTTGAGCATATTTAAACAATTTCGATTGATTATAACCCCAAAGCATTGAAAAAAATTACCCTGATCATTTGTTTGTTGGTTATCTGTGTTGCTGCGAAAGCACAATACAATTATGCCGAATTTGGTGTGGGGGGCGGCTACGGAACAACCAAACCATATGCCGATTTGAAGGTGAGCGATACCAACAAGGAAATGTATTTCAACTTGTTTTATAATTACAGCCCATACTTACCTTTTGCATTTGAAATGCAACTGGGCAGATTATCTGGCGGCGATAATGCAACAGATCCATCGCACCGCTACTTTATAAACAACTACCTGGCTTTTAATATCCATGGCGACCTACAATTGGGCGAGATAACCGATTATGAAGGCGATTTTTTTATGGAGCGGATGAAAGGACTGTATATGGGTTTTGGCATAGGCGCAATTTTCAATAGTATCAGCGATATCAGGCGTTATGCAGCCAATGATCCGACCTATTTGTTCCCGGGAAAAGACCACTCCATTAACGCCCTGATACCTGTTAGGTTTGGCTACGAGTTTAAAATATATAATAGTAACGATGAGCCATTTGCGTGTATAGATTTCACTTATACCCACAATTTTACCTTTGCCGAAGGGTTAGATGGCTACGCCGATCCGAGCAGCAAGTTTAAAAATAACTCGCAGGATATGTTTAGGGCTATTACTGTGGGGATAAAAATCAATTTTGGCAATACAGCTACCTACATTAAATCAATACGTTAAGCATCAACTGTGAATATTGAAGTATTACGCGAATACTGTATCGACAAACCGGGTGTAACCGAAGGTTTCCCCTTTGGTGAAGATACGCTGGTTTTTAAAGTAGGCGGCAAGCTATTTTTACTGATCGGCCTTGCCGAAGCCAACCGCTTTAATGTGAAATGCGATCCGGAATGGGCTGTTGAATTGCGCGAGCGCCATAACGAAGTGAAGCCGGGCTATCACATGAATAAAATTCACTGGAATACGGTTTACATGGACGGTGCACTTACCGAAAATCAGTTGCGCGAAATGATAGATCACTCGTATAACCTGGTATTCAAAAGTCTATCAAAGATATTACAAGCCGAAATTTCAGCAAATCAACAATAAACCCGTACTTTTTACTATGAAAAAAATCCTGACCGTGCTAATGGTTACTATAGTAACCATTACCGCCTATGCGCAATTAACCCCGTTTGAATTAAGCAAGGATAAAAACTATACAGCCACCTATGCCCAGGTAATTAGCTATTACCAGAAACTGAGCAAGCAACACCCGCAAATGAAGCTGATAAACTACGGTATGACGGATATTGGTAAACCCTTAACACTTGTAATACTTTCCAAAGATAAGATGTTTGATCCGGCACTGATAAAAAAGCAAAACAAACGGGTATTGCTTATTAATAACGGGATACACCCCGGCGAGCCGGAAGGCATTGATGCCAGTATGATGCTGGTGCGCGACCTGCTGACAAAAAACCAACTGCCCAACGATGTGGTACTATGTTTTATAGCAGTTTATAATATTGATGGCTGCCTTAACCGTGGGCTTTCACGTGTGAGTCAGAACGGGCCCGAGGCTTATGGCTTCCGCGGGAATTACCGAAATTTGGATCTAAACCGCGATTTTATAAAAGCCGACAGCCGCAACGCGTTAGCCTTTATGAAAATATTGAACACCTGGAACCCCGAAGTTTTTTTAGATAATCACACCAGCGACGGTGCCGATTATCAGTATATAATGACCTTGATAGAAACGCAGAAAGATAAACAAAACCCTATTCTGGCTGATTATACCAGTAAAACCTTATCGCCCGAGTTATATAAGCGCATGAAGCAAACCGGTTACGAAATGATCCCTTATGTGGAAGGTGGTCGTGGTGGTACGCCCGATTCGGGGATTGTGGCTTACCTGGAAACCCCGCGATATGCTACCGGCTATACTGCGCAACACAATATCATTAGCTACATTACTGAAACACACATGCTGAAACCTTTTGACAAACGCGTTTATGGCACTTACAATTTTATGCAACACCTCATCAGTATAGTGCAGCGCGACCATAAACTAATTGGTGAATTGAAACACCGGGCCGATGAGCAGGTGAGCAAACAAACCAGCTTTGCCATGAACTGGGAACTGGATGCCAGCCGTTACGATACGATCACTTTTAAAGGTTATGCCGCCCTGCACAAACCCAGCGAGGTAAGCGGCATGAGCCGTTTATACTACGACCGTAGCAAACTGTGGACTCGCACCATAAAATACTATAACACTTATAAAGTAACCCAAACCGTTGATAAGCCCATGGCTTATGTGATCCCGCAGGCCTGGGGCAAAATTATCGACCTGTATAAGCTGAATAATGTGGTGATGCACCAACTGGCGCATGATACAACTGTGGGCGTGCAGATGTATTACATAGGTGATTTTCGCAACGGCCAGCGTCCGTACGAGGGGCATTACCTACATAGCGGTGTGCAGCTAAAACCAACCGACCAGAAAGTTAAATTTTATGTCGGCGACTATGTGGTATACACTAACCAGCCACTTAACCGTTATATTGTTGAAACACTGGAACCACAGGGCGTCGACTCGTTTTTTGCGTGGAACTTTTTCGATTCGGTGTTGGGGCAAAAGGAAGGTTATTCGGATTATGTATTTGAAGATACTGCAGCCGAATATCTGAGGAAAAACCCCGATGTGCGCAAAAAACTGGAAGAAGAAAAAGCGAAAAACCCGCAACTGGCAGGCAGTGGCCGGGCGCAATTGAACTGGGTATACAACAACTCGCCTTATGCCGAGAAAACATACCAGCGCTACCCGGTAGGCCGTGTAACAACCGATATTAAATTTGACTTTGTTAGATAAATGGAATACTTAACCTTAGCACCTGTTGCATCGGCAATTTTTGTAATCACGCTTATTATTAGCCTTTTGGCTTTCTCAAGCGAAAGTTTAATGAGTAAATTAATACTTCATCCTTACAGCATTTACCGGGGCGAAAAAACGTATACTATTATTACCAGTGGCTTTATACATAAAGATTGGACACACCTGATCTTTAATATGATATCGTACTTCTTTTTTGCTTTCCGATTAGAAGCCTATCTGGGCCATTGGCAATTTGCGTTACTGTATATGGTAAGTTTGGTTTTTAGCGATTTACCCAGTATAGTAAAGCATAAAGATGATTACTGGTACCATAGTCTTGGCGCTTCGGGGGCTATTAGCGCGGTAATATTTAGCGGTATATTATTCGATCCCCGCAGCAGCATGTATATCATGTTTTTACCTATACCCATCCCATCGTGGTTATTTGGTATTTTATACCTGGTTTATTGCTGGTATGCCTCAAAACAATCCCGCGATGCTATTAACCACGACGCCCACTTTTTCGGCGCTATCAGCGGCATTTTTATCACCATTATTTTGTATCATCAAATTATACCTCATTTTCTGCAACAGTTTGGATTATAACTATACTAAACCAATTATCATATGAAGTTTTTATCACTCGAACCATTTGTACCTTCAGGCAGTAATTTTGAAGGTTCGAAGCAGTTTTTCCTGGAATTGGGGTTTCATATCAACTGGGAAGTAAATGGCTATGCCGGCTTACAGCGCGATGAATGCCGGTTTATTTTGCAAGCTTATGATCATAAAGATTTTGCTGAAAACTTTATGCTGAGTGTAAAAGTTGATAATGTAGATGCGTTTAGAAATGATGTGCTCGATAAGAAACTGCCCGAAAAATATGGCATTCGCATTGGCCAGATTACAAAGCAGCCCTACGGCCGCGAAGTAAATATTATAGATATCGCAGGTGTTTGCTGGCATTTTGTTGAACAATAACACAGTTGTTACAGCCCTGCTTACAATAAATTTAAACTTATTGTTGCTATTACTGTCCTACTTGTTATATTTGTCATTATTTATAATCATTCTAAATAGATGAAACCATTCTTAACATTTCTTGTAGGTTGCTTCTTGCTGCTGGTGTGCAGTAACTTCAAAGTCCCGTCAAATAAAACGCGCATGTATGTATCTGATTACGAAAATGTTCTCGGTACATCATTAGAGATAAAGGTCTCAGCCGTATCCCAGGCCCAGGCCACCGTTGCGGAAGATGCCGCAATGGCTGAAATTGACCGCCTGAATAACATATTAAGCGGCTACAACTCAAAAAGTGAGTTTCGCCAATGGATAAGTGGTACAAACGAGGCTGTAAAAGTATCACCCGAATTATTTGAAGTATTAAACTTGTTTGATAAATGGCATGCCCAAACCAACGGCGCGCTTGATGCATCGGCGGAAGTTGTAGGCAAAGTATGGAAAGCCGGCGCAGCCCGCAACCAAATGCCAACCCAAGAAGAAATTAACGCGGCTTTAACCCAGGTAAAACAACCGCACTGGCAATTAGATGAAACCAGCAAAACCGCTACTCACCTGGATAACGCAGCACTAATGCTTAACACTTTTACCAAAAGTTATGTGATGAACAAGGCTTGCGAGGCTGCTATGGCTACCAGCGGCGTTAGCGCTATTGTACTGAATATAGGCGGCGACATTATGGTTCTTGGCGAACATACCGAGCAAATCAACATAGCCAATCCTAAAGCCGACGCCGAGAATGACGCCCCGGTTGTGATGATAAACATCAGCAATAAAACTGTGGCTACCAGCGGTAATTATCGCCGCGGCGAAATGATACAGGGCAAATGGTATTCGCACATTGTCGATCCGCGTACGGGTAAACCAGCCGGCGAAGTAATTAGCGCTACCGTTGTAGCGCCGAATGCGGTTGATGCCGGAGCATTAGCCACTGCTTTAAACGTTACCGGCGCTGTTGAAGGTGTTAAATTAATGGAAAGGAACCCTGAAGCGGAATATATGATGATAATCGCCAACGGTAAACGTATAGAGAGCAAGGGCTGGAAAGCTATGGAAATCGCTGCTTCCGCACCGGTTGTTAAAACATCGGCCAAAGACAAAACCTGGGATCCGAAATATGAACTAAGCATCAATATCGAACTTGCACAAATTGAAGGCATGCGCGTACACCGCCCGTACCTGGCGGTTTGGGTAGTTGATGCAGATAAAAAACCCGTACGCAGTATAGCATTATGGTATAATAAGCCCCGTTATTTGAATGATATGCGTGCCTGGTACAGTGCTTATTATGATGAATTTACTTCAAACAGCAACAATATAAGCTCAACAACCAGCGCTACCCGTGGCCCGGGCAAATACACTTTAAAGTGGGACGGTAAAAACGATAAAGGCGAGTTTGTTAAGCAAGGCAAATACACCATTTATATTGAGGCTGCCAGGGAGCACGGCACTTACCAGTTAATTACACAGGATATGGATTTTAAAAAACCTGAGCAAATTACCTTAACTCCAAATACTGAAATTGCAGCAGCTTCATTAGATTATCATAAAAAATAATGTCCGAACATAAAAGCGGTCAGCCGCGCATGCTGATAAGACACCCACGGACGGTAGAAAAAAAAGCCAAATCAGCCTGGCAGAAAAATATGGCGGCAGTTTCGCGCTGGTTACATATTTACCTGTCGATGGTGAGCTTTGCGGTGGTGCTTTTTTTCTCGGTGACAGGGCTTACCCTTAACCATGCCGACTGGTTTGGCGATAAGGAGCACCTGGTAAAATACAAAGGTAAAGTACCCACTGAATGGGTGAGCGCCAAAGATACCAACGCTATAAAAAAGCTGGAGATTGTTGAACGCCTGCGAACCTCGCACCACATTAAAGGCGCGGTAAGCGATTTTTTAATTGAAGATAACCAATGCTCTGTTTCGTTCAAAGGCCCGGCCTATAGTGCAGACGCGTTTATTGACCGCCAAACAGGCGAGTATAAGCTAAACGAAACTACACTTGGCCTGGTAGCCGTGCTAAACGACCTGCACAAAGGCCGCGATGCAGGCAAAGGCTGGGGCTGGTTGATAGATATCTCGGCTGTTTTTCTAACACTGGTTTCCCTTACAGGGATCATCATGATCTGTTTTATGAAAAAGAAACGCGTTAGCGGCCTGCTTTGGGCTGTAGGCGGGATTGTGATTTGTTACCTGCTGTATGTGTGGCTGGTGCCGTGAGTTAATTAAAATTACTTGGAAGCCGTTATGCCGAACTTGTTTCGGCATCTCACTTGCTAAACGAATACCATATAAATCCGACTAATGGATGGGATGCCGAAACAAGTTCGGCATGACGATAAAAAACACAAAAGGCTCCGACAAGTCGGAGCCTTTTGTGTTTTTTTCAAAGGTTGATGTAGGGATCGGATTACAAATTGAAAGAGTAAGCTACACGTAAAGCTACAAAGTTGAGGGTAGAACCATCAACATCGGCATACTTGGTAGAACCTTCGTAACGCACGCCTAAATCAAGGTTGCTGCTGGCGGTAAGCGGCAATAACACACCTACTTGCGGAGCATAAATAAACGCGGTTGATTTAGTGTAACCCAAATCTTTTTTGTTTAGTAAAAACCCGGCACCACCCTCGGCCTGTACATAAAAGTTGTTAACCGGGAAGAATTTTAAACCTGCTTTAACTGGTAACAATTGAATGTTCTGTACATCGCCTTTAATGGTTGTGGTAGTATTTCCGGTAACAGTAGTAAAAGTTACGTCCTTTTTACCAAAAATGTTGTTGTACCCTGCGTTAACAGTTAAAAACAATTGGTTGGCAATAGGAAATTCTACTTGTGCAGAACCACCCAGGTTCCAGTTGTACCCATCAGATAATTTGCCGGTTGGGATGCCAGCATCGGCACCAATACTTAAACGCGGACCAGTTGGGGTAGTTGTTGATTTTGTTTGTGCTTTTGCGCCAAAAGTAAATGCAGCTAAGGCTAATACTAAGGCTGAAATTTTTAAACTTTTCATGATATTATGTATTTAGATCAATGTCCTTTTGTTTAAAGACAGGGCAAAGTAAATACATAAAACAGCTACGTTTTTTCACAGAAATGTCAGGAATATTTAATCGTTTGATTAACAGAAAGATAATTTTTGACCATTATGGTAATTTGGTCAATTTGTTGTCAAATTCACTCAAAATGCAGTTTTAGTGTCAAAAATTATGGTGTATTTCACACACTTTCATATAGAGGCATAACAAGTAAGCTTATAAAATGCGCAAGTTTAGCCGAGGTAGGTGTGGTGGATATTAAAATATAAAAATGCCACCAATGCAAGTAATAGAAATACCAGCATTATTAGTTTAAATGGTGTAAAGGCGGCAGGCTTTTTCATGACTACTTACCGGTAAAAACCGGTTTCCGTTTATTCAGGAAAGCATCAACGCCTTCCTTCATATCGGCTGTGCCAAAGCATTGACCGAATGCTGCAATTTCCTGCTCAAAACCATCGGCCGATCCGGACGCGTTAACAGCAGTAATAGCGGCTTTCACAGCCATGGGCGAGCGCTGTAATATTTTCCCCAATATCTCTTCGGCTTTGGCTAATAAACCTTCAGGGGTGGTTACATTGTTTACCAATCCGCATTGCAGGGCCTGGTCAGCCGTAAGCATGTCCGATGTCAGGATCATTTCCATGGCTTTGCCTTTGCCAATCAGTTGCGGTAAACGCTGTGTGCCACCATAGCCGGGTATCAAGCCTAAAGTCAATTCAGGTAACCCCATCTTCGCATTGTCCGAAGCTACGCGGATGTGGCATGCCATGGCCAGTTCCAGCCCGCCGCCTAAAGCAAAACCATTTACAGCAGCAATAACGGGCTTAGGGCCGTTAGCTATCAGATCAAATACCTGTGTTTGTCCTTCACGCGCCAATTGTGTACCTCCAGCAGCATCAAGTGCCGGGAAGCCCAAGATATCAGCGCCGGCAACAAAAGCCTTTGTCCCCGCGCCGGTAATGATCAGGCCACCTATTTGCTCATCGGCAAAAGCCGCCACAAGCGCGGTATGCAGTTCGGCCAGGGTAGCTGCATTCAGCGCGTTCAGTTTGCTTTCGCGGTTGATAGTGATATAGTGAATGCGCTGTTTGGTTTCGGTAAGGATGTTTTGGTAGCTCATAGCGGTTAGAAATTGCGGTGCTGGTGCACCCATTCGGTAATATATTTTACAATGTCAACGGTGCTTGTTCCGGGTGGGAACAGTTCGCCTACACCCATACTTTTCAGTTCGGCCATATCTTTTGCGGGAATAATGCCGCCGCCGGTTACCAGCACATCATCCATTCCTTTTTCTTTTATCAGGGCCAGTATCTTCGGAAAAACGGTCATGTGTGCACCCGAAAGTATAGATACGCCAATAGCGTCTACGTCTTCCTGCAGGGCGGTGTTCACCACCATTTCTGGTGTCTGGCGCAAACCGGTGTAAATTACTTCCATGCCGGCATCGCGCAGCGATGTGGCAATAATGCGGGCGCCCCGGTCGTGCCCGTCTAAGCCTACTTTGGCAACTAATACACGTATGGGGCGGTTAAATTTGTTGATGCTCATATAAACTATGCAAACATAACAAATGTGGGTAATTATTTGGGTGTTGGCAATAGGGGGACATGATTGACTTGATTTAGTGAAATATGTTGGGGGAGACTCAGCAGCTAAAGCAGGAGAAAGGGGCGCATCTGCATATTTGCACACCGCACAGCCCCGCATCCGCACATTTTTACTATTTTTGCCTTCAGTATGAGCGAAGAAAGATCATTAAATTTTATAGAAGAGATTGTTGAAGAAGATATTCGCACGGGCAAGCATGGCGGCCGGGTTTTAACCCGTTTCCCGCCCGAGCCTAACGGGTATTTACATATTGGCCACGCCAAATCTATCTGTTTGAATTTTGGACTGGCACAAAAATATAATGGTAAAACTAACCTTAGGTTTGATGATACCAACCCCGTTAAAGAGGATATAGAATACGTAGATAGTATTAAGGCCGATGTGAAATGGCTGGGCTTTGAGTGGGCGCAGGAACTTTACGCATCCGACTATTTTGAGCAATTATATCAATTTGCAGTTACCCTGATCAAAGCGGGTTTAGCTTACGTGGATGACAGCACCGCCGAAGAGATTGCAGCTCAAAAAGGTACGCCTACAGAGCCGGGTACACCCAACCAATACCGCAGCCGCAGTGTTGAGGAAAACCTGCAATTATTTGCTGACATGCGTGCCGGCAAATATGCCGATGGTGAAAAAGTATTGCGTGCTAAGGTTGACTTGGCATCGCCCAACATGCACCTGCGCGACCCTTTGATGTACCGTATTAAACATGCGCATCATCATCGTACCGGCGATGCCTGGTGTATTTACCCCATGTATGATTTTGCACACGGACAAAGTGATGCGATTGAAGAGATTACCCATTCTATCTGTACGCTGGAGTTTATTCCCCATCGTGCCTTGTATGATTGGTTTATTGAAAAACTAAACCTGTTCGATTCGCACCAGTATGAGTTTGCCCGCCTGAACATGACCTATACCGTAATGAGCAAGCGCAAATTGCTGCAACTGGTTACCGACGGACATGTAGAAGATTGGGACGACCCGCGTATGCCTACCATTAGCGGAATGCGCCGCCGGGGCTATCCAGCTGCCGCCATCCGCGATTTTTGCGAGCGTATTGGGGTAGCTAAACGCGAGAACATGATTGACCTTAGCTTGCTGGAGTTTTGCGTGCGCGAAAACCTGAACAAAAGCACCTGGCGCCGCATGGCTGTGCTTGATCCGATAAAACTGGTCATTACCAACTACCCAGCCGGGCAAACCGAGATGTTTACTGGCGAAAACAACCCTGAAGTTGAAGGTGGCGATGGCAACCGCGAGTTCCCTTTCAGTAATGAATTGTGGATTGAACGTGACGACTTTATGGAAGAACCGCCGAAGAAATTCTTCCGCCTGGGTGTAGGCCTGATGGTACGTTTAAAGAACGCTTACATTGTACAATGCGATAGTTTTGTTAAGGATGCCAATGGCAACGTAACTGAAGTGCATTGCAGCTATATCCCCGAAAGTAAATCGGGTAACGACACCAGCGGCTTAAGTCCTAAAGGAACTATCCACTGGGTAAGTGTGCCACATGCTAAAACTGCCGAGGTGAGGTTGTACGATCGTTTATTCAGGGTTGAAGATCCAAGTAACGAAGACGGCGACTTTAAAGAATATCTGAATCCTGATAGCCTGCAGATCATCAACGCCTACGTAGAACCCGATTTGGCTAACGCTCAACCAGGCATAGCTGTGCAGTTTATGCGTAAAGGCTATTTCACGCTGGACAGCAAACATACCACAGCCGATAAGCTGGTATTTAACCGCACAGTGACATTGAAAGACGGGTGGAAAGCAGTGGCGAAATAAGCTAAAAGCATTCTTGTCATTCCCCCATAGGGAAATATGCCTATACCTTAAGGGAAATTTTATACAATAGTTCATTTACGTATAAAGTTTCCCTTTCATGCTTATGTCCTTCGGTATTGTTTTGAATGACAAAATGATACCCAAAACAAAGGCCCCGCTGCTTTCACATCCGGAGCCTTGTTAAACTAAAACTAAAAAACTGTCTTTATAATTATTAAGTGAGTTTTGAATGAGTGATTGAGCGAATATTTCTTTATTCACCCAATCACTCATTCGCTCAATCAATTAAAACCTTCTACGGCGCTCGCCACGGTCCTCTTTGCGCTTGCCAGAGAAATCGCGGAAGCCACCGCCGCCTTCGCGACGTTCGCCGCCACCAGCAGGTCTTTCACGACGTTCGCCACCGCTATAGTTGCCGCCGCGATAACCACCGCCGCTGTTGCCACCATAGCTTCTGCGTTCGCCACGCGGGGCGCCGCCTTCACGACGCTGGCTGCTGCCTTCGCCAGATATCTCGATGCGCACATCGCGGCCCTGGAAATCGGCGCCTTTAAAGCCGGCTTGTACTTTTTCAACCTCTTCGTTCGGTACTTCAAAGAAAGAGTATACACCCTTTACGTCAATTTTCCCTACAGTGCGGCCGCTTATTTTTGAAGTGTTGCAAATATAACCTAACAGGTCGCCGCGGCTAAAGCCGTCAACCGAACCAAGGTTGATAAACAAACGCGTAAATTCGGCACTGCCACCACGCGGGGCGCGATCACCACGCTCACCATCGCGGGCAAAGCGGTCATCAGCAGGCGCGTTCAAGTCGGGCGCGTTCTTATAATATTCTAAGAAGCTGTTAAACTCTAATGAAGCAAAACGTTTGATGATATCTTCTTTCGAAAGATCGGCAAATTCGTTCATAATGCGTGGCAGGTATTGCTCTATCTGCTGCTCGTTCACTTCTACATTATGTACTTTGTGAATTAACGCAAACAGCTGTTTTTCGCAAACATCAAACCCGGTAGGGATCTCAGCCTTCACGAATTTTTTACCTATCACACGCTCAATCTGGCGTATTTTACCCAACTCTTTAGAGTTAATGATAGCTATAGAAACACCCGATTTACCGGCACGTGCCGTACGGCCGCTGCGGTGAGTGTAATTTTCTATCTCATCAGGTAAGCTGTAGTTAATAACGTGAGTAACGTCGTTAACATCAATACCACGTGCAGCTACATCGGTTGCAATAAGCAATTGTAAGCTGCGGTCGCGGTAACGCTTCATTACCTTATCCCGTTGTTGCTGCGAAAGGTCGCCATGCAAGCTATCGGCATTGTAGCCGTCTTTCATCAGCGCTTCGGCAATTTCCTGGGTTTCAATTTTAGTACGGCAAAATACGATACCAAAAATCTCAGGGTTAAAATCAACAATACGTTTAAAGGCAGCATATTTATCGCGGGCACGCACTACATAGTATTCGTGCTCGATATTTACGTTACCGGTATTTTTTTCGCCCATGGTTAACTCAAAAGGGTTATCCATGTATTTTTTGGCGATCCTTCTAACTTCAGAAGGCATAGTGGCTGAGAACAGCCAGGTTTTTTTCTCGTCCGGAGTGGTAGACAAAATACTGTCAATATCCTCCTGAAAGCCCATGTTGAGCATTTCATCAGCTTCATCCAAAACTACATACTGCACCTGCGAAAAATCAATAGCCTTGCGGTTAATGATATCTAACATACGGCCAGGTGTAGCCACAACAATTTGTACGCCACGTTTAATAGTGCGTAATTGGTCTGAAATGCTTGCGCCCCCGTAAACAGCTACAACGTGTACGTTGTTCATGTTTTTGGCGTAATTTTTCAGATCGTTAGTGATTTGCAAACAAAGTTCGCGTGTAGGGCACAATACAAGCGCCTGCGGATAATTTTCTTCGAAATCCAGCAACTCTAAAAGTGGCAGTCCGAAGGCAGCAGTTTTACCGGTCCCGGTTTGGGCTAATCCGACAAAATCGTTGCTGCCTGTTAACAATACCGGAATTGACTGTTCCTGGATTGGCGTAGGGTTTTCGAACCCTAATGCGGAGATGGCATTAACAATATCATGACGGATTCCCAGATTACTAAATGGGTTCATGAATTAAAATAACGGACCTGGCAACATCGCCAAATCGGGCGCAAAGGTAGCGTTAAAATTTGGAAAATCAAAGACAAGGGCCGCCTTTCGATAAGGCGTTGGTATAATGACAGTTGAATGATGGAATAAGCGCGTTGTTATTCATTATTAGTTATTATTATTTTTTTTCGTAAAAGCATTATTTAGGGCAAAATTAGCTTTGATTAGCTATTTTCACACCATGCAACACACGCACGAAAATCCCTGGAAGATCGTATCTGAAAAAGAAGTTTATGATAACCCCTGGATAAACCTGACCGAATATCAGGTAATCAACCCATCGGATAAACCGGGTATCTATGGTAAAGTTCATTTTAAAAACCTGGCCATTGGCATTGTGGTACTGGATGAGGATATGCATACTTATTTAGTAGGCCAATACCGCTTTCCCCTTAACCAATATAGCTGGGAAATACCAGAAGGTGGCGGTATCCTGGGCATTGACCCGCTTGACTCGGCCAAACGGGAGTTATTGGAGGAAACCGGTTTAAAAGCCGAAAACTGGATAGAGATACAACGACTGCATTTATCAAACTCGGTAACCGACGAGTTAAGCATACTATACCTGGCCCGCAACTTGCAACAATTTGAAGCTGAACCTGAAGAAACCGAGCAACTACAGGTGAAGAAAATACCATTTAAGCAGGCTTATGAAATGGTTTGCAATGGACAAATCACTGATGCGATGTCGGTTGCTGCCATTATGAAGGTACAATTAATGATCTTGGAAGGGAAAATATAGCATCCATTCGCTTGAACGCGTTATTTTACTTCAATTCCTAAATCAATATCTTTGCACCTGTATGAGGAAATTTTTAGGTTACATTCTTTCACCACTACATTACATTAGTTTCGGGCTTGCGCTTTTAATATTTCACCCTATACAATGGCTTTGTTTTAACCTGTTTGGTTATAAAGCACATAAAAGATCGGTTGATATACTGAATTGGTTTTTAATGGCCAGCTATTATTGGCTGGGTAATACAGTCACTTTTGTGAACAAGCAAAAGCTGCCTATAGGCCGGTCAATTATATTTATGGCTAACCACCAAAGCACTTATGATATACCACCATTAATATGGTACCTGCGCAAATATCACGCTAAGTTTATCTCAAAAATAGAACTGGCTAAAGGCATTCCATCAGTATCCTATAATTTAAGGCATGGCGGCGGCGCCAATATCGACCGTAAAGATAACCGCCAGTCAATAAGTGAATTAGTTAAGCTGGGTACACGCATGAAAGAGAACAACTGGTCGGCAGTGATATTCCCTGAAGGAACCCGGAGTAAAGATGGACACGTGAAAATGTTTCAGGGGGGCGGGGTTGGCGCATTGTTAAAAAAATGCCCCGATGCGTTAATCGTCCCTGTTGCTATCAGTAACTCGTGGAAGGTGATCAGATATGGGCAATACCCGTTAAATACTTTTATTCCTATGCGTTGGGAAGTATTAGCGCCTATTGAACCCGGCGAAAAATCGGCTAACGAATTAGCTTTGATGGTGGAGAATAGGATAAAGGAGTGTTTGAAACAAGAATAAGCCTATCTTCCGTCATTCTGAGCAACAGCGAAGAATCCCCAATTTGTTAAAGTGGCATGCAAACCTGGGATGTTTCGCTATCGCTCAACATGACGGAGTGGTTATAAACAGAGAAGGAGATGCATTGCATCTCCTTCTCTGTTTATACAGATTAAACTAATCTTTAACCTTCAATATCTAATCTTTATTTCACTAACGTCCCGATTGGTTCGCCGTTGGCAATTTTCATAAAGTTTCCTTCCTTGTTCATATCAAATACAATGATAGGTAGTTTATTTTCCTGACAAAGGGTAATGGCGGTCATGTCCATTACGTTAAGACCTTTGGTAAATACTTCGTGGAAGGTGATCTCGTCATAGCGGGTAGCTGTCGGGTCTTTCTCCGGGTCGGCGGTATAAATACCATCCACACGGGTCCCTTTTAGTACTACATCGGCTTTTATTTCAATAGCACGTAGTGATGCTGCTGTATCGGTAGTAAAGTAAGGGTTACCTGTACCTGCACCGAAGATAACGATCTTACGCATCTCTAAATGGTGCATAGCACGGCGACGGATATAAGGCTCGCAGATCTGCTCCATTTTAATGGCCGACTGTAAACGCGTTTCCACACCGATAGATTCCAGCGCGTTTTGCAGCGCCATGCAGTTAATTACGGTGGCCAGCATGCCCATATAATCAGCCTGCGCACGCTCCATGCCCGATTTTTCGGCGCTCAATCCACGGAAGATATTGCCTCCGCCTACAACAACCGCAATTTCAACCCCTTTTTCGTGAACGCTTTTAATATCGTGTGCGTATTGCAAAACCTGGTTATTATCAATACCATATTGCCTTTCGCCCATTAGCGATTCGCCGCTTAATTTTAGTAGGATCCTTTTGTATTTCATTAGGCCGGAGTTTATCAAAAATATAGAAATATAATTATTGTTAAAATTTTATGTAGACATTGTTAATTCGCCCCCAAGCATTACGCCTTGCAGGTCAAAATCGCTGTTAAATATGGTCAGGTCGGCAACAAAACCGACTTCAATTTTTCCTTTATCAGCTAATTTAGCTAATTGCGCCGGGTACAAGGTTGCCATATTAACAGCTTCGGGCAGGGAAATGTTGGCTTTCTGAATTATATTTTGCACAGCTTTCAGCATGGTAAGGCACGATCCGGATAACGTCCCATCGGGCATTACAAACCTATCGCCGGTGAAATGATGCTGATAAGTGCCTTCACTGGCTTCTGCCACCGCATCGGTAATAAGGAATAGCTTATCACCCAATTCGCGCTTAGCCAGTTTAATCATGGTAAAATTTACGTGGATACCATCGGCAACTACGCTGGTATAAGGCCTGTCCTCGAATATAGCCGGTATAATGCCGGGCTCGCGATGATGCATGGGCGGCATAGCATTATATAAATGCGTGATAGCACTTACCGGTTTATGAATAAAGCTTTTAGCTTCGGTGTAAGTGGCATCACTATGGCCCGAGGATAAAACAATGCCCTGTCCATCCAAATAAGCCAATACTTCAGCATCTTGTAGTTCAGGCGCCAGGGTAATTATTTTTATTTCACCACCGGCCATATCAACCCAATGTTTCACTTCAGATAGGGTAGCTTTCTTTATCAGTTCGGCAGGGTGTGCGCCGCGGCGTTTGGGGTTAAGATAAGGGCCTTCCAAATGCAAACCTAAAAAGTTGCCTTTTGCCTGCGGGCGATATTCCTTTGCAGCCGCGATGCCGGCTTCCACAATATCGTTGGTATTGGTGGCAATGGTTGCCATAAAGCCAGTACAGCCCTGTGCCAGTAAGCCTTCCTCCATCCCTTTAAGGTTTGCAGCTGATGGTTGTCCCCCGAAGAAGTATGCGCCTGTACCGTAAATTTGGAGATCGATGAAACCGGGGGCAAGGTATGCGCTATTCAGGTTAATCTTGTTAGCGTCTGCCGGGATGGCATCTGCATTAGTAACTGCCTTTATTTTACCGTTTTCAACTAAAACAGTTTTACCGGAGAGGATCTCTCCGTTGCTGATAATTTGCGCGTTATATAAGGCTGTTATCATATTATGATTTATCACATCGTCATTGCGAGCGTAGCGTGGCAATCCCCGATAAGCAGAGCGGCATTGCATATTGGGGATTGCCACGTCGCTCCGCTCCTCGCAATGACGCGAGGAAACAAAAGGTCAAAAAAAATCCCTCCCGATACATCGGGAGGGATTTTAATATTAAGCTCCTAAAGCTACTCGCTTAAAGGCGGTAACGGTAAGGCCTTTATCAACAGTGCTTAAAAACTGGGCAACTGTTTTTGAAGAATCTTTCACAAACTCCTGGTTTAACAGGGTCGAATCTTTGTAGAACTTGTTAAGTTTACCTGCGGCAATTTTCTCAACCATTTCTTCTGGTTTGCCTTCAGCGCGAATTTGCTCTTTAGCAATCTCTAACTCGCGGTTAATAGTAGTGGCATCAACACCGTCTTTATCAACAGCAATTGGGTTCATTGCAGCAATTTGCATCGCCACATCTTTACCAGCCTCATCAGCGCCTGCAGGGGCAGCAGTTAAAGCTACTAATACACCTAAACGGTAGTTACCGTGAATATAAGCAACAACTTTTTCACCTTCAATAACTTCGTATTTAGATACGCCAATTTTCTCGCCAATTTTACCGGTTTGCTCAACACATGCTTCAGCAATGGTAACGCCATTAAGCGGCAATTGGTTCAAAGCCTCTAAGTTAGCAGGGTTTGCGTTAACGGCTGCATCAGCAATTGTATTAGCAAATGCAACAAAATCTGCATTTTTAGCTACGAAGTCGGTTTCGCAATTCAATTCAATTACAACACCACGTTTGCCATCGGCACTGGTGCGTGCTATAACAACACCTTCGTTGCTTTCGCGGTCCTGACGGCTCGCAGCAACTTTAGCGCCTTTTTTCCTTAAATAATCAACTGCAGCTTCAAAATCACCATTGGCTTCAGTTAAAGCTTTTTTGCAATCCATCATGCCTGCTCCAGTTTGCTGGCGCAGTTTATTTACATCCGATGCAGAAATTTGTACTGTGGACATTCTTTTATTTTTTTATATTAAGTTAAAAGTCGCAAGTCTAAAGTCCTAAGTCACTTAAGACTTACGACTCAAGACTTGCGACTATAAAATTATTCTTCTGTAGCTTCAGTTGCGTCGGCAGCAGGGGCAGCGGCTTCAGCTTCAGCAGCTACGCGTTTCCTTTTACCACCTTCGGCCGGTGCAGATGCAGCAGCTTCCGGAGCATCAGCTTTAGCTTTAGCAGCTACTGCTTCTTTTTCAGCTTCGTCTTCTTTTTCGCGTTTGCGTTCGTCTAAGCCTTCCTGTATAGCCTGGATAATGATACCGGTAACCAATGAAATTGATTTAGTAGCGTCATCATTTGCAGGGATAGGGAAATCGATGTTTGATGGGTCTGAATTGGTATCCACCATTGCAAAGGTTGGGATATTCAATTTCAAAGCTTCAGATACAGCAATGTGCTCTTTCTTAACGTCGATCAGGAATAATGCAGCAGGTAAACGGTTCAGATCAGAGATACCACCTAACAGGGTTTCTAATTTGATACGCTCACGCTGGATCATCAGTCTTTCTTTTTTAGAAAGGTTGCCATAAGTACCGTCTTTAGTCAGCTTATCAATGTTAGACATCTTTTTGATAGACTTGCGTACGGTTGCAAAGTTAGTTAACATACCACCTAACCAACGTTCGGTTACGAAAGGCATATTTACGGTTTTTGCATAATCGGCAACAATATCCTTAGCTTGTTTTTTGGTAGCTACGAATAATACCTTACGGCCTGATTTTACAATTTGTTTTATAGCTGTAGCAGCTTCTTCAACCTTTACTAAGGTTTTATTTAAATCGATAATGTGGATACCGTTACGCTCCATAAAAATGTACTGAGACATTTTTGGATCCCATTTGCGGGTAAGGTGGCCAAAGTGTACACCTGCATCCAGTAAATCCTGATATGTTGTTCTTGCCATTGTTGTTGTCCTCCTAAAATATTAACGTTTACTGAATTGGAATCTCTTACGTGCTTTCTTGCGTCCTGGTTTTTTACGCTCAACCATACGGTCATCGCGGGTCATGATACCTTTAGCACGCAGCGCTGGTTTCTTTTCAGCATCCAGTTCAACAATAGCTTTAGCAATAGCTAAACGAACGGCTTCTGCCTGTCCCTTTACGCCGCCACCTGCAACATTTGCTTTCACATCAAACTGTCCGGTTGAACCAGAAACCTCGGTTGATTGTGTTACAATGTATTGCAAAGGCAATGTAGGGAAGTAATCTTTGTAATCTTTACCGTTTACGGTAATGGCACCGCTACCTGCAGTAAGGTAAATGCGGGCAACGGCTGTTTTTCTTCTGCCTGAAGTGTTAGTTGTTGGCATTTCTTTCTCTTTTTAAATTAAAAATTAAATGGCTTTTGGGTTTTGTGCTGCATGCGGGTGCTCTGCGCCTGCATAAACATGCAGATTACCATACAATGCACGGCCCAAACGATTTTTAGGTAACATACCACGTACCGCTTTTTCAATTATGCGTGTTGGATGTTTTGCCATTAACTCCTTAGGAGAAATGAAACGCTGACCACCTGGGTAACCAGTGTAAGAAACATACTGCTTTTCGCTGAATTTGTTTCCGGTCAGTTTTACCTTGTCTGCATTGATAACAATAACGTTATCGCCGCAGTCTACGTTCGGGGTGAACTCTGGCTTGTGTTTTCCACGGATCATCATCGCGATCTTAGAAGACAAGCGCCCCAAAATCTCGCCTTGTGCGTCAACAACAACCCATTGTTTGTTAACGGTTTTTTTGTTGGCTGAGACAGTTTTGTAACTTAACGTATTCACTTGCTTTAAATTAAATTAATTGAACTTTAATAATACCCCGCTTTTTCGGGACTGCAAAGATACGCCTATTTGTTTAATTTACAAGTGGGTGAATGGGAAAAAGTTAAAATTGTTGCGGGTGCGGATTGTTGTGTTGTTAAAAGGGGTGAGGAAGTTAAATTAAAGTGTTTTTGATATTCTCACCAACGTCATTGCGAGGAACGAAGCAATCTCTAAGGAGGAGAGTAAACCATCTATTAAATACAAATGCGAGTTATCGGTGAAGTCATCCCCAAATCTGTGAAATCCCCAAAATACTCTCATTTTACAATCCCCAACCAAATCCTTATTTTGCAAAACCAATTGCTAAACTTTTTCTTATATCTATTATATATGATCACCATAAACAACTATGCCGAGTTTGAGGCGCACCTTGGCCAGGTATTGGGCACATCGCCCTGGCATATTATTACCCAGCAGCAGATCAGTCAATTTGCCGAGGCTACTATAGATCACCAGTGGATACACACCGACCCTGAACGCGCCGCTACCGAAAGCCCGTTTAAGGCCACAATTGCCCATGGCTATTTAACCGTCTCGCTGCTCCCTTACTTTTGGAACCAGATAGCTGATGTGCGTAACTTAAAAATGCAGATAAACTATAGTATAGAAAATATCAGGTTTGCACAAGCGGTTGTGGTTAACAGTAAGGTGCGGCTGATAGCCAAGCTTAATGCCATAGTAAACCTTAGGGGTATTACCAAAGCTACCATAGGGGTAATCATGGAAATTGAAGGCGAGAAAAAACCGGCCTACACTGGCGAAGTGGTGTTCCTATATCATTTTAATGACTAACAGATTTCTTCCGGACTTCGGGACTTCCCGCCTTTCCGACTTCCAGACTAATTTTTACCTTTGTCCCATATAACCAGGTAAAACTGCATGAGCGAAAAAATATTGGTAATAGGTGCTAACGGGCAAATTGGTACCGAATTGGTTACCGCCCTCAGGGCTGTTCATGGCGCGGGGCAGGTTATCGCCTCGGACATTAATAACCCGGCTTATGCTATCCGCAACAGCGGGCCTTTTGAATTTGTAAATGTGCTGGATAAAGATAACCTGCACCACATATTCCATAAGCATCAGCCTACACAGGTTTATTTGTTAGCCGCCATATTATCGGCAGTAGGCGAGCAAAAACCGAAGATGGCCTGGGATCTGAACATGACCGGCCTTATACATGTGCTTGATTTAGCTGTAGAGTTTAATGTAGCCAAAGTTTTTTGGCCAAGCAGTATTGCCGTTTTTGGCCCGCATTCGCCACAGTATAACACCCCGCAGTATTGCGTGATGGATCCAAACACGGTTTATGGTTTCAGCAAATTAGCCGGCGAGCGCTGGTGTGAATATTATAATACCAAATATGGGCTTGATGTGCGCAGCTTACGGTATCCCGGCCTGATTGGCTGGCGGGCAAATCCGGGCGGCGGCACTACCGATTACGCGGTACATATTTTTCATGAAGCATTGAAGCATGGCAAGTATGAGAGTTTCCTTTCGGCTGATACCGCCTTACCAATGATGTATATGGATGATGCCATCCGTGCTACATTAACCTTAATGGACGCCCCTGCTGAAAAATTGAGTATTCGCAGTAGCTATAACCTGGCAGGGATTAGCTTTACACCAAAGGAACTGGCAGCCCTGATAAAGGATCGCATACCAAACTTTGAGATAAGCTACGCCGATAGCGACCCGCGCCAGGCTATTGCCGATAGCTGGCCTAAATCGATAGATGACAGCCAGGCCACGATAGATTGGGGCTGGAAAATTGAATATGATCTGCCCAAAATGGTGGATGATATGCTGGCGAACCTGAAGAAAATACTATAAGCTGAAAGCGAAAAGACCAAAGCTTAAAGCCGAATATAAACAATTATTATATTTTTGCGGTTGATGGTGCCATTAACTATGGACCATCAACTATGAACTAAGAAACATGGGAAGAGCATTCGAATTCCGTAAAGAGAGAAAATTTAAGCGCTGGGCCAAAATGGCGGTGCAGTTTACCCGTTTGGGTAAAGAAATTGTAATGGCCGTAAAAGCCGGTGGCGGCGATGTAAATACTAACTCGCGCCTGCGTACTGCGGTGCAGAACGCCAAGGCAGTTAACATGCCTAAAGACCGTGTGGAGGCCGCCATAAAACGCGCCACCAACCGCGATGAGAAAGATTACGAAGAACTGGTATATGAAGGCTATGCGCCGCATGGCGTGGCTGTATTGGTTGAAACCGCTACTGATAACACCAACCGCACTGTAGCCAACGTACGTAGTTACTTTACTAAATATGGCGGTGCGCTGGGTAAAACCGGCTCGCTCGATTTTATTTTTACCCGCAAAGCCGTGTTTACTTTTGACCCTGGTGACCGCGACCTGGAAGAACTGGAGTTTGAATTAATAGACGCTGGTTTAGAAGACCTGTTTGTGGAGGCCGATGAAGCAGGAAACGATATAGCCGTTATCCACACCGCTTTTGAAGATTTTGGTAAAATGCAAAAAGCCTTGGAAGAGATCGGTATCGAAACCAAATCGGCTAAACTTGAACGTGTGCCACAATCATTCCATGAAGTTACGGAAGAGCAGGCAGTTGATATTATGAAGCTAATTGACAGGCTTGAAGAAGACGATGACGTGCAGGCGGTATATCATAATATGGCCGAGTAGCACATATTATTAGGCATCCTAACGGATATCTTGCACAAGATATCCGTTACTAAATCGGCAGATTTATTGCTTAGTTAGCCTCAAATTCCATCTTAATAGTTATAGAACCTGTTTTAAAACGGTTTGATGTATTGAATGCGCCACCATAGCTATAATCCTCATTGCTGTTTTTCCCTGTGATCTGAAAAACGCCCATAGTTGCTTTCTTTAATTTACCTAATGAACTGCCGGCATTTTTAGCAATTGTTTCCGCGCGTGTTTTAGCATCGGCGCTGGCCTGGCCTAACAGTTCCATCTTTACCTGCTTTAGCTTGGTATTGTAAAACAAAGGTGCTGACGAATTGAATTCGATACCGCTTTGAATGAGTTCAGTTGCTTCGCGCGAAATATGGTCCACCTTATCTATATTTGATGATTCTACACTAACGGTTTGCGTTAAGTTGTAACCATCAAACTCTTGTCCAATATTTCTACCATTTCCATCTAACCGGGGAGCAAACGATTTAGTAATTACCACTGCAGAAAAAACCATTTCATTAACAGATACCCCTTTTTTAAGCAGGTAATTCCGAATGGAATTTTCATCGGTTTTTAACTCGGCATAAGCAGTTTTTAAGTCCATGGATTTGCGCGAATATGATCCGTTCCATACAATCAAATCGCTATTGAAATCTTTTTCAGCAAGCCCGGTCACAACAATGGTTTCCATAGTTGTTGAACGATACTTATAGGCATGGGCAATAATAGCGAAAGACACAATTGCGGCAACGCCGATGATAATTGCGGTAATTACAGGTTTCATTTGGGGTGGGGGTTATATTGATTTAAATATAACCTTTTTCAAACAAATAGTATAATCAAAAAGACATTCCCTGCATATAGGATTGCAGCAGTATGGTGGCCGATACGGTATCTACCAAACCTTTATCCTGCCGATCTTTTTTATTGCGTCCGCTGGCCAGGATGGCTGCCGAAGCCATTTTTGATGTGAAACGTTCATCCAGCATGGAGATGTGGATATCCGGGAACTGCTTCTTCAGCAAATTAACAAATCCCTTTACATGCTGTGCCGATTGCGAGGGCGTGTTATCCATTTGTTTTGGTTCGCCCACTATAAAGCGTTCAATCTGCTCGGTTTGCATGTATTTTTTCAAATACGCTATAATATCGTTAGGGTGTATGGTATCCAGTCCGGTGGCAATAATTTGCAGCGGATCTGTTACGGCTATGCCGATGCGTTTGGTGCCGTAATCGAAGGCCATTAACCTTGCCATCAATTGAGAGATATGAAATTTGAGATTTGAGATAGAAGCATCATACAAAGGTAATTATTCTGTCATGGATAGTATCAATGTAAACACACTTGTCTCAAATCTTAAATCTAACAACTCAAATTTCCACACCAATTACTATCTTGCACCAATGCAGTTTAAAGAAATAGTTGGACAGGCAGCGGTAAAGCAAAGGCTCATTGCTTCGGTAACGGAGAACCGGGTAAGTCATGCACAATTATTTTTAGGGCCGGAGGGCTCGGGTAATTTACCGCTGGCAGTGGCCTATGCGCAGTATGTATCGTGCGAAGACCGCCAGCCTGACGATTCCTGCGGGGCATGTGCATCGTGCCGTAAATATCAAAAACTGGCCCACCCCGATCTGCATTTCTCGTACCCGTTCTTTGCTAAGCACAAAGATGATACCGCGCTTACATTTATTGAACAATGGCGTGAAGCGTTGCTGGCCAATCCATATGTAAGCCTTGATACCTGGCGCGGGTACCTGGATGCCGAAAATAAACAAGCTAATATTAATATCGCCGAATGCCATCAGATCATCAAAAAGCTGAGCCTGAAGCCATTCGAATCGATTTATAAAGTACTGATACTTTGGTTACCCGAATACCTGGACAAAGAAGGGAACTCGCTGCTGAAGATCATAGAAGAGCCCCAGCCCAACACCCTGTTTTTATTAGTGGCGCAAAACCAGGACCAAATACTGAATACCATCCTCTCGCGCACGCAACTGATAAAGATCCCGTCGCTGGAATATAACGATATTAAAGACTATTTAACCTACCATCAGGGGCAGACCCAGCATGCAGCCGAAGAGATTGCCTACCTGAGCAATGGCAACATGACGGAAGCGCTAAGCATGATCAACCAGGAAGGCAGCAATTATCATCAACTGTTTGTTAAATGGTTGCGCATGTGCTTTGGTAATAAAGGCAGCGAGGTGGTAAGTTTTACAGACCAACTGGCAAAGCTGGGCCGCGAGAACCAAAAGAATTTTTTAAAGTATGGCATTAGCTTTATCCGGGAATGCTGCCTGCTGCTAGCTGGTGCCGGTAACCTGGTGCACTTGCCTGCCGCAGAACTGGAAACAGCACAAAAAATGATAGGTGTAATGAATATGGCGCAGGCTGAAGCCATTAGTGCCGAGCTTGAAAAAGCGCATTATCATGTAGAGAGAAATGCTAATCCTAAAATATTGTTTTTAGATGTATCTTTACAAATTATTAAGATACTGTTTTTTAAAACGTTCCCGCAAGGGGCTCAATATATACCAAGCTAATTATGGGATGTGGAAGTTGTTCAACAGGTGGTGGATGCGCCCCTGCTGGCTGCAAAAGTAATGGCGCGTGCCTTACCAATGGTTGCAGCAAACTGGATGTTTACGACTGGCTGTCGCATATGGACATGCCGGCAAATTATAAGCCGTTCCAAATCGTTGAAATAAAATTCAAGGGTTCAAGAAAGGATTTTTACGTTAACCAGGATAATATATACCTGGAGGCAGGCGAACTGGTAGCAGTGGAAACTACTACCGGGGGGTATGATATAGGCCACGTATCGCTAACCGGCGAACTGGTGCGCATGCAAATGACCAAGCGCCATGTTAAAGAAGCCGATGTTGCTAAAAAAATATATCGCAAAGCTACCGAAGCTGATGTGAACAAGTGGAAAATGGCGAAGGATTTGGAATGGGAAACTATGCACAAGGCCCGTACCCTGGCGCTGGAACTTAACCTGAGCATGAAGCTGAGCGATGTAGATTACCAGGGTGATAAAACCAAAGCTACCTTTTATTATACTGCTGAAGGCCGGGTTGATTTTCGCGAGCTGATCAAAAAAATGGCCGAGCAGTTCCGTATCCGTATCGAGATGCGACAGATAGGCATGCGCCAGGAAGCCAGTCGTTTAGGTGGTATCGGTTCATGCGGCCGCGAATTATGCTGCAGTACCTGGTTAACCGACTTTAAAACGGTATCTACTTCGGCAGCGCGCTATCAAAACTTATCATTAAACACACTAAAATTAGCGGGGCAATGCGGCAAATTGAAATGCTGCCTTAACTACGAACTGGACACCTATATGGATGCCCTGAAAACCATCCCCGATAATGTAAACATCCTACGTACGGAACGTGGTGATGCCCGTTTGCAAAAAACCGACATTTTTAAACAATTAATGTGGTTTAGCTTACCCGGCGAGGAAACCTGGATGCCAATTAAAGCGAGCCGTGCAAAGGAAATTCAAAGATTGAACAGAGAGGGGATTACCCCGCCGGATTTGGGTGAACCAGTGGAAATAACCGCACCTGTTGCCAAAGCATTCGACTACGAAAACGTGGTTGGGCAGGATAGCCTTACCCGGTTAGATGAACGTAACCGCAATCGTAACAATCGCAATAAAAAGCCAAATCGCGGACAGGGTGGTCAGCAAGGCCAGCAACCGCGTCAGCAGGAGCGGGGTGGACAGCGCCCGCAACAGCAGCCAAATCAGCCCCGGCCACAGGGACAAGGAGGACAGCCAGGCGGTCAGCCAAGGCCGGCAAACCCGCAACAGGCACGAGGCGAAGGGGGCCAGACAAACCAACCGCGCGACCCGAATGCACCGGAAAGGACAGGCCAGAATAAACGCAGGCACCGCCCCAACCGTAATAAAAACCGTAACAACCCAAATGGCGGTAGCAATGAAACAGGCGCATAAAATATTGTTAGGACTGGTTGCTTTAGTGGGGATAACGGCAGTAACCAGCTGTAGTGACCCTAATGGGATTTTTGATCAGAATACGCCAATTGTTAACCATAACTGGGCATACGTAAATAATATTACTTACAATGTTAAAATTGATGATCCATCAATAGCCTATAATCTGTATTTCAATCTGCGTGTAACCGGCGATTATAAATATTCCAACCTGTTTGTGCTTCTACACACCACTGGCCCAAATCAAAAACCGGCGGTGGTGCGTTACGAACTTAAGCTGGCCAATTTGCAGGGCGAATGGTTAGGCAGCGGATCAGGAAACCTGTATAGCTATCAAATCCCATTTGAAGGCAAATATCACTTTCCAGCTAAAGGGGTATACCGTTTTGAGATAGAACAAAACATGCGCGATAACCCCTTACACGAGGTTAGCGATGTAGGGCTGCGGGTAGAGAAAGCACAATAAAATTCAATTAGTTTTCAGCAGCCAGTTCGGCGTAACGCATATCGCTGCGCAGCGATGCAAAGCGGTTACGTTGTATTTGGGTAAGTTTCTTTTCTACTTCGATAATTTCTATCAGCCAGCCATGCGAGGCGGCAATTTCACGCGCTTCCAGCAAATCCTGTTGGGCCAGTATAAAATCACCAATCTCACATTTTACCATAGCCAGTTTGCTTAAGTTTGATATGGTAAGTTTATTGTTGTTTTGTTGCCTGGCTAAAAATGTGCTTTGCAGAAAATACCATTTAGCTTCCGAAAAACGGTTTTGTTGGACATATAGCTGGGCCAGATCGCGGAAATTATAGCTGGCTACATCATATATTCTGAAACGCATATTATGCTGGGCGGTTTTCATAGCCGCCTGTTCGGCCAGTTCTAAACTATAATCGCCTGGCAATAAAGTATGGGTATGAATGCGCGGATGCGGGGTAACAGTAACCGGCAGGAAATTTTTTTGTAGCTGCAACTGTGCATTTTCCAATTCGGCAGGGCGCGGTTCAACTTTCTTCAGCTTCCACCATTGCGCCGATGCACTGATACTTATGCTACAGAAAAGAATAAGTAGGGCTATCCTCATTTAACAGTATTGGGTTTAATTAATTTAACCAGGACGCAAAGATAAAATGAAATAGTGATGATTTACAATACTTTGTGTAATTGGCAGGTAAATAGTTATTCAAACACATCCACATCGCCATCATGGCAGGCCCATACCATATAAGGATGGGTATCGGTATGATATACTTCACCCTTCTCGCTAATGGCTATCAATCCGGCAAAGCCATCATGGGCTTTTATCTCGTTAATGGTTTTTTGACAGGCAATAGCTAAAGGCATACCATCGGTAACACGGGTAGCTATGGTTGAAGCCATTGCCCCGCTTACAATATCCTCGCCAATGCCTGTGCATGATATACCGGCACAGGTATTGGCAAAGTTACCTGCCGTGGTGGCCGAATCGCTTACCCGGCCGGGTATTTCAAAGCCTTTTCCCCCTGTAGAAGTAGCTGCGGCTAAATCGCCATAAATATCCAGCGCTACACAGCCTACTGTTCCTAAGCGGATAGAGTCGCTCAATTTTTTCTCGTACTCATGCCTGCGCTGTGGGGTTTCAGGATTATAATATTCAAATCCATAGTTACGGGCAAAGGCTTCGGCGCAATCGCCTCCCAAAACCCTATCGTCAAAATGGATCAATTTTTCGGCAATCAGTATAGGATTTTTAACATTTTCTATATTGATAACACCTGCAAAGCGATGCGTTTTCCCATCCATTAATCCGGCGCTCATCCGTATACGCCCATCACTTTGAATTTGCGAGCCTGTACCGGCATTAAACAGATCGCAATCTTCCAGTAAACTAACTGTATACACTACTGTTTGTGCAGCCGTATGCTTTTGCAGGTATTTATAACCCATGGTTACAATTTCCTTTAACACTTCCTGTTTAGCTTGCTTAATTTCCTGGTTGGTCAGCGATTCGCTGAAGAAACCACCATGAATGATCAGTTTCATATCTGCACGTTTAGCTGTAATTCCCGGCGGGCTATCTATTTTAACGTTTAATTAAACGTTGGGGTATACAAGTTAGGAAATTTAATTGTTAAATCCAGCTATCGTAAGATAAATAGAAAGCTTTAGCGCCATAGTTATACACTGAAATTTCAACAGCTAAGAAATAGCTTCCTTTTTGGCCAAACAGGTAAAGTCGAGATTACAAGCTTTCAAACGGTACGTCCAGCAATTCATATTGCTGCCAGCCGTTAAAATCAAAATGCCACCATTCTGTTTTTAGGGCAGTAAAGCCATGCAATTGCATAATTGACTTTAATAATTCGCGGTTTTGTATTTGATTGGCAGGCAGATCGGCATAAGCCGACGCGGCTTTACGGCTAAAGCTATCGAATGGAGTAGGCATGGCCAATTCCTTCCCGGTTTTCAGGTTAATAACGCTGAGGTCGATAGCGCAACCACGATTATGTTTTGATCCTAACTTGGGGTTAGCTACAAAATTGGTATCAGGTGTCATTTTAAAAAAAGCTACAGTTACCGCATAAGGACGATAGGCATCGTATATTTTTAGTCCCAAACCCTGTTGTTTCAATTGGGCTTGCACTTGTTTTAAGCCCTCAACTACGGGTGCGCGCGCAAAAGCCCTGGCCTGTTTGTACATAGCCCGGTGCATAAAGTTATCCTTGGTAGCATACTTAATATCCAGCTTAATACCAGGAATGGCTTTGCTGATCTCTACCAACCGTTTATCGGGCGATGTTTTAATTTGGGTGATATATTGCCGCTCACTTAGTACATGGGGTTGCTGTTGCGCATTGGCCGCAAAGTGTGTGCACAGCAAGAAAAAACAAAACGCTAAGGCGATACGCTGCATAAATAATTACGTTAATGGTGCGATACCACCAGTAGGTCTAAATCCTTGCATGGGATATTGAAACGTTCGCCAATGTGCTTGTTGGTGAGTTGGCCCTGGTAAATGTATACCGCGTTACGAACGCCTGCAGTGCGCCATATTACATTTTTAATGCCGCCCTGTTCGCCAATATCTAATAGTATCGGGGTGAAAATGTTGGTAAGCGCATAGGTTGCTGTCCGCGCCACACGCGATGCAATATTAGGTACGCAATAATGGATCACATCGTATTTACGAAATACAGGATGGGTATGGTTAGTTACCTCTGATGTTTCAAAGCAACCGCCCTGGTCGATACTTACATCAATGATCACCGAATTTGGCTTCATCCGGCTAACGGTTTCCTCAGTAACGATACATGGACTGCGCCCATCCTCGGCCCGCATAGCCCCAATGGCCACATCGCAGGTAGTAATGGCTTTCTCCAGTACAATTGGTTGTACTACAGATGTGAATACCCGGGTGCCAATGTTGTTTTGCAAGCGGCGAAGCTTGTATATGGATGGATCGAAAACTTTTACCTGGGCACCCAAGGATATAGCTGTACGCGCGGCATATTCGCCAACGGTACCTGCGCCTAATATTACAATTTCGGTAGGTGGTACGCCGGTAATACCGCCCAGCATCAAGCCTTTTCCTTCAAACACATTACTTAGGTATTCAGCAGCTATCAGGACGGACGTTGCACCGACGATCTCGCTCATCGCTCTTATTACCGTAAGCGATCCGCCTTCATCCTGCAAATGCTCGTAACTTAAAGCCGTGATCTTTTTGTTCAGCATTGCCTGCAGGCAGTCGGCATTTAAAGTAGAAATTTGAAGGGTAGATATTAATATCTGGTTCATCTTCATCAGTTGAATCTCAGACATGGTGGGCGGGGCCACCTTCATGATCAGATCTGACGCTTCATACACCGATTTATGGTCGTATACAATGCGGGCGCCCTGTTCGCTATAGTCTTTATCGGTGAAGTTGGCGGCTTTGCCGGCATTGCTTTCCAGTATTACCTCGTGCCCGTTATTGACAAGCAAGGCTACCGACAACGGGGTTAAAGGTATCCTGTTCTCCTGGAACGATACCTCTTTAGGTATGCCGATATATAGCTTGTTTTTTTTGTTCTTCACCTCCAGCATTGATTCCTGGGGCTGCATCATTGCCTGTTTGGCAACGTCAGAAAATCCGCTATATTTCCCTGAGCTCATTCTTATATCTTTATGTTGACAGATGTAAAAATAGCTATTATTACGTTAAATATTATTTAAAGTTATCTCTCGTTCACCATCTGCTTTTGCAACTATGTGGACTTCGGTATAATGTGCCGGGCGCAGATCGGGTATTTTTTCGGGCCACTCGATAAAACAGTAATCGCCCGAATAGAAATACTCTTCATATCCCATATCCAACGCTTCGGTTTGATTTTTTAAGCGATAAAAGTCGAAATGAAAGATCCGGCCTTTCGTGCCTGCATACTCATTCACAATAGAAAAAGTAGGACTGCTGGTTTGGCCCGTTACGCCCAATTCCTGGCACAAGGCTTTTATAAGCGTGGTTTTGCCGGCACCCATCTCGCCGTAAAAAAGGAAGATTTTTTGGGTTGATGCCGCTAAAACTTTGGCAGCGATGTCGTTTATTTGGTCAAGCGTAAACGTAAAAGATGTAGTGCTCATATCAGGCGCAAACGTATTTGAGTCAAAAATACGAATAAATGTTGTACACGTTTTTATCGTTGCCGTGCTTTATGGGGATTCTTCGCTATCGCTCAGAATGAGGAAGCCCTACGAAGTTTTAAGCTTCGTAGGGCTATAAAATCATGTTAATCCTAAAATCACGGTCTTATTTAGGCCCGTAAGTAATTACCGGGATGATCATCTCTTCTAACGATATGCCGCCGTGTTGAAAAGTCTCGTTATAAAAATTAACAAACTGGTTATAGTTGTTGGGATAAACAAAATAATTATCAACCTTGGCAAATACAAAACTGCTGCTTACATGTAGTTTTGGCAACATCGCATCGTGCGGATTTTTAATGTGGAACACATCTTTCGCATTAAAATTAAGGTTTTTGCCCTGTTTATAGCGCAGATTCGTATTGGTATTTCGGTCGCCGATAATTTTGCTTGGGTTTTTTACCTTAATGGTACCATGGTCGGTACTTATTACCACGCGCACTTGTTTAGAAGCCAGGAATTTCAACAGATCAAACAAAGGCGAATGCTCGAACCACGATAATGTTAACGACCGGTAAGCCGCATCGTCGCTGGCCAGTTCACGTATCATTTGCATATCTGTGCGGGCATGGCTCAGCATATCCACAAAGTTATATACCACTACGTTCAGCTCGTTGGTCATCAGGTTGCTTACCGATTCATTTAACGAGCGACCCTCGTCTATATTTAGAATTTTATGGTACGAGAATTTGCAATCCTTACGCACCACACGTTTAATATGGTCGGCAAGGAAATCTTTTTCGAACAGGTTTTTACCCCCTTCATCCTCATCATTCTGCCACATACCCGGAAACCGTTTTTCCATATCAAGCGGCATTAAACCGGCAAAAATAGAATTACGGGCATATTGTGTTGCTGTAGGTAAAATACTGTAATAGGTATCCTCTTCTTCTAAGCGGAAGTATTCGGATATAATAGGGTGGATGATCTTAAACTGATCGTACCGAAGGTTATCTATCAAAATAAAGAACAGCGGCCCGTTGCCATCAAGTTTTGGGAATACTTTCTTTTTAAACAGTTCATGCGATAATGTGGGGCCAGTACTATTGTCTTTTACCCAACCCAAATAATTACGCTCAATAAACTTACAAAACTGCACGTTGGCTTCGGCTTTTTGCAGAGTCAGTATTTCGTGCATGCCCGCATCTTCCAGGCTTTCCAGTTCCAATTCCCAATAGATAAGTTTTTTATAAACATCTACCCATTCCTGATAGCTCAGGTTATCGTTCAGGGTCATCCCCAGCGTACGGAAATCCTGCTGGTAGGCCATGGTAGTTTTTTGGGTTACAAGGTTCTTTTTATCGGTCAGTTTTTTTACCGTCAGCAATACCTGTTTCGGATTTACGGGTTTGATCAGGTAATCATCTATTTTAGAGCCGATGGCATCTTCCATCAGGTATTCTTCCTCGTTCTTGGTGATCAGCACCACCGGCACATCGGCATTTATGTTTTTTATCTCGGCCAAAGTTTCCAGTCCGGTTAATCCGGGCATATTCTCATCCAGGAAAACCAGGTCGAAGTAGCCGGCCTTAAAGGCATCAAGCGCGTCGCGACCATTGTTGGCCGTAGTGACCTTGTAGCCCTTCTCATTCAAAAAAAGTATGTGGGGTTTCAAAAGATCAATCTCGTCGTCGGCCCATAAAATTGTAGTTTCCTGCATATATATAAATCAAAAAATTGCGGTTCAGGTATAACCCCAAAGCACGGCTTTTGTTAGCTGCTTTTAAAGTGAATTAACAAAAATTAACAATTAAACATACACTGTTTACCATAATTTGACACATTTGCAGTCTATATTGCACCGTTGAATAAAAAGAAGATCATAAACGACCCGGTTTACGGGTTTATCAGCATTCCCTCGGAGTTGGTGTTCGACCTGATCGAGCATCCCTATTTCCAGCGTTTGCGTTATATTAAACAACTGGGCATGACGCACCTGGTATATCCCGGCGCGCTGCATACCCGTTTCCACCATGCCTTAGGCGCCATGCACCTGATGAGCACTGCCATTGAAACGCTTTGCAATAAGGGGCAGGATATGACCGACGAAGAACAGGAAGCTGTGACCATAGCCATTTTACTGCATGATATTGGTCATGGCCCCTTCTCGCACGCGCTGGAGCAAAGCATTGTACAGGGTATCTCGCACGAGGATATTTCCACTGCTATGATGGACCGTATTAACCGCGACCTTGGCGGGAAACTGCAAATGGCTATCGATATTTTCAACGATACCTATCATAAAAAATTCCTGCATCAATTGGTATCCAGTCAGTTGGATATGGACCGGATGGACTACCTGAACCGGGATAGCTTTTTCACCGGGGTTTCCGAAGGGGTGATTAGTTCGGAACGTATTATTAAAATGCTGAACGTGGTTGATGATCATATTGTGGTTGAAGAAAAAGGCATTTATTCTATCGAGAATTTCCTTATCTCGCGCCGGCTGATGTACTGGCAGGTTTATTTGCATAAAACAGTAATCGCCGCCGAGCAATTGCTGGGCAAAATATTAAAACGTGCACGGGAGCTGGCGTTAAAAGGCATACCATTATTTGCTACACCTGCGCTTAGCCATTTTTTAGTAAATACCATTAACAAAGAGGCTTTTAAAAAAGAAGAAGAACATTTAGATATCTTCTCCACGCTTGACGATTCAGATATCATGTCGGCTATTAAGGTTTGGGCCGGGTGCGATGATTTTGTATTGGCTACCCTGTGTCATAACCTTATTAACCGCAAACTTTACCATGTGGATATCAGCACGCGGGTATCGTCACAGCATCATTTAGATGATCTGCTAAAAGCCGCGGTCAACAAATATCATATCACTGCAGATGAAGCGCATTACTTTGTTTTTACAGATACGATACGAAACAATGCCTATAAGGTGGGCGACGGCAATATCCGTATACTAATGAAAGACGGAACTATAAAAGATATTACCGAAGCCAGCGATTATAGCAGCCTTGGCGCATTAACCCGCACGGTGAAAAAACATATTACGTGTTATGCAAAGGACCTTGTGTAACAGCCTCACCTAACCCTCGCCAAGGGAGAGTGCTAAAAAAGCCTCCGTTTTTGACAGGAGATTTACAGGTGGCTTTTGGATATTATTTGTAATTTGCCCCTTTATCAATTAACCACTAAATTTGCCGGATGCAATTTACTGCCCGCGATATAAGCTTTCTGCTGAACGGAACTATTGAAGGTGATGCTTCGGCAACGGTTAACCGGCTGGCAAAAATTGAAGAAGCTACAGAAGGTGCGCTTTCATTTTTGGCTAACCCCAAGTACGAGAGTTTTTTGTACACTACCCAGGCATCCGTAGTAATAGTAAATAAAGACCAGGTTTTAACCGAGCCTGTTACCGCCACGCTGGTACGGGTGGATAATGCCTACAGTTCATTCGCGGTATTGCTGGAGAAATACAATTCTATTAAACTGAACAAAAGCGGGATAGAGCAGCCTTCGTTCATTCATCCGTCGGCTAAAATAGGCGAGGATGTTTATGTAGGCGCTTTTGCCTACATAGGCCCAAATGTTACCATGGGGGATAATTGCAAAATATACCCTAATTGTTTTATTGCCGATAATGTAACCCTGGGAAATAATGTAACCTTATTCCCGGGTGTAACGATTTATTTTGATTGTGTATTGGGCAATAACGTTACCATCCACTCGGGGGCAATTATTGGTGCCGATGGTTTTGGTTTTGCCCCGCAGCCTGATGGCAGCTACCAAAAGGTGAGCCAGATAGGCAATGTGGTGATTGAAGATGATGTGGAAATAGGCTCGAACACTACGGTCGACAGGGCTACCATGGGCTCTACCATCATTCGCAAAGGTGTTAAACTGGACAATTTGATACAGATTGCCCATAATGTAGAGATTGGTGCTAATACCGTAGTGGCCGCGCAAACAGGCATATCAGGCAGTACCAAAATTGGCGAACGGGTGATATTGGGGGGACAGGTTGGTGTGGTTGGGCATATTAATGTTGCTAACGGATCGCAGGTGCAGGCACAATCGGGCATTAGCCGTAATATTATCGATGAAGGCAAAAAATGGATGGGGTCGCCGGCTACCGGTTACAGCGACCATATGCGTTCGCAAGTGGTGATCAACCGCCTGCCCGAATTGGAAAAAAGAATACAGGAATTAGAAAAAATAATTAAGGAATTTAAGAAGTAGTCAAATTCCCATGCTTAGGGATAATAACTTCTGTGTTAATATCATGAACGTAAAACAAAGAACTATTAAAGGCCCGGTATCGGTATCGGGTACCGGCTTGCATACCGGCGAAAAGGTAACTATGACTTTTAATCCGGCGCCGGAAAATCACGGTTATAAATTTAGAAGGATTGACGTTGAGGGATCACCCATAATAGATGCCGATGTAGATAATGTGACCGATACTTCACGCGGAACAACCATATCGCAAAATGGCGCCAGCGTTAGCACGATTGAGCATGTATTGGCCGCACTGGTAGGTTTGGAGGTTGATAACGTACTGATAGATATTGACGGGCCTGAAATACCGATAATGGATGGTAGTTCTATTATGTTTGTTGACGCCCTGGCTGAATTGGGTTTTACCGATCAGGAGGCGGATCGCGAGTATTACCATATCCCTTATAATATTCATTATTCGGAAGAAGATCGCAAGGTAGAGATGGTGGCCATGCCGCTGGATGATTACCGCTTTACTTGTATGGTTGATTATAACTCGGCTGTATTGGGCAGCCAGCACGCCAGTATATCAACCATAAGCGAGTTTAAAAAAGAGATCGCATCGTGCCGCACTTTTTGCTTTTTGCATGAATTGGAAATGCTTTTAAAGCACGACCTGATAAAAGGTGGTGACTTGAACAATGCTATTGTAGTGGTTGATAAAGATGTGGACGAGGAAGAGTTGAACCACCTGGCCAAACTATTTAACCGTAAGGATATCAGCGTTGCCCCGCAAGGTATTTTAAACAATATTGAGCTGCGCCACCAAAATGAACCGGCCCGGCACAAGCTGCTGGACATGATTGGCGACCTGGCGCTGGTGGGCGTACCGCTGCGCGGCCATATTATGGCAGCAAGACCGGGCCATGCCGCTAACGTGGCTTTCGCTAAAAAAATTAAAGCGCTGATTAAAAAAGAACGCAGCCGCAAACATGTAAAGGTTTACGACCCTAACATGACCCCGGTTTATGATACCGTACAGATCATGAACATTTTGCCGCACAGGCAGCCGTTTTTGATGATAGATAAGATACTGGAGCTATCAAAAAGCCACGTGGTGGGGTTGAAAAATGTAACCATGAACGAAGATCTGTTTATGGGTCACTTTCCGGGTTCACCATTGTTCCCCGGTGTTTTGCAGATAGAAGCTATGGCGCAAACAGGTGGTATTTTGGTATTAAATACCGTACCCGACCCTGAAAATTATATCACATTATTCTTAAAAATAGAAAATGCGCGGTTTAAAGATAAGGTTCAGCCGGGTGATACCGTTATATTCCATTGTAACCTGATCGCGCCTATCAGAAGAGGCATTGCTCAAATGAAGGGTATTGGCATGGTTGGGGCGCGCATTGTTGTTGAGGCCGAATTAATGGCACAAATTGTGAAAAAAACAAATACTAAAACCACCGAAGAATGATCCAACCCCTGGCTTATATACACCCGCAGGCCCGCATAGCCGAAAACGTAGTGATAGACCCTTTTGTAACTATACATAAGGACGTTGAAATTGGCGAAGGCACCTGGATCGGTTCAAACGTTACCATTATGGATGGCGCGCGCATTGGTAAAAACTGCCGTATATTTCCCGGTGCAGTAATATCAGCTATCCCGCAGGACCTGAAATATAAAGGGGAAAATACCCATGTGGTAATTGGCGATAACACTACCATTCGCGAATGCGTAACCATTAACCGTGGAACTAACGACAGGTTTAAAACCGAAATTGGCAGCAACTGCCTTATTATGGCCTACTGCCACGTTGCGCACGATTGTTTGGTTGGCAATAACTGTATCTTTAGTAACAATACCACGCTTGCGGGGCATATTACCGTGGGCGATAATGTTGTTTTAGCGGGGATGGTAGCTATACATCAGTTTGTAAAAGTGGGGTCGCACGCGTTTGTAACGGGTGGTTCGCTGGTACGTAAAGATGTGCCGCCATATGTAAAAGCCGCCCGCGAGCCGCTATCGTACGCTGGGATCAACTCGGTTGGTTTACGCCGCCGCGGTTTTAGCGAAGAAAAGATAAATGAGATACAGGATATTTACCGTACCCTGTTTGTACGTAATTATAACGTAACCAAAGCCCTGGATATCATTGAAGCCGATTTCCGCCCTACCCAGGAACGCGACGAAATACTGAACTTTATACAGGGTTCGCAACGCGGTATCATGAAAGGGTTTGGAAACAGCTAAAAAGTCGATAGTCCATAGACCATAGTCCATAGTAAAAGCTATCGACGAAAGTCCATGGGCTATGGGCCATCGACCATGGACTCACACATTAGCATATCTCTAAAAGGAATTGGCCGCCGCTTTAACCGCGACTGGATATTTCGCGGGGTGGATTATGTGTTTACATCGGGAGAAAGCTATGCTATCCTGGGGCCGAATGGTTCGGGGAAATCTACCTTGCTGCAAATCCTTAATGCCAGTCTAACCCCGTCGGAGGGAAGCATCGATTTTACCTTTAGCAATCAACCATTGGAGGTTGAAAAGGTATTCAACCACATCAGTTTAGCCGCACCCTACCTGGAACTGATAGAGGAATTTACGCTGGCTGAAATGATCGATTTTCATTTCAAGTTTAAAGCTTACCTGCCGGGATTGGACTGCAATAAAGTGATCGATCTGCTGGCGCTGCCCACTTCTAAACATAAACTCATTAAGTATTTCTCATCGGGTATGAAACAGCGTTTAAAACTTGCGCTGGCTTTTTGCGCCGATACCGCTTTGCTGATGCTGGACGAGCCAACTTCAAATCTGGACAGCCAGGGGGTAGCATGGTACCTTAACCTGGTGCAGCAATTTGCAAAAAACCGGCTGCTTATCATTTGCTCAAACCAGGAGCACGAGTATAACTTTTGCCAGCACCAATTACTGATAACGGATTATAAATAAAGGCGGGGTTGTCAAGTCGTCTACAACTTCTATAACCCTAAAGGCCTTTTATTTATGGTTAACACATGTAAACCATAAATAAAATTTAATAATCTGATTATTAGATGGTTGAATAAAAATAGCCCCGAATTTTGTAAACCATGTAAACCATGTTTTAATGGGTTAACCAGGTAACATTATCAAACTAAGTGCTTGATTGTTTGCGGATAAGTACATAAGTTTGCGCCTCAGAAAAAAGATATGGCTAAAGCATCAGATATTAAAAATGGAAACATACTGCGCTTTAACGGCGAGTTAGTGCAAGTCGAAGAATTTATACACCGTACCCCGGGTAACCTGCGTGCGTTTTACCAGGCGCGCATGCGTAACGTTAAAACAGGTAAACTGGTTGAATACCGCTTCCGTGTTGACGAAGAGGTGAATATTGCCCGCGTGGAAACCAACGATTACCAGTACCTGTACGATGAGGGCGAAACTCTGGTGATTATGGATAACACTACTTTTGAACAGCACAGCGTACCCAAGTTTTTGTTCGGCAGCGGCATAAAATTCCTGAAAGAGGGGATGAATGTGATTGTTGCGTTTGAGAGCGAAGAGCCAATAATGGCATCGCTACCAAACAGCGCCGAACTGGAAATTACCTATACAGAGCCTGCCGTTAAAGGTGATACATCAAGTGGTGCCATGAAAAAAGCTACCGTTGAAACCGGTGCCGAAATAAATGTGCCCTTGTTTATTAACCAAGGTGATAAGGTAAAGGTTGATACCGCTACCGGCGCTTATGTTGAGCGCGTTAAACAATAATAATCCTTTACGAAATATAAAAAGGAGGCTTCGTTTTGCGGGGCCTCCTTTTTGTTTATATTAGTAGTGTCGTGACCAGCAAACAACAACTTCGCCAGCAATACCTTCAGCAACGGCAACAGCTTTCGGTTGATGAATACGATGCGCTGAATAAGAAATTGTTATCTGAATTTCAAAAGTTAGACTTAACCGACATTAACTGCATCCACCTTTTTTTGCCAATGAAGGAGAATAATGAACCAGATACTTATGCCATCCGCGATTGGTTGAAGGTGAGCCATCCGCATATCAAAATAGTATTCCCTCAAACCAATTTCAAAACACTAACCATGCGCAGTTTTGCGGATGATGCAGACCTAAAATTGGAAGTGAATAAATATGGTATAACCGAACCTGTGCGCGGCAATGAAGTTAATACATCAGCTATTGACTTGGTTATACTGCCGATGCTCATTTTTGATAAGCAGGGCTACCGCGTTGGTTACGGTAAAGGCTTTTACGATAGGTTTTGCGCACAATGCAAACCCGGCACAAAGTTTATCGGCCTGTCATTATTCGATCCCGTTGAAAGCATTGAAGATGTTAACGAGTACGACGTGTGGATGCACAGTTGCCATACGCCCAATGGGCGATGGGATTGGCATTGAAATTATACACCACAGCATGCTTCTCGCGATGATGTTTTTTAATACTAAGCAGGGTGCAACTCCAGCAATACCGGGCAATGGTCTGAGTGTTTTGCTTCGCACAAAATTGCCGCGCGCTTAATGCGGGGTTCCAGTTCGGTGCTGGCCATAGTATAATCAATGCGCCAGCCCAGGTTTTTAGCACGCGAATTAGCGCGGAAACTCCACCAAGTGTAGTTATGTGGTTCCTTATTCAAATGCCGGAAGGTATCTATAAAGCCCGATTCGATAAAATTCTCCATCCACTCGCGCTCCTCGGGTAAAAAGCCTGACGAGTTAGCGTTCGATTTTGGGTTATGGATGTCAATTGGTCTATGGCAAATATTATAATCACCGCATACCACCAGGTTGGGGTGTTCAACCTTCAGCAGGGTAAGATATTTGCCAAACTCATCCAGGAAACGGTATTTGAATACCTGCCGATCATCGCCGCTGGAGCCTGATGGGAAGTATACACTCATGACCGATACATCATCAAAATCAACGCGGATATTGCGGCCTTCGCGATCAAAATCAGGGATACCACAACCATATTCTACGTGATTAGGTGTGTGTTTGGTAAGGATAGCCGTACCGCTATAACCTTTCTTCTCGGCCGGGAACCAATAATGCTGATATCCCATTTGCTCTACCAGGTGCAGGTCGGTCAGTACATCAGGCGTAGCCTTTATTTCCTGCAGGCAAACCACATCTGCATCGGTAGCCTGCAGCCAGGCCAGCCAATTCTTATTTATCGCCGAACGGATACCGTTGACATTATAGGTGATGATTTTCATATTTATACAATCTGTTATAGCGAGAAATAGCGTGGCAATCTCGTAGTTCGCAAACCATCCTACGAGATTGCTGCGTCGTTACGCTCCTCGCAATGACAATAATTATTTTTCTTCCAGTCCCAGCAACTTGTCCAACTCCTTGCACTCGCCTTTTTTAAGCACTTCTACGGTCATTGGTACATCTTCCAGCGGGCGGTCTTTGGCATCTTTTTTTGCCGCGGCAATGCGATCGACCATATCCAGGCCCATCACTACTTCGCCATAAACAGTATAGCTATGATCAAGCTGGGCTGTGCCACCAACCGATCGGTACCACTGGCGCTGCCACTCGGGTACTTTATGGCCTTTCAAACGGCCCTGTTCCAGTTTGTCCAGGTCCTCATCGGTATAGCGTTTGCCTTCCACAATATAAAACTGCGTAGCGCTTGATGCCTTTTCGGGATTGTCATCGCGGGCGGCAGCTAGCACGCCTTTTTTGTGGAATAGTGTATCGTTAAATTCAGCAGGGACTTTATATTTCAAATCGCCCTCACCCAAAGCCTGACCCGGCTTGGCGTTCTTCGAATCGGGGTCACCGCCCTGTATCATAAAGTTTTGGATTATACGATGAAACAGCGTGCCGTTGTAAAAACCTTCCTTAGCCAGTTTGATAAAATTATCGCGATGCTTCGGCGTCTCATTATACAAACGGATGATGCATTGCCCGTAGCTGGTTTTAATGCGCACATACTGGTTCTTCGGCGGTTTGGCAAAGGCCGTTATTGTAAGCGTGCAAACAAGTAATAAGGTAAATAGTTGCTTCATAATTAGGGCTCTAATATTTCGTCAAAATAGTTAATGATCAGTGATTTCATCGTCATTTCCTGCTCTAACAGCGTATAATTAGGAATAGGTTTTACCAGTTTCCAATGCGGCCAGCCATCTTGGTCAAGGCCTTCCAACTCGTAGAACCCCATCATGCTGAACAGCTTGCAGGTCGCTATATGCATTAGTTCTTCCTTTTGGCGCTTGCTGAATTTTTGCGGGCCTTTGCCCAACTCCTGCACACCAATTAAAAACAGCAGAACCTTAATATCCGGCGTATCCGAATCAAAATCAGCTGCAATTCTATCCTGTAATTCTTTCCACCTGGTATTGATCTCGGCTGGTTTCATGGTGGTAAATATACGGTGTAAGTTGGAAAGATTTCATCAACAATATGTCGAACTTGCACCTGCGAATAGAGTTGCAAGTGGGATGCCGAAACAAGTTCGGCATGACGCATTACTGTCTACAATACCTTTATCCTAAAATCCTTGTACTCAATTTTCATGGGTGGGCCAACATGTCCTTGTACACCTATCAGGCCTTCCATCTTGCGGTTGGCGGTGTCGTTATCAGTTACTTCGCTCATCAATTTGCCGTTAAGGTAATGCTGCAGCTTGTTGCCTTTGGCTATAATATGTAATTCGTTCCAATCATCGTAATTGATACTTTTCAATAGTTCTTCTTTGGTGCCGGTTGAATCAATAACGGTTGGTTTGCCATTTTCTATCACTGTCCGTTGTCCGCGCAAAGCCAAAAACTGTCTGCCGCGTTCTTCATAATTCTGACCGGAATAACGCGGATAACCAAGGTTGTATTTATCCTTACCATCAATATCGGCCTGATAACCTTTCAGCGCGTAGGGCAGGCTATCCACTCTAACGCTGCGATAGTTGACGCCACTGTTGCCTTTTGCTGATATTCGGTAGCTCACCTTCAGCTCAAAATTGGCCGGGTGGCCACCTTTCCAAATTAAAAAGGTATTTACCTTAATGATAGTTTCAGGGGTGATTTCACCGATTATTTCGCCATTTTCGGCACGCCAGTATTTCGGGTCGCCTTCCCAGCCATTTAGGGTTTTGCCATCAAACATGGGTTTATACCCATCGTCTTTTAATTGCGCTAAGGCAAAACCCGATAACAAGGTGACCGCACCGATAAATGCCAGTAGTTTTTTGATTTTCATACGTTGATTGTTACGTTTATCCCATATTTCGAGTTAAGGAAGAACTATTCTCAGACTTAAATGGAAGGTTGCATACTGTATAAGCCATACACAAAGGAAGTTGCTCTTCTATATATTGCCCGGAATGAATATAACGCTTATATCCTTATCTTCGCATATCAAATTCGATAAGCCGTGAAACAGCAGCACACTCCCAAAAAACAAGTAGATATTTATTTTGATAAGTACGCCGAGAGCCATCAAAACCACACCAATGAACTGATACATTGGATATGTGTACCGCTGATTGTTTTTAGCTTGGTTGGGTTGGTATGGGCCATCCCATTCCCTTATATTAAGTTTTTAGGCAAGTATAACGGCATGTTCAATTGGGCTTCTTTCCTTATCGCTTTTAGTATTTTTTACTATTACAAACTGTCGCCAATCCTATCGTATTTCATGCTGTTGATAGTAATGGCTTTTTGCTATGTAATTACTTTATTAGAGCAATGGCATACTGCCGGGGGCCCATTACTTTGGCAATCGTGCCTGGCTATTTTTGTGCTATCGTGGGTGGGACAGTTTATCGGGCATAAAATAGAAGGGAAAAAACCATCGTTTTTAGATGATATCAAATTCCTGCTGATAGGCCCTATATGGCTGCTTCACTTTATCCTGCTGCGGTTAAAAATAAAATATTAAGCCGCATTATTTAATCGTTCTCAGTATCCTGTTCCAGCGTACTTTATTAAAAAGAGTTGCCGTAGAATCCACACTCATCCAGGTGAGCATGGCTTTACCTATGATATGGTCTTCAGGCACATAACCCCAAAAACGGGAATCGAGTGAATTGTGGCGGTTGTCGCCCATCATCCAATAATAATTCATTTTGAAGGTATACTGGCCGGCCTTTTTGCCATTGATCAGGATATCCTTTCCCTCTATATCAACTTTGTTGCCTTCGTATAGTTCAATAGCACGACGGTATAATGTCATAGTAGAATCGTTCAGGGCAATACTCATCCCTTTTTTGGGCATTACCAGCGGACCGAAATTATCGGCATTCCATTTAAACTTCTCATTGTGTGGGAAAACAGCCGCATCATATTCATTAGCTGATTGCACAACTGGTATTATACTTTTTATATTAGAATATCCTTTTAACGTAGTCAAACTTTCGGCCGGAATGATCATTTCGAAAATATCAGGGGTTTTTTGAACCAATATTTCGATGTGCAGATCTTTTATTACCTGCGGGTTTATCTCTTTACCATCGGTAATAACATTGTACGATGTCTGGGCTTTCTCTGCATTTTTAGCGGCTTTGCCGTTAATGTAAACTTGTGCATTAACAATGCGCAACGTATCGCCGGGTGTAGCCTGGCAGCGTTTAATAAGTGTAGTGCGTTCGTCTACAGGGCGGTTGTATTGCGGGTCGGCTTCCTCGGGTTTGTTAAAAACAACAACATCCTGCTTCTTAACTTCCGATAGTCCCGGTAGACGCAGATATGGTAATTTTATAGCATCCCAATAGGTTTTAACGCCATAAACAGTTGGTTCGGTGAATGGAATAGCCAATGGGGTAAATGGCATACGCGGACCGTAGTTAATTTTGCTCACAAATAAATAATCGCCGGTTAGTAAGCTGCCCTCCATTGATCCGGATGGTATGGCATAAGCCGAGAATAATAATCCACGGATAATAGTTGATGCCACCAATGCAAATAACAAGGCATCGCCCCACTCGCGCAATTTGGATTTTTTTGCTTTAGGTGCAGTTGTTTTTTTGAAAATATTAAAGCGCATAAGTATAGATGTTGATACTTATAGATGCAAAAAAAGCAATTTTGTTACAAGGTTTTCGGGTAGCTATTTTACATCTACAGTTTCTTTGGCATCAATATGCGGTTCGCCTTCGTTTATCCTTTTTACATATAGCTCATCTACCAAAATAACTACAATAGCCAGCACAGGTACGGCCAGGATAATACCCAAAGCCCCTGATATGGCACCCATAATTAATTGACTGATCAACGTTAGCGCCGGCGGCAGGTTGATCATTTTTTTCTGAATAAGCGGGTTAACAATGTTAGCCGTAATAGTTTGCGAAATAATATAAAGCGCGGCTACTAATATACCCATGTTGGTGCTAATGGTTAAGGCTAATAACACGCCGGGTATCATAGCCAGCAACGACCCTAAATTTGGCACCAGTTCAAGTATACCGGTAATTAAGCCCAGTACCATGGCTACAGGCACGCCAATAATAGATAACCCTACCGAGATTAATATAGTAACCAATACCATGGATACCATCATGCCCTTTAGCCAGCCTTTTAACGATAGGCTAATGCGGTCCAAAATGTGCTCACCGATGACTTTTTTATTTTTTGGAACTAAAACCAGTATCCCGTTTTTATATAGCGATGGATTAGCGGTAAAAAATATGCCAAGGAACATGATAATATAAATATTACCGAGTACCCCAAAACTTGTACTAAAAAATGATTGCGCAGTCGTCATCAGCTTTTGGGAATTACCATCGGATACGCTTTCCAGCAGCTTTTGCCCAATGGGCGAGGTAGCCATTTTGGCCTTAACATTATTAATAGTATGCGGCAACGTGTTACTTAGCTCGGCTACCTGGTGCTGGATTTTTGTACCCATAAACCAAAGCAGCAAACCAATAACAGCAATAGTGCCTACAACAGCCATCAGCATGGCATAGGGGCGTTTCCATTTGGTTTTACGCTCTACCAGATCGCCCAGGCCATGAAAGTAAGTGGCAATAAGCGCTCCTGCCAATACCATTAGTACCACATTGAAGGCAACGCGGGCAATTAATATTACCACCACCAGTAATGCTACTATAGCAACTGTTTGCCATACCTTTTCAATATAGGTAAGTTCTTTTTTTGAATGCGAACTGGCTTCGTGCCTGGTAGGTTGGTCTTTTGCCATACATTGTTTAATTAATTTTAAATATAATATAATCCGTCGCTATTTGTTCTGAAACAGGATATTTTTCGCCTGGTTAGGTGTGTGTACTTAAAATTGGCAAATCCCTTTCATGGTAAGGTTAACGCCATCACAACTTTTTACATGTGCCCGACGAAAAACTGCCAACCGAAATCACTACCTTAGCCTTAATGGCAGCATTAAATAATGATCAGCAGATACGGCACCTGGCCAACCTTGAATTGCTGGCACGCCAGGTGGTGGAAGGTTTTATAACCGGCCTGCATCAAAGCCCATTCCATGGTTTTTCCGTTGAGTTTGCCGAGCATCGGTTGTATAATAATGGCGAATCGGTAAAGAATATCGATTGGAAGCTGTTTGCTCGTACCGATAAGCTTTTTGTGAAGCAATTTGAAGAAGAAACCAATCTGCGCAGCTACCTGTTGCTGGATACTTCCTCATCTATGAATTTCCCCGATAAGGGGTTAAATAAGTTGCAGTTTTCGGTTTATGCTATCGCATCACTTATGTATTTGTTTAAAAAACAGCGTGACGCCTTTGGATTAGGGCTGTTTTCGGACAAGGTAGATTGGTTAAGTATGGCCCGGTCGACCACCACGCATTTGTTTTACCTGTTTGCTGAGTTAGAGAAAGCGTACAATCACCCTAAAGAAAACACGCTGACCAATGTTGGTGATGTGCTGCACCATATTGCCGAGGACGTGCACCAACGGTCGATGATTATTATCTTTAGCGATATGCTGGAAAACAGCCTGAACCCGGATAAGATGCAAGCCTTATTCGCTGCCATCCAGCATTTGAAATATAAAAAACACGAGGTGATCATTTTTAACGTTAGCGATAAAAAGAAAGAACTGGATTTTGATTTTGATAACCGTCCACACCATTTTATTGATATGGAAAGTGGCGAGGAAATGAAGGTGCATCCGGGCCGTATCCGGGAAACATACAAAGCTGCTTTGAATGAATATCGCCATCAGTTAGAATTAAAATGCGCCCAATATCATATAGATCTGATTGACGCAAACATCCACGATGGATACAACCAGATATTAAAAGCTTACCTGGTGAAACGGGCTGCAATGGGGTAAGGCCTAATTACTATTAATGAAATACTGCTACTACATACTGCTACTATTCTTTACCCTCGCATCCTGCAACAGCGGCGATGACGATAAGGGCAAGACCATTTTTAATATCAATATGGATGAGGGCCTGACCAGTATGGACCCGGCTTTTTCACGCAACCAGAATGCTATTTGGGCTACCAACCAAATTTTTAACGGATTGGTGCAAATTGATGATAGCCTGATTACCCGGCCTTGCATTGCTAAAAGCTGGGACGCTGATACTACAGGCACAATTTATACTTTCCATTTACGTAACGATGTTTATTTCCATGACGACCCACACTTTGCCGGTGGCAAAGGACGCAAAGTTGTAGCCAGTGATTTTGTTTACAGTCTTGGCCGGTTAATAGATCCTAAGGTAGCCTCGTCCGGTTCGTGGATATTCAGCGACAAGGTGCACGGCAAGCAGGATTTTATTGCCGTTAACGATAGTACATTCCAGATCAGGTTAAAGCAGCCATTCCCGCCATTGCTTAGTATGCTTACCGCACAGTATTGCTCGGTAGTACCCAAAGAAGTGGTGGGATTTTACGGGAAAGATTTTCGTAACCACCCGGTGGGCACAGGCCCATTCCAGTTTAAATACTGGAAAGAAGGCGAGGTGCTGGTATTGCTGAAAAACCCGCATTATTGGGAAAAAGATAGTTCAGGCAAACAATTACCCTATTTGGATGCCGTCAGATCGACGTTTATTGCCGATAAGCAAACCGGCTTTATGGAATTTATAAAAGGTAAGCTCGATTTTTATAATGATATAGATGGCAGCTATCGCGATGATATATTGAGTAAATCGGGCCATATTACCAGTAAATATAAAGGGAAGTTTATCATTAATACCCGCCCGTATCTTAACACGCTTTATATGGGCATGCTGGTTGATACTACGCTAGCTATAGTAAAACATTCTCCGCTTAGAATAAAGAAAGTGCGGCAAGCTATAAACTATGCTATTAATAAAGATAAAATGACCAAATACCTGCGCAATAGCTTGGGTACGCCGGGTAGTTCGGGTTTTATACCCAAAGGGATGCCGGGGTTTGATGCACAGCAGGTAAAAGGTTATAGCTATGATCCCGAAAAAGCACGGCGCTTATTGGCAGAGGCCGGATTCCCCAATGGTAAAGGCATGCCCGAAATTGTACTACACACTACGGTAGGTTATCGTAACCTGATAGAGTATGTACAGGGCGAACTAAACCGTATTGGCATTAATACACGTGTTGAAATTGTGCAAGGCAGCAGCCTGCGCGAACTGGTTGGCAAAAACGGTGTTAACTTTTTCTATGGCACCTGGATAGCCGATTACCCGGATGGCGAGAATTACCTGTCGGTTTTCTATTCAAAAAATAAAATCCCCTACGGTCCGAATTATACCGGCTTCAACAACAAAAACTTTGATAAGCTTTTTGAGCAGGCGTATCATGTGAAAGATAATGCTAAACGTTACGCCCTATACCGCCAGATGGATAACCTGGTGATGCAGGAATCGCCGGTGGTGGTTTTGTATTACGATAAATTGGTGAACCTGTATCAAAACAATATTACCGGGTACAGTAACAACGCCCAAAACCTGCTGATATTAAAAAGGGTAGTAAAGCACTGATATACTATAATCCCAATTTAAACCCTGCACCAAAATACCTGCGATTATCGTAAGCAATGTCTGATTGTTTGTTTTGTATCAGGTTTCGCGCATCTGCAAATACTTCCAGGTTTTTAAATCTTGTGCTTGTTAATGTATAACCGGCATATAAATTCTGTACATCGAAAGAATTAAAATGACCAGTAACAACATAGTTTGGAGCGTATTGATCTTGGTTCAGGCGATAAAGAATATCTATTGCGGCAAAAGCATGTTTATAGTTTATTCGGTTAACGAATCCACCGGCAAACACAGTATTATTTGGAACAAATGATTGGGACGCAGTCAGCTGTTCTTGAAAGTTTAGTTTGTATTTAACAACAGTTGCATTTAATCCTGATGTCCAGTTAAATTTAGCTGAATGGAATAAATTGAGATTTAAACCAAAACGATGCTGGTCAAGGCGTGCGTCTGGGAATAAGTACAGTGTATAATATGCACCCGAGAGATATTCCATATAGGAAGTAGTATTAACAAACTTTTGAATGCTGTAATTATAATTGAACGATAACTTATTATTCAGCAAAGACAGAGACGTGCCCAATTGTAATTGTGTGTTTGCCTGATATGCATTATAGGCAGGCGTAGCAATAGGAGTAAGGGGAATTTGGGGATTCGCAAAATTACTGCCCAAGCGATGTGTATTAGGATCGTCAAATAAAATTGTAGCATTATCGGGAATGCCTTGTAATACACTGGCGTTTGGGTCTGACAAGGCAGCAACGGATTTGGAGTAAGATCCCAATACCATTAACTGTGCGCTTTTGCCTGCGGGTATTAGATTAATAGCCACCGAAGTAAATGGATAAGCCTTGGCTAATTTACTGTTATTAAAAGTAGTGTATTTACCGGCATTCAATACACTTTGAAAACCACCTTGCAGCATAATTATATTAGCATAATTAATAATTAATGAAGGTGTTAACAATGATGTGCTCTGCCGGTAAACTGAATAACTTAAGTTATACAAAGGAGAATTGTTGACTGTGCTTTTTAGCGCGATAGAGTCAATTGCTTTTTTATAGGTAAAATTTATATTTGGTTCAAAATTGAATTTGCCGGTTGATAAGTTGTAGGACAAGTTGTCTTTTATGAATCGGGTGTTAGTTTTTGTAGCCCTGTTAGCTGTGTATATATCGGCTGGCGGGAAAGCGGGTTGAATATTGTTATATTCATTTTCACTTAGTTGATAATGCTGTAATCCCGCGCTCAATTCGTTAGTTAAGCCTTTAATTATATGGGTACTGATTTTAATATCGCCATGCCATAACTGTTGTTTGCCATTATCGTTATGGTCTAACAAAATAGTATGGTTAGTATTACTATAAGTAGTAAAATTATTGCTGTTTGTTTGCGGTACATAGCCGGCATTAATGCTAATGGTGTTTATTTTGACAACATTGACATCCAGGTATCCATTGAACTTAAAGCGATCAAAACGATAAGGGTTACTTGATGTAAAAAGATTATTCTGCAATTGAGGTACGACATCGTGTTGGTAATCTGCTGATATTCCTGCTTTAACCTCTTCAGAATTTCGGTACGCTGATAGATAATACTGATGGTAAAAATTAGTAGTGCTTTTATATGACGGATCAATTGATGTGTTGCGGCTGTTAATTGCGTTAGTTTGGCCGGCTACTACTAAGCCTGATTTTCCTGGTTCATTCCTTCTTGTTTTAACAATAAGTAATAACTGCGAAGGTTTAACTCCGTTAAGCATAACCGAAGCATTTTGAATCAGGGTAATTTCTTCAATATCATAAATGCTATAGGCGTTTACATCATTGTTTAAATTACCATCAATAATACTTACGTATGTCTGTTTGCCGTTGTAATACCCATTCAGCCATACTGCGATTGCATCACTGAGATTACTGAAGGGGAGTTTCTCCAGGTCGGCGGCTTTAATGGTGATTGCCTGAGTGATTTTTTTTTGCAATTTAACATGGCCCAGGTCGTATTCGGTCGTGTCGGTTTGAGCATGGGCTTGAAGTAACGCTACTGATAATAGGACCGCAGCACAGATCAAGAATTTTCTTTTCATAAATTGTATAAGGTTAGCCAAATATAACCAACAATTTATGTTTGCAACAGTGCGGTTAGGGTTTAAAAACAAATATCCTGTATGGGATTGTTATACAGGGTTTTATTTTTCGATCAATGTATGCTTTGGCTTTACATTGTTAACAGCGCAGCAACGGCAAAAATAGCAAGCAGGAATAAGTATTTAAATTCGAGGGTGTTTTTAAAAGTTTTCATATAGTAAAATGTTTAATAAATAGATATTTATTGTTATTCAAATAATATTCCAAATGAGTGTAATTGTTTAAACAGCGTTTTAAGCTCTTTTGTCATTCCGATATTTAATAAGCGTGTACATTAATATATACAAATTGAATCAGGGTTGATATTTAAACCCTATCGCTCAGTCACATATTTTTTGGTTTTAGCATTATCTTCCCCATGTAATTATTTCATTAAGTTTTAGCCTAAAACCTAAATAATTACAATTTTTGTAGATTAGCTGAATTTACCGGGTCACGATTACTATGAGCGAAAGAACAATACTGGTTTGGTTTAGGAACGATTTGCGTATCGAGGACAATGAAATTTTGTTGGAAGCAACGCGCAAGGCTGATAAAGTGATACCGGTTTATTGTTTCGATCCATATTACTTCAAGGTTACTCCATCCGGTACTTTTAAAACAGGCAATTTTCGGGCTAAGTTTTTAATTGAATCGGTTCAGAACCTTCGCGAAAATTTGAGGGCGATGGGTTCGGAACTAATAGTCCGTTTTGGCCCGCCGGCTGAAGTTATCCCTCAATTAGCCAATGAATACCAGGTTAACGAAGTTTATCATCACCGCGAAGTTGCATTTGAAGAAACCGGCATATCAGAACAGGTTGAGGCTGCACTTTGGAAAATAAAATTAAACCTGAAGCATTTTATTGGGCATACTTTATACCATAAGGAAGACCTGCCTTTTCCAATAAAAGATATCCCCGACAGTTTTGCCACTTTCCGGAAAAAGATAGAGCGCGATAGCTCGGTGCGGCACATAGTACCTGCACCAGAGCGCATTAACACGCCGGCCATAACCGATGCCGGCGAAATACCAAACTTGAAGCAACTGGGTTTGGAAGAACCTATACCCGACCCACGCGACAATTTTCATTTTATAGGTGGCGAAACTGTTGCGCATGAACGCCTGCAAAAGTTTTTTGTGAATTTTGATTTTGCCCTGAACGGAAAAAACAACCGCAGCGCAACATCGGGCTCGCACCTTTCGCCCTGGTTGACGTTTGGCTGTATATCGCCACGGCAAGTGTATTGGGAGGCGGTTAAGCACGAACATCATACCAATCATTCATTGATCCTGGAACTACTGTGGCGTGATTACTTTCGCTTTATGTTCAAAAAATACGGCAACCAGTTTTTTAAGGCCGATGGTTTTAAAGATGAAGCACCCGCTGTCAGTGCCGATCAGCACGCATTGTTAGAGCAATGGAAAACCGGCAGCACTGGCGTGCCCTTTGTTGATGCCTGTATGCATGAGTTGAACGCCACGGGTTACATTAATAACTATTGCCGCCAAACTGTAGCAATATTTTTAGTACGCGAATTAAAAGTAGACTGGACTAAAGGTGCCGCATATTTTGAAGAGCAATTGATTGACTATTCACCGGCCAGTAACTGGGGCAATTGGGCCTTTATAGCCGGCGTAGGCAGCGACCCACGCGACAACAAATTTTTTAACAATACCAAGCCCGCTGCCGAACACGACCCCAAAGAAGAATTTATACAAACCTGGCTGCCCGATACTGTGGTGGTGTAAGGCGCGCTTTATTTATTCCTGACAAGCGTTATATCATCCACATAACAAAAAGCGTTAGCGTTCCCATCAGGTATAAAGCCAATTTCCACCCGTCCTGCTTTTACCTGGACATCACCGATACTAATTGTTTGCCACATTGAATTTTCTCCCACGATGCTTTGCTTAAACGTTTTACCCTTGCTTTCGGCATACATCAGTAACTGATTAAAACCGACGCTGTTTTTTACTTTAGCGGTAAGCGTATATATGCCATCTTGCAAAGCTACATAAGGCGAGGACGAAATAACTTGCCAAACTTTGCGCTTAAAGTTTACTTTGTCGGTTATCTGCAGACTTTTTTCACCAATAACTACTTTACGGTCATCCTCACTATTTACATGATTTAACACAATAGAATCAGGACTGCCAATGGCGATACCGTTTCCTGAAATAACGGTAGTTGTCCACCCTGTTAATTGCTGTTGCACAGGTTTCACAGGGCTGGGGATATTTTTACGGTCGGCTTCAAAGCTGCCGTTCTTCACGTAGTTATTATCTGTACCTACTTTCCATTCACCTGTTTGGGCGTTTAGGTTCCATGAGCTAAGCGAATTGAAATAAGGCGCTTTCTCATCAAACGATAGGGGGCACCACTGGTTGTAACCCAAGCCGTTGCCGGCAAAGTCGGCCCAGCGGTCGCCGCAGTAGACCACAGTTTCCTGCTTGCTGCCTTTAATAGTGACAAAGAAGCCGGTTTGTGTTACGTGTGCGTAATCATCAGCGCAACCATTCATCACTTGCATATTGTTAGCAGGAGTGTATGGCCCCTTTATATTATCCGCAACCAAATAATAAGCATACGAAGCATCCCACCCATAAATGTTTGATGCGCACATATAATACCGGCCCTTGTACTTAAACATGCAATTCCCCTCGCGGCTTTCGCCCTGGAAAACTTTGGTGCAATCCAGCAGATCAACCTTGCCGTCCTTCACACCAATTTCCGAAACGTATATTTTATTACGGCCCTTCCCATACGAATATACAAGATATGATTTCCCGGTATCCTCATCGGTAAACACGGTTTGGTCGCCGGTATTGGTGGTGCCTATCATTGGTTCCATATTAATTTCCTGGTGCCGGATAAACGGCTCCGTGGGCGCATCGGCAGTGGCGATCATTACACGGCTGCCATGCTGTACAAACATGGCGTACTTGTTCAACTCTTTAATATAAGCCACTCCCAAGCGTCCTACCCATGTCCTTCGGCCCGATTGGTTAACTTCTGCTTTAGTTAAAACATCACGTTCAAACTTCCAGTTCACCAGGTCGGTAGAACTGTAACAGGTTACCGATTCAAAGGTCGTTCCTTTTTGGGTTACATTCGGCGCTTCGTGATAACGCTCGGCTTCCAGGTAATGCACGCCGTACCAATAATACTTTGTCCCGCTACCGGCAGGATCAGCAAAACGGAATATCCCGCCGCCCTGACTGTAAATAGGCTGTCCATCAACAGTATTCCAGAAAATGTCGTTTTTAATATTTTGCGATTGTGCATTAATTGTGTAAGCAGCACATAGCAAGAAAAGGCATACGCTGCACAAGAAAAACTTTTTAAACATCATAACAGGCAATTGGTACAATAAAAATGCGCTATTATTTAAATTCAGGCATCCTGTACTGTTCTGTAAGGTGAAGATCGATCGGTTTGCTATAATCAAATCGAAAGATGTCTTCCCTCTTAACAACGGCCTAGTTTAAATATTGCCGTCAGAGGGTTTATCCAGACTTTTTATTTTATCACGTATCAATTGTTTTTCGGTTTGGGTTTTGGCTAAGGCATAAGCCCGTTCAAAATTGGCTACAGCCTGTTGGCGATCGGTATGAGTATAAAGTTCGCCCAGTAGTAAAAAGTAAAAGTGGTTGTTTTCCAGTTTTAGCTTTTCGGCTTCAATTATTGCCTGTTGCCAGCCATTGGCCTTGTATAGGGCAAAAGTGCGGTTAAGTGCCACCGCGGGCGAGTAATTGACAAGCAATAGCTTATTATATAGTTGCAGTATTTCTTCCCATTTCTCGGGTTTGCTTTCTTTCATACAATGCCAGGCAGCAATCCGCGCCTCTAAATGGTACGAGCTTATTTCCGCGCCCTGTGCCGATAGGTTTAAAAAGTGCCAGCCCTGGTTTATTAAAATCGCATCCCATAAATCAGGGTTTTGTTCATCATATAAAATAAAATTGGGGCTGTTGGTTTTCCGGGCATCAAAGCGCGAGGCATGGAAACACATCAGCGCCAGCAAAGCATTTGTTTTGGGCAGGTTGGTTTTTGAGTATTCGCTAAGCATTATGCCCAGGCGCAGGGCTTCCAGGCATAGGTCTTTCTGCAAGGTCTGGTTATTGGTTTTTGAATAATAACCCTCGCTAAACAGCAGGTATATAATGTGCAGCACACTATCCAGCCGGTTGTCTATTTCGCTTTCAGGCGGGAATTCCAGCTGCACATTTTCGGTGCGTAGTTTTTCCTTGGCCCTGAATAACCGTTTGTTAATGGTTTCCTTGTTGGATAAAAAAGCCTCGGCAATTTCATCAATCCCAAAACCGCAAAGTATACGCAGGGCCAGCCCAATTTGTGCTTCGCTGGCAATAAGAGGCGTGCACACAGCAAAAAGCATTTGCAGTTGACTGTCCTTGATGTTTTGGTAGGTGAAATCCAACTCGGCTGGTTCTTCGTATTCCTGTTGTTGCCGGCTTAACTGCGGCATTACCTTTTCGGTATAAATTTTATTCCGCCTGAAATGCTGAAGCGTTTTTTGTTTGGCCACGGTATATAGCCAGGCTGCAGGATTAAGTGGGATACCTTTATGTGCCCAGGTTTCTGTAGCCACCAAAAAGGTATCCGTTACAATATCTTCGGCAATTTCAATGTGCTGCAAGCCATAAAGTTTACTAATTACCGCTACCATTTTGGTAAACTCCTGCTTAAATAAATATTTTAATGCTGCCTGGTGCTGATCCATTATGCTAATTAACCCTGGCCGGTTTATTGGCCAGGGATATGAAATGTTTAATCTGCAAATGCCGTTCTTATTTCCACACTGCCACCTTCATCAAAAGTCGGGCAGCCATGGGCCATAGTAATGGCCTCTTCCATAGTATCAGCTTTAATTACAATAAACCCACCCAATATTTCCCTTATCTCTACAAAAGGGCCGTCGGTTACTATACCGCTGGCTTTTAATACATTGCCACCCGGTTTTAGATGAAGTCCATTGGCGGCTATTTTTCCCTGCGCAGCGATATTGCCTATCCAATCGTTCCATTTTTTGTTTATTTCCTTTTGCTTTTCCGGGCTGTGGTTTGAGGCCGGCTGGCGGAATAAAAAAACGAACTCGTTGTTATTGCTTGATTGATTCATGATCGTTATTATTAATTGAGGTGTGAATTTAAATAATCCAGTTAAACTATGCTGTTTATTACGACTTAAATTGCCCCGGCTGATAACTGCCACCCGGCGTTTGGAAGGTAATATTAATGCGGTTGTAGCTATTGATAGTAATAACAGCCACAGTCAGGTCTATTAACTCCTGTTCTGTAAATTCGGCGGCAGCGGTAGCGTAAACTTCATCACTAACATGAGTTTTGGTAACACCCTCGGCAAATGCTAATGCAGCCCGTTCACGATTTGTATATACGGTTCCCTCGCGCCAGGCATTCAGCATGTATAGGCGTTGTTCGGTTTCTCCGGCTGCACGCAGATCTTTCGAGTGCATGTCCAGGCAATATGAGCAGCCATTAATTTGTGATACCCTGAAATAAAGCAGGTGTAATAGTTTTTGTTCAACTGGTGATTTAGCCAGGTAAGCACCTAAACCATACATTGCTTTTAATGCATCTGGCCCTTTTTCAAAAAAATTAATTCGTTTCATTTGTGTTAATGTTAAATGCCTGCCAACCGGCAGACGGGTTATAAATTTGTTTATACCTCAATAATGATCGGGGTGATGCGAATTGGACACATCAGCAGAAAAATTTTATTGATGAGAGAATAACCTTTAACTGATTTGCTTTTTCAGTAATAATCAGGATATTTGATTTAATGAAATTTGTAGCGGTTTTATTAATTGGTTGTATGCTTTTCCTTTCCTCGTTCCCGGGGACTGTGAATGCCGTACCTGTTACCGCTAAAATGGATTGTTGTAAAAAAGCCGGCGGTACATCTGCATGCCATCATAACCCGGCAAAAAACCGGGAAAGCGGATGTGAAAAGCCCGGCTGTGCTATGTTGTTTTCATGCAGTATTTGCGGTTTTATCCCTGCATCGCAGTTAAGAGTGCAGCACAACTTTTCATTACTCCTTAAGCAGCCAGTTGCTTTTTATAAAATTGGTCATCTATCCGCTTATCATAAAGCCGACTGGAAACCACCGAAAGCCTGTTAAATAATTACCTGAACAACCTAAACCGGTTTAAATGAATAATTATTTAACTTTTAAAAGAATCAAAATGAAAAAGATAATGTTAAGCATGCTGGCGATAGCGTTCGCCGCAACTTCAGTAATGGCAAATGGTAATGCTCCTGTTAAAAAAGCAAAAGCAAAACAGGCAACTTGTACCAGTTGTCCAAAGGGACAAAAATGCACAAAGGAAAAATGTGCAGATCAGTCCAGTTGCTGTAAATAAGCAATTATAAGAAAGCCCCTTGCCGATTGGCGAGGGGCTTTTTAATTAAACCCAATTATCTCATCCCCTTAATCTGGATAAGTACCAAAGGGTGTAACATATCCGGTGTATTAACTGTCCAATAAAAGTTACAAATAAATTATAATAAATGCTGGTAATCAGCGTATCTTTATTATAAGATTATGAACACGTTCGAAGAATTCACCGTAATTATTGGCTTGCTGGCCATCGCCTTTGAGGGGATCGGCTATGTGAAAAGCTATATCCATAAATTGCTGCACTAATTATTCAGCAAAAAGCTAACCTATGATATTTGAAGCGCCCTTAACAAAGGCGCTTTTTGTTTGGAATAACTTTGAACCCTCCTTCAATCTAAAGTAAATCTCTTCTGAGCAGTAGCGAAGAATTTTCGATGTGCATTGTTCCTCTGCTATTTTGTGATCCTTCGCTGACGCTCAGGATGACGCGAGTATATAAAAAAAGCGTCCTGATCAAATCAAGACGCTTTTATCTTTCGGACTTTCGGTCTTCCCGACTTTCGGGCTATAAGCCAAAAGCAGTTTTTACTTTATCTACATAGTCCAGTTTCTCCCAGGTAAACAGTTCTACTTCTTTTTGTATAGAGCTGCCATCGGGCCTGGTGAATGTTTTGGTTACAGTTTGGCTTGGTTTACCAAAGTGGCCATAAGCTGCGGTTTCGCTGTATATTGGGTTACGTAGTTTAAAGCGGGTTTCAATAGCGTAAGGGGTCATATTGAAAATGCTTTCTACTTTTTTAGCTATCTCGCCATCATTTAAACCAACTTTACCGGTACCATAAGTGTTTACGTAAATACCCATAGGCTGGGCAACACCAATAGCATAGCTTACCTGTACCAATACCTCGTTGCAAACACCTGCAGCTACCAGGTTTTTAGCAATGTGGCGGGTAGCGTAAGCAGCAGAACGGTCAACCTTTGATGGGTCTTTACCGCTGAAAGCACCACCACCGTGTGCGCCTTTACCACCATAGGTATCTACGATGATTTTACGGCCGGTTAAGCCGGTATCGCCATGCGGGCCACCAATAACAAATTTACCGGTTGGGTTAATGTGATATTTAATCTGATCGTTAAAGAAGTGGGCATATTTAGGATATTTAGCTTTTACGCGCGGGATAAGGATATTGATCAAATCATCGCTGATCTTTTTCAACATAGCTTTCTCTTCATCAAAATCATCGTGCTGGGTTGAAATTACGATAGCATCAATACGGGTAGGCTGGTTGTTATCATCATATTCCAGCGTTACTTGCGATTTTGCGTCTGGGCGAAGGTATTTTATCTCCTTCATTTCGCGACGGATAACAGCCAACTCCAATAATAAAGCGTGGGCAATATCCAAAGCCAGGGGCATATAGTTGTCGGTTTCAACAGTAGCGTAACCAAACATCATACCCTGGTCGCCGGCACCTTGCTCTTCCTTGCTTTTGCGGTCGACACCCTGGTTAATATCCGGCGATTGCTCGTGAATAGCCGAAAGCACACCACAGCTGCTGCCATCAAACATGTATTCGCCTTTGGTATAACCAATTTTGTTGATCACATCACGGGCAATTTTTTGTACATCTAAATAAGCTTTTGATTTTACCTCGCCGGCTAAAATTACCTGGCCAGTAGTTACTAAAGTTTCGCAAGCTACTTTCGATTCGGCGTCGAAAGCTAAAAAGTTATCAATTAACGCGTCCGATATCTGGTCGGCAACTTTATCCGGGTGCCCTTCTGACACTGATTCTGATGTGAATAAATATGGCATAAGAATTATTTTTTAATTAAAATACAGGAAAGGGAAAGAGAAAATGGATTGCGCGCTTGCAAAAAAAGGAGCATTGGTTTTAGCACTTTTTTACGTGGTTGCAATCCAGCCTATATATAATAGGCGTCAAATCAGTCCACTTTCAAGCGCAAATGTAAAACAATTTTACAAAAGCCGAAAATAGGTTACTTTTGGTGCTGAAAAATTAATTGTTTGAAACTTAAAGTACTTTTTATTATTAATCCCATATCGGGCGGCAAAAATAAAGATGGGGTGCCGGCGCTGATAAAAAAGCACCTGGATGCTGCTAAGTTTGAATACCGTATAGATATTAGTACCGGTGTTTTGCATGCCCAACAATTGGCCCAAAAAAATATAAAGCAATACGATATTATTGTGGCGGTAGGCGGGGATGGGACAATAAACGAAGTAGCTTCGGTTATTGCAGGTACAGAGACAACATTGGGCATTATTCCTTATGGTTCAGGTAATGGCCTTTCGCGTTTCCTTGGTATTCCCATGGATCCGGAAGCAGCGATAAAAACCCTAAGCCAGGGGCTGGTGCAACATATTGATGCAGGTAAACTAAACGGCAAATGGTTTTTTAATATGGCCGGCCTGGGTTTTGATGCACATATCAGCGAGGTATTCAGCCATGATAAAAAGCGCGGGTTCGGTGCCTATATTAAATCCTCATTCAGGGAAATTACCAATTATAAATCCGAAACATACAGGCTTAATATTGATGGTGAAGATTATGTTAAAAAGGCTTTTATGCTCAGCTTTGCCAATTCATCGCAATACGGAAACAACGCGCACATATCGCCTTATGCTTCGGTACAGGATGGTTTGCTGGATGTTTGCATAGTGAAACCTTTCCCTTTATATAAATTTATAATGATGGGGATACGCATGTTCACCAAAACTACCCCCGGCTCAAAGTATGTCGAGATCATTAAAGGGAAGGAAATAATCATTAAGCGAGAGAAAGAAGGCGCTATACACCTGGATGGCGAACCGCAAATAATGGGCGCGGATATTAAGGTAGAGATCGTTCCCGCGTCATTAAAAATAATTACAGGACAAACTTATAAAGCATAAGCCATGTCGAAAAAAAATAAAAACTTTACCGGGGTAGTATACTCAACCGATCCGGGATTTGAGTATAAAGAAGAAACGCAAGCGTCATCAGGCACGCTGCCACCCCAACAGCAAAACCTGCGCATCTTCCTCGACCGCAAGGGCGGCGGTAAAATGGTGACTGCCATTGCCGGCTTTGTTGGCACCGATGCCGATATGGAGGCCCTGGGAAAAAAACTGAAAAGCAAATGCGGGGTAGGTGGCTCGGTAAAAGATTTTGAGATACTGATACAAGGCGACCACCGAGATAAGGTACTGGCCATCCTAACGGCCGATGGGTATAAGGCTAAAAAAGCTGGAGGGTAGAGGAATACTTTCCCTCTTGAGGGGGATAGGGATATGTCCTTTCTGTGAAATATTTATGCTTATTCTATTCTATTTTCGGCGTTGCCTTCGGCCCGCGCTTTCCGCTCATACTGCACAGGCCTTAGGCGCAAGGCTGGTATCCGCTACAATCGTTAACGCATAACAGAAATAATAGGAGATGCGTAATCAAATCAACACATCCTTATTTTTATTCTATACATAGCATTAATACGATCTAATTAAATGCTAATATTATCTTGTTTTTCAAAAATACTTAGTGTATCGACATTATATATTAAATATCTAATAATCAATAATTTATTATAGTGTAAAAACTACGTACTTGAAATTTTTGTTGCTGTTTCATTAGATAATTGGCATTTGTATTGCTATGTTTGCATAGTAATTATAAACCAATTTAATGAAGAGAATGTCGACCCAACTACCCGACTTAGGTTACTTGAACCTGGGTCGGGCTAAGAAAATATTTTACCAATTTTCGCCTGCCCAACTGGTGGAAGCCGCTTTAAAACGCCATGAGGGCACCCTGGCTGATACCGGCGCTTTAGCCATAGATACCGGCAAATTCACTGGCCGCTCGCCTAAAGACCGCTTTATTGTTGAGGACGATATTACCCGTAACACGGTTTGGTGGGGCGATGTCAATATTAAATTCGGCGCTGCAAAGTTTGACGCTTTATTTCAAAAAATGACTGCTTACCTAAGCAGTAAAGAAATATTTGTGCGCGATGCCTGTGCCTGCTCTAACGAGAAATATCATTTAGATATCCGCGTAATTACCGAAACGGCCTATCAAAACCTGTTTGTGCACCATCTGTTTATCCGTCCTGAGCTGATAGACGCCAAATCGCGGCCAGAGTGGACAATTATAGCAGCCCCCGGTTTTATGGCCGACCCTGCAGTTGATGGCACCCGCCAGGAAAACTTCTCTATCATTAACTTTAGTAAAAAAATGATATTGGTTGGTGGTTCCGGTTATACCGGCGAGATAAAGAAAGGTATCTTCTCAGTACTGAACTTTATACTACCGCATGATAAAAAGGTATTATCTATGCATTGCTCGGCCAATGTGGGGGCTAAAGGCGATACGGCTATTTTCTTCGGCCTTTCCGGTACCGGCAAAACTACCCTCAGTGCCGACCCGGAACGTAACCTGATAGGCGACGACGAACATGGCTGGAGCGATTATACCATATTTAACTTCGAAGGAGGCTGCTATGCTAAATGCGTAAACCTAACTGCCGAAAGCGAACCACAGATATTTAATGCCATTAAGTTTGGGTCACTGCTGGAGAATATTAACTTTTATAAAGGCACCAGCCGCGTAAATTTTGCAGATGTAGAGAAAACAGAAAATACCCGCGTATCGTACCCACTGAACTATATCAGTAACGCAGTGGTCCCTTCTATTGGGGCATCGCCAAAGAACATTTTCTTTTTAACCGCAGATGCATTTGGCATACTGCCACCCATATCAAAACTAACGCCTGAACAGGCTATGTACTATTTTATATCAGGCTATACCGCTAAGGTAGCGGGGACAGAACATGGTGTAGTACATCCTGAAGCTACTTTTTCGGCCTGCTTTGGTAAAGCCTTTTTACCGCTGCATCCTATAACTTATGCCCGTTTGCTTGGTCACAAGATAAAGGAACATAATGTAAACGTGTGGCTGGTAAACACCGGGTGGACAGGAGGTGCCTTTGGTACTGGTAAGCGCATGCGCCTAAAATACACTCGCGCTATGATAACTGCTGCGTTAAACGGTCATTTAGAGCATGTGCATTATGAGCAGCACCATGTATTTAATGTAAGCATACCTTTAACGTGCCCAAATGTCCCTGATCATATCCTGAACCCGCGTAAAACCTGGATCAATCCCGATGAATATGACGAGCGGGCAAATGATCTTGCCAACCTGTTTGTAAAAAACTTTGAACAGTATGCCAAATACAGCACAGTTGAGATACTAAACGCCGGTCCCGCAGTAACTATATCAGTTTAGTTACATATAAAATTAAGGCATACGCTTGCTAATTTTAAAAAATTTAGTTTTTATTGTAAAAAATTGTCTGTAGCAAGGCAATTTTTTTGTTTAAAGTCGTTTATAAAGCCGTATCATTACGCCTTATAAACCGGCGCATTAAAAAATTATTAATAATAGCGGATTTCGTTTTTTTATATTAATAAAATTATAAATTTGTTATTCGCTCTTAAAAAGCACATTTAATTAACTAATAACATATAAACAAAAACTAAAAACTAAATTTTAAAAGTAATGGCAAACGCACCAAAACCAACTACACCTGTTAAGAAAGAAGGCGGCTCAGGTTCAAGCATTTTCGCTACCCTGGTAATTCCTATCTGTTTCGTTATCGCTATCCTTGTATTCCTGTACGTTTTGGGAGATCCTAGTCACTACAAAGGCGGTGATGTTGAGCACGGCGAACCATCTGATTACTTTGGTACTGTACACCGCGGTGGACCGATTGTACCGGTGCTGATGACCATGTTCATGATGCTTATCGTATTCTCTATCGAGCGTTTTGTTGTTATCGGCAAAGCTTCAGGTAGCAGCAGCGTTGATTCTTTCGTTCACAAGATCCAGGTTTTCCTGAACCAAGGTAACATTGATGCCGCCTCTGCCGAGTGCGACAAGCAAAAAGGCTCTGTAGCCAACGTTATCAAATCAGGCCTGAAAAAATACAGGGAAATGGAAGTTGAGCCAAATCTTGACGTTGACCAGAAAACGTTAGCTATCCAAAAAGATATTGAAGAAGCTACTGCACTGGAAATGCCAATGTTAGAGCAAAACTTAACCATTATCGCTACCCTGGTATCAATTGGTACATTATTGGGTCTGTTAGGTACAGTAACCGGTATGATCCGTGCGTTCCAGGCATTGGGTGCTTCAGGTGCCCCAAGCCAATCGGCATTAGCGGTAGGTATCTCTGAAGCATTGATCAACACTGCTTTGGGTATCAGTACTTCAGCTTTATCAATTATCATGTACAACATCTTTACATCTAAAATTGATAAGTTGACTTACGCTATCGACGAAACAGGCTTCAGCATTGTACAAACATTTGCTGCGTCTCACAAAAACAAATAAAATTTAGTGCATAAGTAATACCCGGCTGGTATTTAACCGGCCGGGTATTATATCACCATTTCACTAATTTTTTATTTAATCAAACGAAACTATGCCAAGAGTAAAGATTCCAAGAAAGAGTACAGCGATTGACATGACGGCTATGTGCGACGTTGCCTTCCTGTTGCTTACTTTCTTTATATTAACAGCAAAACCCCGTACAGATGATCCTGTACCGGTGGATATTCCGGCATCAACCATGAAGATTCAATTACCCGAATCGGATGTTGCTACCTTAACCGTTGGCCAAAAGAAAGTATTTTTTGGCGTGGAAGGTTTCGAGATCCGTAAGGAAGTGTTGAAACAAATGAGCGCTAAGTACAATGTTCCCTTTACCGATCAGCAGATCGTTAAGTTTTCGGCGCTGCCTACATTTGGCGTACCAATCCGTCAATTACCGGGATTTTTGGACCTTGATGCCGATCAGAAAAAGATATTCAAACAACCAGGCATCCCAACCGATACCACTGCAACTTGCGAATTGTATGATTGGGTACGCACATCGCGTGTAGTTACCGCCAGCCTTGATAACAAGGATATGCGGGTTGCTATAAAAGGCGACAGTAAGGAAGAGTATCCAACTATTGCAATGATCATAAAAGTGTTGCAGAAACAAAAAGTGAACAAATTTGCTTTAATAACAAGTGTAAAATCCGCAGTAAAGTAAAAACATGGCAGAATTAGATACCTCCGGCGGGGGTGGGAAAAAAGGCGGGAAAGTAAGAAGTAAAAAAGCGTCTACACGCGTGGATTTAACCGCGATGGTGGATTTGGCTTTCTTGCTGGTAACTTTCTTTATGCTAACTACCACCCTAAATAAACCCAAGGCTATGGACTTGGTAATGCCTGATAAAGACGAAAAAGTAAAAGATCAGAAACCGGTGCCTGAAAGCCGTACAATGACAATTTTGTTGGGTAAAGACAATAAAATTGAATGGTACCTAGGCTTACCCGGAAAACCACTTGCGCCACCTACAACTGATAACTTTGGTAAGGAAGGCATTCGCAAGGCGTTAATGGAAAATCAGAAAAAAATATCTGAGGCGTCTGGCGGTAAACCAATGATCGTACTGGTAAAGCCAAGCGACCATTCGGTTTATAAAAACATGGTGGATATTATGGATGAGCTGAATATCGCTAAAATCGATATCAGGGCAATCGTTGATATTTTACCTGCCGAAGTCGAACTTTTAAAGCGCGACGGCAACTACTAATAAAACTAAAAATTTAGTTGTTTATTTGGATAATAAACTATAACTTTAGTCGTTCAATAATTAAACATTAAAAATATTATACAATGTCCTTTTTAAGCTCAAAATTAGATATCTTAAAACCTGAGTGGCTTGACATTGTTTTTAATGGCAGGAACAAAAGTTACGGTGCATACGAACTAAGAAAACAGAATCCGAAAAGTACTGTAAAGGCACTTATATTTACTGTTCTGTTGTTTGTGTTTGCTGTATCATTGCCAACCATCATAAACAAGATCAAAGGGTTTATCCCGAAAGCCCCGGAAAAAGTAAAAATTGTTGAGGTGAACTTAAAACCACCTCCACCAATTGATAATACAAAAAAACCACCTCCGCCACCTCCGGAACCACCAAAACCGAAGGTTGACCAGGTACGTTTCCCGCCTCCGGTAGTGAAACCTGATAACGAAGTAAAGGAAAAAGATCCACCAACTCAGGAAGAGCTGAAAGTAGCGGATCCGGGCCCGAAAGATCAGAAAGGTGACCCTAATGCGGCTATCCGTATTGATGAGCCGGTTGGTAACTCTGATACCAAAGCGGTAACAGAAGAAAGCAACGAGATTTTTACCGCAGTTGAGGAGCAAGCCTCTTTTCCAGGCGGTTTGGGAAAATTTGGTGATTACTTAGGTAAAAATATCCGTTACCCGGCTGTTGCTCGTGAAAACAACGTGCAAGGTAAAGTATTCCTTACCTTTGTTGTTGAACGCGACGGTAGTTTAACTGATATTAAAGTGTTACGTGGTATTGGCAGCGGTTGCGATGAAGAAGCAATACGTGTTATCAAGGCTTCACCGAAATGGAAGCCAGGTATGCAAAACGGTCGTGCCGTTCGTTCTCAATTTACAGTACCTATCAGCTTCACTTTACAGGAACAATAGGATACATTAATGTCATATTTTTATAAACGTAAGCAAAAATCGCCCTCAAGGCGGTTTTTGCTTATTTTAGGAATCGCCCTGTTTATATGCATTACTGCATTTGGGCTAATGATACTGTTTTGGGATAAATTGGCTATAGCCATGCAATTAACCCCACAGTTACGGATAGGGTTCGGTGTATTGTGTATTATATATGGTATACTACGCAGCTCACGGATCATATTTAGGAAAGAAGATAATAATGAGCGCTAAAAAGAGTTTTTTATTTGTTGGGTGCGGGTTAGCGCTTGTCGCAGGTTTATATGCCTGCAAACCCAAGAAGGGAAAGGTTAATGCCGATACCTTTATGGCGGGCAAAGCCGACTTTCTGATAGATGAATCGTGCTCACCCATAGTTGATGAAGAGGCTTATGTTTTTACCGCATCATACGATAAAGCCAAACCTCACCTCATTTACAAAACCGAAAATGATCTGCTTAATTTGCTGTTAAACGATAGCCTTAACTTCGCTATCATGACACGCGACCTTAAGCCAGCCGAAGCCAAAGCGATGGCTGATCGCGGTTTACCCGCCGAAGTGAATAAGTTTGCTACCGACGCGGTAACATTAATTGTGAACAATACATCTGCCGATACAACGATAACTGTATCGCAGATTAAAGATATGCTGAACGGGGAAATAAAAACAGATAAAAACATCGTTTTTGATAACCCAAATTCAAGTTTGGTACGGTATTTAAAGGATTTAACCGGTATTAAAGACCTGACCAGCAAAAATATATATGCGTTAAAATCTAATAAAGAGGTTATACGTTATGTAAGCCAGCACCCGCAATCTATAGGGATAACTGGATTTGCCTGGCTAAACGATCCCGATAAGGATTACGCAGATGCCGTTAGTAAAGTGAAGATTGTTGGTGTGAAGGATGATCGCCGCAAAGATGACATTGGCTTTACTAAACCATCACAGGAAACCTTTGCTCTAAAACAATATCCGCTTGCACGCAATTTGTATATTATCAATTGCTCGGGCAGGCAGGGTTTAGGATCGGGGTTTGCTTCCTTTATATTGAGTGACAGGGGGCAAAGGATCATATTGAAATCGGGCTTATTGCCTGAGATTATGCCCGGTAGGGAAGTTAACATTGTACAACAGTAAACAACAAACTAAAACTATAAATTAGAGCCATGAAAATGATTAAAAGAGTAGCGATGTCGATTACGGCACTGGTATTTATAGGTTCGTCAGTTTTTGCGCAAAGTCTAGCCGACGCCAAAAAAGCTATTGACGCCGAACAATATCAGAAAGCTAAAACAATGCTTAAAAACCTGACTGTAACACAACCAACCAATGATGAAAACTTTTTTTATCTGGGTTGGGTATATATAAAGCAGGATTACACAGATTCTGCAAAAACTGCTTTTAATAAAGGCATTGCAGCAAATCCCAAATCAGCTTTAAATTATGCTGGCTTAGGTGCGGTTGCCCGTTTAGAAAAAGACAAAGCAGGTGCAACATCAAACTTTAACCAGGCTTTAATACTGGCAGGTAAGGATACTAAACCATATCGGTATGTAGGCGAGAGTTATTTATTACCAGTTCCGCCGGCAACAGTTGTAACCCAGGCCGATGCTGATGCCGCTATTGCAGTATTGGAAAAAGGTAAAGTTGTTAACCCAAAAGTTAAAGACGCCGAACTAATGGTAGCCCTGGGTGATGCATATATTTCACAACTGAAAAGTAACGATGCATATAGAAACTATTCAGATGCATTGGGTGCTGATCCAAAATCGCTGACTGCACACGTAAAAGAAGGTGTGCTTTGGAGATTAGCGAATAACTGGGAATCGGCCGCGAACGAGTTTAAAGCTGCTTTGGCTATAGACCCTAACTTTGGCCCGGCTTACCGCGAATGGGCTGAAACCGATCTGCGTCAGTCTAAAAACGATATGAAAGTAGCTTCAGAAAAAGTAAAAGAAGCTGTTGAACACTACCGCAAATATTTAAGCCTGACAGATATGTCGCTTGAATCACAATTGCGTTATGCCGACTTCCTTTATAATGCCGGCGATTTTAAAACTTTACAGGAAACAACAGCCGCGTTATCTAAATATGCCAACACCAATCTGCGTGTTTACCGTTATTTGGCCTATTCAGCTTTGGAGAATAAGGATTATGCAGCAGGTTTATCTGCAATAAACAAATGGTTAAGCCAGGCAGGGCCTAATCGTATTTATCCTACAGATTACCTGGTATTGGGCCGTTTGCAATTAGCTTCAGGAGATTCAACCGGTATTGCTAACCTGCGCAAAGCGTATTCATTAGATACTACAAAAGCCGATGTGTTTTTAGAGATTGCAAAAAGCGATTATGCTAAAAAGAAGTATTTAGCTGCAGCTAACGATTACCAGGAGTATTTCGACAAATCGCATAAAGGCGGGGTATTAGATCACTTTTACCAAGCCAACGGTTATTATTATGGCTTCCTATATCCTGCGCCCGGTACTAAACCAGACAGCACCCTATTAACTAAAGCAGACTCTGGTTATAGCTACGTGAACCAAAAATTAGGCAAACCAAATGCTTCAGCCGTGCAGTACCGGGCTTACATTGCCGACTTAAGGGATGCGGACCGTAATAATATTAAAGGTTTAGCAAAACCATATTACGAACAATATATCGCCTTAGTAACAGCTAAACCAACTTTAACTACAGCTGATAAAGCTGATTTAGCTGCTGCTTATGTGTACTTAGCGCGTATTTATGAATATAAAGATAAAGATGAGGCTAAAACATTGGAAGCCTATACTAAAGCTAAAGAGTACGACCCTACAAATGCTGCGGTTGTGGCCTACTTCAGCCGCAAGCCGGGAGCTAAATCGGCTAAATAAGGTATAAATTTCAATATCATACAGAAAGCTCTCCGGTACTATGCTGGAGAGCTTTTTTTATAAGCGGTACATTACTATATTTGCGCCCATGGAAGCACAAAGTTCGGCAATTAATTATTTGCCTATTGTTATACAAATGCTGGTAGCGGTTGGCTTTGCCGTAGGTACCATGTTTGCCACACACTATCTTGGTCCTAAAAGAAAGACTAAAGATAAACTTACCCCGTTTGAATCGGGTGTAGAGGTGGTAGGTAACGCGCGTACACCAATATCTATCAAATATTTTTTGGTAGCTATATTATTTGTGCTGTTTGATGTGGAAGTAATATTTATGTATCCATGGGCTGTAAACTTTAGGGAAATGGGTGTAGAAGGGTTGGTAGAGATGTTTATTTTTATGGCTACACTACTGCTGGGCTTCATTTATATCCTGAAAAAGAAGGCCCTGGATTGGGATTAATTAGATTGATTCTAAATATGTTCCCCTTATCATAGTGTACTTTTAACAACGTTTAATTATTGTAAATTTGCCCGTCAGTTTTTTTGCTGGCAGGCTTTACTTATTTGTTTAAGTGATGAGTGATATTCAAATTGTTAACGCGCCTGCGGGTGTTGAAGGTCAGGGCTTTTTTGCTACTAAGCTTGATGAAGCCGTGGGTTTAGCGCGTTCATATTCATTATGGCCATTGCCATTTGCTACCTCATGCTGTGGTATCGAGTTTATGGCAACCATGGCATCGCACTATGACCTTTCCCGTTTCGGTGCCGAGCGTTTAAGCTTTTCGCCGCGCCAGGCCGATTTGTTGATGGTAATGGGCACTATATCAAAAAAAATGGGCCCGGTTTTACGCCAGGTTTATCTGCAAATGGCCGAACCACGTTGGGTAATGGCTGTGGGTGCCTGTGCATCAAGCGGTGGTATATTCGATACTTATTCTGTTTTACAAGGCATAGATGAGGTGATCCCGGTTGATGTTTATGTACCCGGCTGTCCGCCACGCCCCGAAGCTATTATTGATGGCTTTATGCAAATACAAAAACTGGTGCAAACAGAAGAGCGCCGCCGCCGCGATACACCGGAATATCAAAAACTATTAGCATCATACGGGATCCAATAATAATGAGCACTATAACTAACGAAGAAATTATTGGGCTGATTGCCGCTAAATTTGGTGATACCGTACTAACTGAAGGCGAACCCTATGGTTTACTGACCATACAAACCGGCCGCGAGCAGATCATCGACCTGTTGACCTTTTTGAAAGAAGACGCCACGCTTAAGTTTGGCTTTTTGACTGATATCACCGCTATACACTACCCTGAACTGGAAAAACAAACCGGGGTGATCTATCATCTGCATAGTCTGCAAAACAATATCCGCATCAGGATAAAAGTATTTTTGGCAGATGGCGATGTACATATACCTACCGCCACCGTTTTATGGGATGGCGCTAACTGGATGGAACGTGAGACTTACGACTTTTTTGGAGTAGACTTTACTGGCCATCCCGATTTAAGAAGAATATTAAATGTTGACGACATGACGGTTTTCCCGATGCGCAGAGAATATCCGCTGGAAGACCCTAACCGTGTTGATAAAAAAGATTACTTTTTCGGAAGATAAGAAATGGATAACCATCCTGTATTAACAGATAACGATCCGCAAAGCGAACTATCTACCCTTAATTTAGGGCCTACGCACCCGGCTACGCACGGCGTTTTTCAAAACGTATTGCAACTGGATGGCGAGCGTATTGTAAGCGGCGTATCCACCATAGGGTATATACACCGGGCATTTGAAAAAATTGCCGAACACCGCCCGTTTTACCAAATTACCCCGCTAACGGACAGGTTGAACTACTGCTCGTCGCCAATCAACAACATGGGCTGGCATATGACGGTAGAAAAACTGCTGAACATACAATTGCCAAAGCGTGTAGAATACCTGCGCATTATTGTAATGGAGCTGGCGCGTATTGCCGACCATATTGTATGTAACGGTGTATTGGGTGTTGATACCGGCGCTTTCACAGGTTTCCTTTACATGATGGAATTCCGTGAGCACATTTACGAAATATATGAGGAAATTTGCGGATCGCGCTTAACTACTAACGTAGGCCGTATAGGCGGATTCGAGCGCAATTTCAACGATATATTTTTCCGCAAGGTGCGTAAGTTCCTGGAAGATTTTCCTAAAGGTTTAGCCGAGTTTGAAAATTTGTTCAACCGTAACCGCATATTTATTGATCGTACTAAAGGTGTGGCTGCCGTTACCCCCGAAGCGGCTTTAAACTATAGCTGGACTGGTCCTTTATTGCGTGCCGCAGGTGTAGATTATGACGTGAGGGCCATGAACCCTTATTCATCGTATCAGGATTTGGATTTTGAAGTACCCGTAGGTACCAGTGGCGATGTTTATGATCGTTTTTTGGTACGTAACGAAGAAATGAAGCAGAGTATGCGCATGATAGATCAGTGCTTGAAGCTGATCGAGAAGGAAAACCCAACTATCTTCCACGCCGATGTCCCTGCTTATTACCTGCCTCCGAAAGAAGAAGTTTATAATAATATGGAAGCCTTGATCTACCACTTCAAAATAGTGATGGGCGAGGTAGAAACCCCTGTTGGCGAAGTTTACCATTCGGTTGAAGGCGCTAACGGCGAATTAGGTTTTTATTTGGTTAACGATGGCGGCCGTTCGCCATACCGTTTGCATTTTCGCAGGCCAAGTTTCATTAATTACCAGATGTACGCGCCAATGAGCCGCGGCATGCTGTTATCTGATGCGATTATTAACATGAGTAGTTTAAACATTATAGCCGGAGAGTTAGATGCTTAGAGTTGAAGATACTGAACAAACGCCTGTTAACTTTAGCACTGAGTTAATTGCCCAGTTTGCTGATATCGTAAGCAGGTATCCGGAAGGCCGTCAAAAATCGGGCTTATTGCCTATACTGCACCTGGTACAGGCTGAATACGGCTGGTTAAGCGTACCTGCCATGGATAAAGTAGCCGAATACCTTAACATTTTACCAATTGAGGTTTACGAGGTAGCTACTTTTTATACTATGTACTTTATGCGCCCGCAAGGCAAATATGTACTTGAAGTTTGCCGCACCGGCCCTTGCGAAATTGTTGGCGCCGGCAAAATAATGGATTACATTGAAAATAAACTGGGCGTTAAAGAAGGTGAAATTACCCCCGACGGTTTATTTAGCTGGCGCGGTGTAGAATGCCTTGCTGCCTGTGGCTTTGGCCCGGTGCTGCAAATTGGCCCTGAATATACTTTTTACGAAAACCTGACCCCCGAATCGGTTGATAAACTGATTGGTGATCTGAAAGCTAAAGCGAGCAACTAAGATGGGACGCAAATTATTATTAGAACATATTAACGTACCCGGCATTAATACTTTTGATGTTTACCGTCAAAAAGGTGGTTACCGCTCGGTAGAAAAAGCCCTGAAAACTTTGACACCTGAAGAAGTGGTGGAAGAAGTGAAAAAATCAGGCTTGCGTGGCCGTGGTGGCGCGGGTTTCCCAACCGGTATGAAATGGGGTTTCCTGGCTAAACCGGAAGGTGTACCACGTTACCTGGTTTGCAACGCCGATGAATCTGAACCCGGCACTTTTAAAGACCGCTACCTGATGACCTACATCCCTCACCTGTTAATTGAGGGGATGATAGTAGGCAGTTTTGCCCTGGGTGCAAAAACATCATATATATACGTTCGTGGCGAAATGATGCCGCAGATCCGCATTTTGGAAAAAGCTATCGCCGAAGCCAAAGCAGCCGGATTTTTGGGCAAAAATATATTAGGCACCGGTTACGACCTGGAACTGTACGTACAGCCCGGTGGGGGCGCCTACATTTGCGGCGAAGAAACCGCCCTGCTGGAATCACTGGAAGGCAAGCGTGGCAACCCGCGTATTAAACCGCCATTCCCGGCTATTGCGGGTTTGTATGGCTGCCCTACTGTGGTAAACAACGTAGAATCAATTGCTGCTGTGGTGCCTATTATAAACGATGGAGCTGAAGAATATGCTAAAATAGGCATTGGCAGAAGTACAGGTACTAAGCTGATATCTGCTGGCGGGAATGTACGCAAGCCGGGTGTTTACGAAATTGATTTAGGCCTGCCTGTAGAAGAATTTTTATATAGCGACGAATATTGCGGCGGTATAGCTAACGGCAAACGCCTGAAGGCGGTAGTAGCCGGTGGTTCATCGGTACCAATCCTTCCCGCTAACCTGTTTATGAAAACAGCTAACGGCGAAGCCCGCCTGATGAGCTATGAAAGTTTAGCCGATGGTGGCTTTGTTAGCGGTACTATGATGGGTTCGGGTGGTTTTATCGCTTACGACGAAGACCAGTGTATTGTACGCAACACCTGGAACTTCACCCGCTTTTATCACCATGAAAGCTGTGGCCAATGCTCGCCTTGCCGCGAGGGTACCGGCTGGATGGAGAAAGTTTTGCACCGCCTGGAATATGGTCATGGCAAAATGAGCGATATGGATTTGCTGGTCGATGTATCTAAAAAGATAGAAGGGAATACCATTTGTCCGCTGGGCGACGCGGCTGCATGGCCGGTAGCCAGTGCTATCCGCCATTTCAGGGATGAATTTGAATGGCATGTGAGCCATGCTCATGAAGCAACGACACATAATTTTGGCTTAGCTCATTACGCGGATCCGTTGCCGAAGCCTGAAGAGAAGGTAGCGTAAGGCTGAAGCCGGTTTGTTATTGCGAGGAACGAAGCAATCGCGAACTATACAAGGCCACTATGCTTGTGTGCGATTGCCACGCTACGCTCGCAATGACATGGTGAAAATATAAAGAGAGAAAAAGAATTTTGACGAACATAAAATGTCAGATAAACATAAAGTTACTATAGACGGGATAGCCATTGAAGTAGAGCCCGGGACAAGCATTCTGAACGCCGCGAGGCTGATTGGGGGCGATATTGTTCCGCCTGCTATGTGCTATTACTCTAAACTGGAAGGCAGCGGCGGTAAATGCCGTACTTGTTTGGTGCAGGTAAGCAAAGGTTCAGAAAAAGACCCGCGCCCGATGCCTAAGCTGGTAGCATCGTGCCGAACCACGGTGATGGACGGTATGGAAGTGAAAAATATCACATCGCCCGAAGTTATTGAAGCGCGTAAGGGCGTAGTGGAAATGCTGTTAATTAACCACCCGCTGGATTGCCCGATTTGCGACCAGGCTGGTGAGTGCGACCTGCAAAACTTAGGTTATGAACACGGCGCGGCTAAAACCCGTTACGAATTTGACCGCCGTACATTTGAAAAAATTGACATTGGCGATAAGATACAGCTGCATATGACACGTTGCATCCTGTGCTACCGTTGTGTTTTCACGGCCGATCAGATCACCAATACCCGCCTGCACGGTATATTAAACCGTGGCGACCACTCTGAAATATCTACCTACATCAGCAAAGCGGTTGATAACGATTTCTCAGGAAACGTAATTGATGTTTGCCCGGTAGGTGCGTTAACCGACAGGACTTTCCGCTTTAAAAACCGGGTTTGGTTTACTAAACCTGTAGAGGCCCACCGCGATTGCGATCACGAAAAATGTAACGGTAAAGTAACCCTGTGGTATAAAGGCGAAGAGGTGCTACGTGTTACCGCCCGCAAAGATGAATATGGCGAGGTTGAGGAATTTATATGCAATACCTGCCGCTTTGATAAAAAGAAAACCAGCGATTGGGTAATTGAAGGCCCGCGTAAGGTATCGCACAAATCGGTGATCAGCGCAAACCATTATGATACGCTGAAACCACTGCCGGTAGTAAAAACCAACCCGCTGCTGCAGGGAGCTAACAAGGAACAATTTGAACGAGACACACGCTTATAATGGAATTAGCACAAATAGGAATTAAGGCAGGGTTAGTAGTTATTATTTTCGCCATTAGTTTGGTAATGGCCATGTACAGCACCTATGCCGAGCGTAAAGTTGCCGCGTTTTTGCAGGATAGGGTAGGCCCTAACCGCGCCGGTAAATGGGGTATTTTACAACCCCTGGCCGATGGTGGCAAGATGTTTATGAAAGAAGAGATCATCCCCACAAGGGCAAGTGGCCTGCTGTTTATAGTTGGCCCAGCGCTGGCTATCATGACGGCCTGTATAGGCTCGGCGGTGATACCTTGGGGACAAAAAATTGTAGCGGGTAATACTATTATCGATTTGCAGGTGACCGACATCAATGTAGGTATCCTGTACATTTTTGGTGTAGTATCGCTGGGAGTGTATGGTATTATGATAGGTGGCTGGGCATCAAACAATAAATATTCACTGTTAGGGGCTATCCGCGCGGCATCGCAAAATATCAGCTACGAAATTTCAATGGGCTTATCTATCATCGCTTTGCTGATGGTAACTGGCACTTTAAGCCTTAAAGAAATTGCCGAACAGCAGCACAGCTGGCATTGGAATGTGCTTTATCAGCCGCTCGGTTTCCTGTTGTTTTTAGTATGCGCTTTCGCGGAGACCAATCGTTCACCGTTTGATTTACCTGAGTGCGAAACCGAACTGGTAGGTGGTTATCATACCGAATATTCATCAATGAAACTCGGCTTCTACCTGTTTGCTGAATACATCAACATGTTCATTTCATCTGCAGTGATGGCTACTTTATACTTTGGGGGTTACAATTATCCTGGTATGAGCTGGATGGCCGGGCACATGGCTGTGTGGATGCCTCATGCTGCCCCTGTTATCGTCCCGCTAATTGGCACTGCTGTATTGTTTGCTAAAATTGTCCTGTTCATTTTCTTCTTTATGTGGGTACGCTGGACCATCCCGCGTTTCCGTTACGACCAGTTGATGGACCTTGGCTGGAAAATATTAATACCGCTGGCTATCACCAACATTGTACTTACCGGTGCCTGGATCACTGTTCACGATAAATTTTTTAAGTAAGAAATTGAGATGGAACCACTAAGTAATAAACGGAAAGTTTTAGATTTTAAGCCATTGACGCTGGCCGAGCGTTCGTACCTGCCGGCTATTGCCAAAGGTATGGCTATCACCATAAAGCACTTTTTCAAAAAGCCGGTAACTATTAGTTATCCCGAGCAAAAACGTGAGTTCTCTGAAAACTTCAGGGGCATGCACTCGCTTAAGCGCGATGAGAACGGTGCCGAGCGTTGTACAGCTTGCGGTTTGTGCGCCTTATCATGCCCGGCTGAAGCTATTACCATGACAGCCGCCGAACGCCAGAAAGGTGAGGAGCATTTATATCGCGAAGAAAAATACGCTGCCGTATACGAAATAAATATGCTGCGCTGCATTTTTTGCGGCCTGTGCGAGGAGGCTTGCCCCAAAGAAGCGATTTATCTTGATGGCGATATTGTACCATCGGATATGCTGCGGAAAGACTTTATTTACGGTAAAGACAAATTAGTAGAGGCACCCTTAAATCAATAGAGAAGTTTTATACCTTTGCCCCGCTATTACGAAGGTTAAGGTGATATAGTAAACAACATATGAGTATATTTTACTTCATCGCATTTTTATCCATACTGTTTGCAGTGCTGGTTATTTCTGCAAAAAACCCGGTACATAGCGTACTGTACCTTATCCTTACGTTTTTCACCATTACCATCCATTATATTTTACTGAACGCGCAGTTTTTGGCTATTGTAAATTTTATAGTTTATATGGGTGCCATAATGGTGCTGTTCCTGTTTGTGCTAATGTTGCTGAACCTGAACGTTGATGCAGAACCGGCTAAAAGTAATATTGTAAAGTTCGCCGGCGTAATCGGTGGCTGCTGTTTACTGGCTACGTTGTTCGGGTCGTTAAAATTGGCGTCCGCATCAAACCCGGTAGTGCTAAGTAACCCCGGACTGGGCCTGGTTAAAAACCTGGGTAAAGTATTATTCACCGAATTTTTATTGCCGTTTGAAATTTCGTCCATCCTGCTGTTATCGGCTATGGTAGGCGCGGTTTTGCTGGCTAAAAGAGAAAAGCAACCTGATGGAAAGTTTTTTTAATACCGTTAGAGTAGTGCCGCTTAACCACTACATCATGTTAAGCTGCATTTTGTTTTCGATAGGGGTTATTGGGGTATTGATACGTCGTAACGCCATTGTGATATTCATGTCGGTTGAGCTGATGCTGAACGCGGTGAACCTGCTGCTGGCCGTATTCTCGGTTTATCGCGGCGATGCCAGCGGACAAGTGTTTGTATTCTTTATTATGGCCCTGGCTGCTGCCGAAGTAGCTATTGGCTTGGCCATTATAGTGATGATCTACCGTAACACCAGTTCGATAGATACGAATGTGTTGAATAAATTGAAATGGTAATAGCCCCCGGCCCCTGAAGGGGAGTAGGACGGCTTACTGAATAATATAATAAATAAAAACTTCTGTCCCCCCTTCAGGGGATTAGGGGGCTTGAATTATGGATAAATATATCTGGCTTATTCCTTTGTTACCGCTTGCAGGGTTCGTGTTTAACGGACTTGGCCGCAATGTCCTTTCAAAAGGCGTTATCGGTTTTATCGGTACATTTTTGGTATTGGTGTCATTCGGTATCAGCTTAAGTGTGTTTTTTGAAGTGCAGCAAAAAGGGCACGCTATTAACCTAACCATGTTCGATTGGATAAGCGCCGGGACAATGCATGTGCCTTTTGCCTTTATGGTCGATCAGTTGAGTGCTATAATGCTGCTGATCATCACCGGTGTCGGTACGCTGATTCATTTATACTCCATAGGCTATATGCACGATGATGCCGGTTTTGGTAAGTTCTTCGCTTACCTTAACCTGTTCATCTTCTTTATGCTATTGCTGGTAATGGGTTCAAACTACGTGGTAATGTTTATTGGCTGGGAAGGCGTAGGCTTGTGCTCATATTTACTTATCGGTTTCTGGTACACCAATCCTGCTTATGCAGATGCGGCTAAGAAAGCCTTTGTAATGAACCGTATTGGCGACCTTGGTTTCCTTATCGCTATATTTTTGATGGTAAATATGTTTGGCAGCCCATCGTTCAACGAGATATTTCCTAAAGTGCAAATGATGCACCCGGGCTATTGGACCATTACTTTAGTTACTATATTGCTGTTTATCGGCGCTACAGGTAAATCGGCACAGATACCTTTGTTTACCTGGTTGCCCGATGCTATGGCCGGCCCAACACCGGTATCGGCGCTAATACACGCGGCTACCATGGTTACCGCGGGTATTTATATGATAGCGCGCAGCAACGCCTTGTTCTCGTTTGCGCCGGTAACAATGGAGATTGTAGCTATTATTGGTTTGGCAACTGCCTTACTGGCCGCGCTGATTGCCTTAACTCAAACAGATATTAAAAAGGTACTAGCTTATTCAACCGTATCGCAATTAGGCTATATGTTTTTAGGTTTAGGCGTTGGCGCTTATACCGGCGGGTTCTTCCATGTAATCACACATGCCTTTTTTAAAGCTTTATTATTCCTTTGCGCAGGTTCGGTTATTCACGCGGTAAGCGGCGAACAGGATATGCGCAATATGGGCGGCCTTTGGAAAAAACTACCTATCACAGCCTGGACCATGCTTATTGGTACTATTGCCATTGCAGGTATCCCGCCGTTCGCAGGCTTCTTCTCTAAAGATGAAATATTGGCACATGTCTACGAACACAGTAAGTGGATGTACGCCGTAGGTGTATTTACCGCCATGCTAACATCGTTCTACATGTTCCGTTTGATATTCCTTACCTTCTTTGGTAAATTCCGTGGCACCAGCGAGCAGGAGCACCATTTGCACGAGTCACCTGCTAATATGACCATCCCGCTGATCATTTTAGCGGTGTTATCAATAGTTGGCGGCTTTATTGGTGTGCCCGAAGCTTTGGGCGGTCACCATGCTTTGGAACATTTCCTTGCCCCGGTATTCAGGAACCCTTATCTGCATAAAACTACCGAGGTTTTATCTGCAAATACAGAAATGACTTTAATGGCTGTATCAGTTGGCGGTGCTATCATCGCGCTGATATATGCTTATATTAAATACGTTAAAAACAACCACGTGCCCGTGCGCGATGGGGAAGAACGCGGTCTGCTGGCAACCTTATCATACCATAAGTTTTATGTAGATGAATTGTATGATATCCTGTTCCGTAAACCGCTGGATGCACTGTCGGACTTCTTCTACAAAGTAGTTGATAAGCTGGGTATTGATGGCCTGGTGAATGGCATAGGTGCTGCCCCCGTTGAGGGTAGCAAAGGCCTGCGCCTGCTGCAAACAGGTAATGTGGGTTTCTATATTTTTATGATGGTGGTGGGCATTATTGCTGTACTTATTTATAGCCTGGGATTAACAGATATACTGCATATAAAAAAATGACGGTTTCGATATTACTTTTTTTACCTCTGCTTGCTGCGCTTATTCTTGTTTTTGTTAAGAACGAACAGGCTAAATATGCGGCATTGTTTTTTGCAGTAGCCGAACTGGCACTGTCTGTTTATTACCTGGTTAACTTTGTACCTGATGCTTCTGTTCAGTTTGCGATAGACGCGTCGTGGATACCGCAATTTGGTATTTACTTTAGCGCCGGTATTGACGGTATCAATATTATTCCGGTAATGCTAACCACACTGCTGGTACCCATTATTATCCTGACTACTTTCAAGCACGATCAGCCAAGGGCAAACGCTTTTTACGCACTGATGCTATTTATGCAAACGGGTTTGCTGGTTGTATTTACCGCTTTGGATGGTTTCCTGTTTTACGTAGGCTGGGAAGCGGCGCTGATACCTATTTATTTCATTTGCGCGCTATGGGGAGGCGAGAACAGGATAAAAGTAACGCTGAAGTTCTTTATCTATACCTTCGCCGGTTCGTTGTTTATGCTGGTAGCATTGATTTACCTGTACACACAAAACCCAAACAAAACTTTTGATATACATGAGCTTTACGGCTTAACCTTATCGCTTAAAGCGCAGGGTTGGTTGTTCCTGGCATTCTTTTTAGCGTTTGCTATTAAGATGCCGATATTCCCATTCCATACCTGGCAACCTGATACCTATACCGAAGCGCCAAGTGGTGGTACAATGATGCTATCGGGTATAATGCTGAAGATGGGTATTTATGGCGCTATCCGCTGGATGATCCCTATTGCTCCACAGGGCTTTAATAAATTTTATCCATATGCAATAACTTTGGCGGTTATCGGGATAGTTTATGCCAGCATCATCGCGTTCAGGCAAAAGGATGGTAAGCGTTTGGTTGCTTATTCGTCAATAGCGCACGTTGGTCTTATTGCAGCCGCTATTTTCGCATGGAACGTTAATGGTAATCAAGGCGCCATGATACAAATGCTTAATCACGGTATTAATGTGGTAGGTTTATTTTTTGTATGGGATATCATCAGCCGTAAAATGAATACACGCGATTTAAACCAGCTTGGTGGGATTGCTAAAAATAGCCCCTGGTTTGCGGTATCGTTCCTTATCATCACTTTGGGTACAGTTGCACTGCCATTAACCAACGGGTTCATCGGCGAGTTTTTATTGCTGAACGGTGTTTACTATTACAACGTACGCCTGGCTATTGTGGCGGGCACTACTATTATATTAGGTGGTGTATATATGTTAAGGATGTATAAAAATGTGATGCAGGGCCCAACCAACGACCTGACCATTACCTTCACCGATATTACCGGTAGCGAGCGGGTAGTAATGGTGATCATCTGCGCGCTGATCATCATAATAGGAATTTATCCGCAGCCTATTCTGCACTTAAGTGAAGCAGCGGTAACAGAATTGACGGCCACGGTAAATGCTAAAATGAGTCTTTTAGGGTCGAACTTTAAACCATAATTATTGTCAGGACCTGATATTATAAAGAAATTGGAAATATAAAATGAATACCCTCATCCTCATATCTGTTTTACCTATACTGTTGTTGTATTTGGGCTTATATAAAGCTAAAAATGCGTTGTTACCCGTAACCATTATCGGTTTACTGGCGGCACTGGGTTTAGTAGTTGCAAAATGGAATACCGTTGCCGAGCCAATTTATCACGGCATGATGCAGTTTGATAGGTTCGCCATCGCTTTCTCGGCCATCACTATCCTATCGACCATACTGATCCTGATGCTGTCTAAAGATTACTTTGAACGCATTAGCAGTCACGTGGCCGAATACTATGCTATTATTTTATTCTCCCTGGCGGGCATCGTGGTGATGGTATCATACCATAATTTAACCATGCTGTTTATCGGTATCGAGATCATGTCGGTAAGCTTGTACATATTGGCGGGTATTAAAAAGAATGATTTTGCTTCAAACGAAGCAGCGCTGAAATATTTTCTGATGGGTGCCTTTTCTACGGGTTTCCTGTTGTTCGGCATTACGCTCATTTATGGAGCTACAGGTTCGTTCGACCTGGATGTGATCCGCGACTGGGCTTTAACCCATACCAGCAAAACCGTTGACCCGATGTTTTACACGGGTATTATGCTGATGATAGTTGGTCTGTGTTTTAAGGTAGGCGCCGCGCCATTCCATTTTTGGACACCGGACGTTTACGAAGGCTCACCAACTTTAATCACTGCGTTCATGTCTACCGTAGTTAAAACGGCTGGCTTCGCGGCTTTCTTAAGATTGTTTTCTACTTGCTTCGCCTCGGTATCCGATTTCTGGATGCCTACGCTAATGGCTATCACTATACTTACCTTGTGTATAGGCAATATCACTGCGCTGTATCAGCAAAGTTTTAAAAGAATGCTGGCGTTCTCCAGCATTTCGCATGCGGGTTATTTGTTGTTCGCTATTGTTGCGCTGGGCGTAAACTCAGGAAATTCAGTGTTCATATATGCCACGGCTTATTCAGTTGCCTCTATCATTGCCTTTGCAGTGCTGATATTGGTTCAGCAGCAATCCGGTAACGATAATTTTGAAAGCTTTAACGGCTTAGGAAAAAGTAACCCATTCCTGGCGTTTGTGCTTACGGTAGCTATGCTTTCGTTAGCAGGCATACCACTTACCGCAGGGTTTATTGGTAAATTTTTTATGTTTAGCGCTGCTGTGGCCAAATTGCAAATATGGATGGTGGTTATAGCAGTGATAAATGCCATCATCAGCATTTTCTACTACTTCCGGGTTATTGTGGCCATGTATTTCCGCAGCGCCGACCGTACCGAAATGGTTATACCGGGTTATTTTAATGTAGTGCTGGCGCTATCGGCTATCATCACTATCATTATTGGCATTTACCCAAGTGTTATTGCTAACTTGATTTAACTTCCTTATTATACCATAATATTTAGGTATTGACAATTACATTTAATCTGTTTAATTTCAAAACAAATTAGATGTGATTGTTGCATCTGCATTAGCATTACCTAAACTGAAACTTCGACCACATATTCCTTTTTTAATCATGCTGTTTTGCATGGTTATTTCTGCTTTTTCCGGAAATAGATCTTTAACATGCGGTTGCTGTGTAGCATGTAGTTGGTTATACTTATATAACGCCAATTTTGATAAAAAGAAGATTTTTTTATCAGCAATATTTTTCGCTGTAATTTTAGTATTGGCAGTTTTGGTTTTTAAGCAAGATTCATCCAGCGGAAGATTACTGATATATAAAATATCATTACAGATATTAAATAAACATTTCGTAACTGGCGTAGGATTGGGGAATTTTAAAACAACCTATCTGTATGCGCAGGCCGATTATTTTAGGGCAGGTCACTTTACGATCAAAGAGTTGCTGCTTGCAGATAGTACGCAGTATGCATTTAATGAATATCTCCAATTTGTTATTGAATTAGGTTTAGCGGGATTTGTGCTTATCATCTGCTTTTATAGCCTGATGTTTATAATTATAAAAAAAGCCATACAAAAAAAATCTTCACAATTATTATTAATATGTATTTCTCTATTCATTGCATTAACTATAGCCGCTTGTTTTAGCTATGTATTCCATATAGCAATTTTTGCTGCCATCTACATCGCTTGCAGTACATATATCGCTTGTTTTACCTTAACTAAAGGGTGGACTAAAAGTATTCTTATTGCAGTTTCAGTAATTAGCGTAGCTGCAATTTGGATAAACAATTACTCGTTGTTTATATTTCATTCAAATGCTCTTGAAAAATTTAAAGAAGCAAACGAATTAGGGCAAGCTGGATATAAATCAGAAGCTTACCAAAAAATGGATAGCTTATATGAAGATTTAAAAGACTACCAGTTATACCTGGAAACCTTTGGCAACTTAGCATTACAACAAGGCTATCCGCAAAAAGCGTTAACCGCATTTCAACAGCAAAAAAAACGTAAACTTTATTACAACCTTTTTGCAAACATCGGCGATTGTTATAACAAATTAAATCAAAAAAGTGAGGCCGAGAAGAATTACCAGTTAGCCGTAAATATGGTTCCAAACCGTTTTGTTAGCAGGTACAGATTGTTTGAATTTTATCTGTATAATAATGAACCCCAAAAAGCATTAATAGTGGGGAAAGGTATATTGCATCTTCCAGCTAAAATACCGTCGGCCCAAGTAAATCATATTAAAAGCATCGTACAAATCAAATTAAATCAGCTTAAATAAAGAAAATAGAATTTCGGTAACCTTTTTTGCGGGAGTCCGTAAAAGGTAATAAAATCCTAAACTTCATTAACCTAAACTAAAAAACAATGAAATTGAAATTTACCAGTTTAGCATTAATTGCTATTGTTATCTTTTTTTCGTGTCGTAAAAGTTACGATACCTCTAACGCCAATTTAGAAACGACAGTTTCAAAAACATTTTCAGTAAAAGACGCCCAAAGTTATTTGGATACTAATCTGCATCTAAAAGCAAGTAGCCTGAATAGTATTGTTTTAAATTCAACAAGGCATCTTTCAAGTAGTGCATATTTTATGTTTAATAGGGCTAAAGTGGGTAGTATTAGACAATTCGAAGTAGTGGAAATACCGGTTGCACTAAGCAATAACGTAATTCCCTTTTATAATTTCGCTAAAGACAACTTAAAATATAAACCGGATATGTCGGTTTTTCATGCATCTTTCACCCGTATGCTTGTTTATAAAAACCAACAAACAAAAGAGATTAGCAGCGTATTAGTTACCTATATCCCGGATAAGGAATATTTATTGGCTAATAAAAATGACGCCAGCAATAATACTATTGCAAAAATGAGCCCGTTATTTAAAGGTTACCTGCAATACCAAGATAAAGATGGAAATATTAAATATGTGTTACGTATTATAAATGGACGAACAGTGCACAAATATGTTTACAGCGCTTCTGGCCGGATGGCCATACAGGGCACCAAACTGAAAGTGAATGATTGGGTGGAGCAATGCGTTGACCATTACCAGGTGGGCTGTGTTGTGGGGCCGGAAGGCGAACTTATTAATTGTGGCGAACCGGTATATCTTGGAACCGATTGTACTATTTGGTACGAACCTGATAGCCCAAATAATAATGACCCGACACCACCGGAGGACAATGGCGGCAGTGGCGGTGGCGGTGGCGGTAGTGCGGGTGGTGGCATAGCTACTTTAAGTGTTCAAGGCATTAATCTTCCTCCATGTATTACGGCTATACTTAATAGTATTAATAGCGCTGCGTATCAGGTTGCTGCAGTAGCAAGTATGTTTAATGATCCAATTGACATACCTGATTCATACGGCGTAGGCACAATGCTGAATACGGTAATGAATAATCCAGCTTATGGAATTACGTTTTCTGTAGGCAATAATTTCCCAGGGACAAACGCATCAACAAGTCCGTCAGCACTTTATCCAGTTACTACAGAATTGCAAAGCTCTTACACTAGTACTGCGACGCAACTTTCCGTTGCCAGAACCATAATGCATGAGACAATACATGCTTATTTTCAGTACGGCTTGGCGAATTTTCAAAATGATCCTAATTTCGCTAACTTTCAAACAATAAACGACGTGTTGTTTGATACTAATGGCAACCCGCAGAACGATCAGAACTTAGCACAACATAATGCCATGGCATTAGATTATGTAAGTGGAATTACAAGTATGCTCGTTATTTATGCAAATATGAATAACATAACATCTCCGGACCCCAATAGAACAATCCAGGAATATTGTTCGGATTTAGCCTGGGCTGGACTATTTGGTACGAATGCATATAAAAGTTTGTCACAAACTGATCGAGATCGTATTAATGATACTGCTTTAAAAGAACAAGATAATTTACAAGGTTCAACGGGGAAAAAGGCATGCCAATGAGAATCAAAAACATTTTAATGATTACCATGCTTCTATATGGATGTGGGGTAACAGCGCAGGTAACTGATACCGGAAAAGGAAATGAATTTTATCAACACCTGATCATTGGATTGGGTGTTGATAAAGATATCCCGATATATTATAAAACATCACTATCTGTGTTTAAACGGGTTGACTTAAAAAATGATAAATTGAGGTGGATAGGAAAGGATCAAGTTTCTGGAATAGCTGCTTTTTTAAATCAGGTCGATCCCAATCAATTAAAAGAAAATGAATCGCTATCTAAAATAGAGGGGCATCCGTTTACAGTAAAAAAATATGAAAGCATTAATTCGCGATCACAGCCATTTTTAGAATTATCGCCTATAGTTTATTCAAGTGATAAAAGTTTGGCGCTTTGTTCTGTTTATCATTGGAGCAGCCCGGAAGCGGCGAGCGAAACTATTTATATTCTACAGCATCAATCATCCGGATGGAAAATCGTTAGGTTTTTGGTTGTGTCAATTTCTTAATTATTGTAAAATTTAATAAAGTCAATGTACTAACAATAAACATTATCCGCATTTGACTATCACAAAAGAAGCCGGCTATGAAAAAAAAAATTTTTTTTATAAGTTGTTTTTCTTTAATGTATTTAATTTCTTGCTCTGTTAATCATGAGATTGTGAAACCAAAGTCGGGTGATTATCAATGGCAGGTTACTCATTCCTCCCAGGCGTCCGCCCCGGTAATTTGTGGTACTGTTAATGACTTTGATACTAAAAAGCCATTAGGTAAAAATGGTGCAATAAAGATCAATCAAAGTGTAAAACAAAAAACCGATTTGAATGGGGGATTTTCGTTCAAAGTTGAACCTGGAAAATACGCTTTCACAATAGTTGCCTTCCCATATGATTTAGTAACGACAAAAAAAATACAAGTAAATCTTGGTGATTCGGTTAAGTTAAAAGTGTACCTCAAGCCTAGCAGTGAACCCATGGTTGACTAAATTTTTTTGATCACATAAATAAGCTTAAGATATACAAACGAGGCGGGCTAACACCCGCCTCGTTTTGTATATCGTGTTATTTAATAGTTATAGGCAGTAAATACTACAAGTAAAATAATATTTGTAGTTTTACTTATTACATGGAAAGTTTCTGGGAACATCTGCACACTTTAACCGATGCTAATTCCATCATAAGTACCGGGGGCTTTTACCTATTACTTATTGTTGTATATGCTGAAACGGGCCTCTTTTTCGGGTTTTTTTTACCCGGCGACTACCTGCTGTTTATGGCCGGCCTTTTTTGCGCGACAGGTATATTAGATGTCTCTATTTATTTATTATTAGGCGGGTTGATGATTGCGGGTATATTGGGTAATTATACCGGCTATTGGTTTGGTTACCGAACAGGCCCCTTACTGTTCAACCGCAACGAATCAATCTTCTTTAAAAAACGCTATGTGGTAATGGCAGAAGCGTTTTATGAAAAATATGGTGGCATGGCTTTGGTTTTAGGCAGATTTTTCCCCATAATCAGAACTTTTGCACCTATCTTTGCAGGTGTTGTAAAAGTGGACATTAAAAAGTTCACTATCTATAACATAATAGGGAGCGTAGCCTGGGTATGTACATTAACATTAATAGGTTTCTTCCTGGGGCTTAAATATCCCGGGATAAAAGATTACCTTCAATACATTATTGTTGGTTTAATTGTAATAACAGCTATCCCATTGGTAGTAGCATTTGCCCGAAGAAAAGGGTTTATTGATACAGAAGAAAATAAAACAAATAAGGCATAATTATATTTAATATAGCAAATGAGTACACAACACCCATGGCACCAGGTATCGCCGGGCGATGATATACCGTCAACAGTGAACGCGATTATAGAGATACCAAAAGGATCGAAAGCGAAGTATGAGATTGATAAAGATTCGGGTTTATTGAAACTGGACAGGATCCTGTTCTCGTCGGTAATGTATCCGGCCAACTACGGTTTTATCCCGCAAACCTATTGCGATGATAAGGATCCTTTAGATATATTAGTACTATGTTCTGCCGATGTTTATCCTATGAGCATGATAGAAGCCAAAGTAATTGGGGTGATGCACATGGTTGATAACGGCGAACAGGATGATAAAATTATCGCGGTAGCAAAAAACGATATGTCGGTAAACTATATCGACGATTTGAATGAATTGCCGCCGCATGCCATGAAAGAAATAGTGCGGTTTTTTCAGGATTACAAAGCGCTGGAAGAAAAGAATGTTACCATAGAGCATCTTTTAGGCAAGCCCTACGCATATAAAGTAATTAAGGAAAGTTTAGAGCTGTATAAAGCTACTTTCAAAGTTGAACAATAAAAAAAATTAATGGACCACCCCGATCTTTATGTAAACGGCTATTTTATTGTTCTAACCATATTCCTGGTTTTTTTAAACGGGTTTTTTGTAGCTGCAGAATTTGCGCTGGTACGTGTGCGGGGCTCGCAAATTGAATTGCAGGTAAAAACCGGCAGCCGGATGGCGCGGCTTACGCGCAGCATTATGGCTAATATGGCTGGCTACCTGGCTGCTACGCAATTAGGTATCACCATTGCATCGTTAGGCCTGGGTGTAATAGGCGAAGACGTGTTTACACGTGTAATGCTGAATGCGTTTAATTTATTAGGGTTTCAAATCACCTCGGTATTTGTTATCAATACATGCCATGTGCTGGCATTTGCTATAATTACAGTATTAAGTATTGTGTTTGGTGAATTGGCTCCTAAGCGACTGGCCATTCAGGCTTCAGTACGCACGGCTATGGCGGTATCGGCGCCGCTGCGTATCTTTTTTGTAGTGTTTAAGCCGCTTATTTGGGTGCTTAATAACTTTGCCAATTTTATACTTAAGCTTTTGGGTATTAACGCGGTACAGGGCGAATCGCACCACAGTTCGGAAGAATTACAATACCTGTTAGAACAAGGCAAAGAAACCGGCGTACTGGATTCAACGGAACACGAACTGATAAAAAACGTGTTCGATTTTAACGAGCGTGTGGTGAAAAACATTATGGTGCCGCGTACTAAAATATCAGGCATGGATGTGGAAACCAGCAAGGAGGAGCTATTAGAACTGATTATTACTGAAGGCTATAGCCGGATGCCGGTTTACCAGGATAGCGTTGATAAAATTATTGGTGTAGTGCATGCTAAGGATATTTTGCCTTTGTTAGCCCGTAATACCAACTTTGAACTAAAAGACATTATCCGCAAGCCATATTTTATCCCGGAAACCAAAAAAATAAACGACCTGATGGCCGAACTGCAGCAAAAACGCATGCAAATAGCCATTGTGCTTGATGAATTTGGCGGCACGGCAGGCATGGTTACGCTGGAAGATATTGTAGAAGAATTGGTCGGAGAGATACAGGATGAGTTTGATGAGGAAAAGCCTATTGTAGATAAAGTGAGCGACCGTGAATTTATTGTGAATGCGGTAGCCTCTATATATGATGTGAACAGTCACCTGCCGCATGATTTGCCCGAGGATGGTGACTTTGATACCGTGAGCGGCTGGGTAAGTGGTATATTTGGTAAGATACCCGAGGTGGGCGAACAACGTGAAGCCGACGGCTACAATGTTACCGTCCTGAAAAAATCAGACCAGAACATCGAATCTGTAAAGCTGGAGCTGCTGCTGAACGAAGAAGACACCGTGGATCTGCATTAATCCCTACTGTCGATGCATCTGTTTTACACGCCCGATATTACCCCCGCTAATAAGGATTGGTTTTTAACCGAAGAGGAGAGCAAGCATTGCACCCGGGTGCTGCGCCTGGAAAAAGGCGACCAGGTAAACCTGATTGACGGCAAGGGCGGTTTGTACGCAGCCACTATTTCCGATGCGCACCCAAAGCGCACCATCCTGCATATTGAAGCCGTAATTACGGAATACGGCAAACGCAACCATTATCTGCATATAGCCGTTGCCCCTACCAAAAATTTAGACCGGCTGGAGTGGTTCCTGGAAAAAGCTACAGAGATTGGTATTGATGAAGTATCACTGATCATCACCCAGCGCTCGGAACGCAAGGAAGCAAAGATAGATAGGTTGAATAAGATTATCACGGCGGCTATGAAGCAATCGCTGAAAGCTTATCACCCGGTATTGAATGAAGCAATCAGCTTTAATAAATTTATAAACCAACCTTTTGACGGGCAAAAGTTTGTAGCCCATTGCGCTAATAGCGAGAAGGTAGCAATAAAAGATCAGTTTAAACCTAATAGTAACTATTTGGTGATGATTGGCCCTGAAGGCGATTTTACCGAAAAAGAAGTAGGGGATGCTTTACAAAACGGTTTTAAAGCTATAACTTTAGGGGAAAGCAGGCTGCGCACGGAGACCGCCGCGCTGGAAGCTTGTTTCGAGATCAATTTTTTAAACCGGTAAGATGAAGTTAAGGTTTGCCATAGGTATTGTGCTGTGTTTTTGCCTTTTTGGTTTTAACGAACCCGCCTATAAAATGGCCAAGCTAAAATACAATGGCGGCGGCGATTGGTACGGCGACCGCACGGCCTTGCCCAACCTGATCAAATTTTGCAACGAAAACCTGAAAACTAATTTCCAGTCCGAAGAAGAAACCGTGGAAGTAGGCAGCGCCGAGTTATTCAACTACCCCTTTGTATTTATGACCGGCCACGGGAACGTGATATTCAGTGATGCTGAGGCACGTAACATGCGTAAATATTTAATGGGTGGCGGCTTTTTACATATCGACGATAACTACGGTTTAGATCAGTTTGTGCGCCCGCAAATGAAAAAAGTATTCCCCGAATTGGATTTTGTGGAGTTACCTGTTAACCACCCCATTTATCACCAGAAATATGATTTCCCATCGGGCTTACCTAAAATTCACGAGCATGATGGCAAACGTGCGCAAGGCTTTGGCCTGATCTATAAAGGCCGCCTGGTTTGCTTTTATACCTACGAGTGCGATTTAGGCAACGGTTGGGAAGATTATGGCACTTATGCTGGTGATACCCAGGAAGCCCGCTTAAAAGCCCTTAAAATGGGCGCTAATCTTGTTCAATACGCATTAACACAGTAACCCTTTATTATGTACCAGATAAAAGTAAATGATAAGCTGAATTTTGAAGCTAAACGAGAAAAGGGGGCGCTGATGGTTAACGGAGAACCAGCCAATGCTGATATAAAGCAATTAAGCCCCTTAAGCTATCATGTAATTCATAATATGGCGTCATACAATGTTGAGGTCATATCATTGGATGCCGTTGCCAAAACGGCCGAAATTAAGGTTAATGGCAACACCTATGCTGTTTCCGCAAAAGATCAATTCGACCTGTTGCTCGATCAATTGGGTATGAGCAACAAGGATACCTCCAAAATAAGTGAAATAAAAGCCCCTATGCCGGGCCTGGTGCTAAAAGTATTTGTTGCGGAAGGCGATGTAGTGCAAAAAGGCGATAACCTTTTCATCCTGGAAGCCATGAAAATGGAGAACATTATTAAAGCTCCCGCCGATGTAACTATCAAAACATCCAAAATAAAAGCCGGTGATAAGGTTGAAAAAGGACAAGTACTCATGCTGTTTTAGGTTAGTAATCACCAAAAAAAACTACCTTTAACCATGCAATCATTTGATTTTAGTTTCCTGAAGGTTACCCCTTTTGATGTGCTGGATGTATTGCTGGTAGCGTTTATACTGTACCAGTTGTATAACCTGATAAAGGGTACCATTGCGGCTAATATTTTTATAGGGCTAACCATTATTTGCCTGGTATATGTGGTGGTAGACAGGCTGCATATGCGTATGCTGAGCTATATACTGGGTAACTTTATGAAGGTGGGCATTATTGCCATAGTGGTAGTGTTTCAGCAGGAAATAAGGCGATTTTTGCTATTGGTGGGGAAAAATGCCTCATTTCAGCGTAACCGAGAGTGGTGGCGGTATTTTTTTGGTAAAAAGGAAGCCGAGAAAAACAATTACGCACGCATAAAACCTATTATTGATGCCTGCAAAACCCTGAAGCAAACCCGCACCGGTGCATTAATAGTTTTTGTGAAATATTACGACGAACAGTTTTACCAAAACAGTTGCGAAGTACTGGAATCAAGAATATCAAAACGCTTGCTGGAGAGTATTTTCCAAAAGAACAGCCCCCTGCACGATGGGGCGGTGGTTATTGCCGGTAACCGCATTAAATCGGCCAGTTGTATTTTACCGCTGACGGATAAAACCGACTTGCCCGCGCAGTTTGGCCTGCGCCATCGGGCAGGCATTGGCGTAACCGAAGCCAATGATGCGACGGCAATTATTATCTCTGAAGAGACCGGTGAACTATCTTATGCCAAACAAGGCAAGGTGAAGATCAATATCAGCTTTGCTGAATTGGAAAAACTGTTGAATAAGGATTTTTAGAGGACACTTCCCATTGGAGGCACAATACGCCATTAACCCATTTGATTGCTGAATTTAACTTTGGCTTTTATTACCTTTAAAACAAAATCTTATAAGCCTATTGTTACTGCCTATGCCAAATAAAATCAACACATTGTGGATCAGGTTAATTGGCAGTCAGCCGGAGTTCGCTTTAGAGAGCCGGATCTTCCACTCCATAAGCGTTTGTTTAATTGTACTGTCGGCAATTTATGTTCCCTACAATTTATTTTCAGGGCAGTACGTGGCATCGGTATCTTTTTTAGCTATAGCCTGCATATTTTATTACCAGTATCACCAGTCGAGGTACCATGGGAAAAAGCATAGCACCTTAGTGTTCGGTCTTGTAGGTTTGGTTTTATTCTCGGTTAATTATTTCGCTAACTCCGGCATCGATGGTTCTACCGATATCATCTGGCCTTCGTACCTGCTACTGGTGTTTGCCATTTCGCCCTACAGGCAGCATGTATTTTGGCTGATAGGTTGCCTTGTTACTTTTATCCTGATCCACGTCATCGAATTTTACCACCCCGAACTGGTAAAGCATCCATTTACAGCCGGGCAGGGCCAGTTTATGGACAGGGTCACCGCTTTTCCCATCCCGGTAGTAGCTATTTATATCATTATCACCTATATCCGCCGCAACTATGATAATGAACGGCAAGTTGTGGAACTACGGAATAAAGAAATATTGCTGCAAAAAGAATTGCTTGAACAAAGCGACAGCACAAAAAACAAGCTCATGTCTATCATATCGCACGATATGCGGGCCCCGCTGGTGAATATACAAGGCTATCTTGAGCTGCTAAATGAAAATGAACTGGATGATAACCAGCGCCCGGCGATAGAGAAAGATCTGCTGATAGCCACCAACAACACCATGCAAATGCTATCTAATTTGCTGTATTGGACCAAAGCGCAAATGGAACAACCCGTAGTAAACCTGGTGCAAACCAATTTGGCGCAGGTTTTAAGGAGTACGCTGGAGATGGAAAAAGCTATCGCAGCTAAAAAAGGCGTTTCCTTAGTTTACCAAATTGATGACGGGATAAAAGTGACTGCCGATATTGATATGCTGCAATTGGTGGTGCGCAACCTGGTGAGCAATGCGATAAAGTTTACCCCAAAAGGCGGACAAATTACAATAAACGCTAAGCCAGATGGCCAAAACTGCAAACTAACCGTTAGCGACAACGGGAAGGGTATTGAGCAATCTTACCAGGAAAAGATCTTTAAAATAACAGCTGATCCCGCCTTTGGCACCAACAACGAGAAAGGCGTAGGCCTGGGGCTATCGCTATGCAAGGAGTTTATTGAACGACAAGGCGGCAGCATTGGCTTTGAAAGTATTTTTGGCCAGGGCAGCAACTTTTATGTTTTTATTCCTAGGGAGGGAACCGCTGTGGGGAATAATTAAACGATTTACTTGCTTAGCGTGTAATATCCCCACATATCAGTGGTCGAATCAAGATCCTGATCTACATCTACCGGTTGCCCGTTAATGTAAGTATAACTTTTGTGCATGCCCAGTTTAAACCGTGTTAGCCTGTTTTCTAAATGTATACTGTAAGTGAATTTTTGGCCAGCATCAAGGTTTAAATATTTTAATGGTATAGCCAACTCATACACGTAGGCGCCGTTTTTATCAAACCTGCTAACAGCACGTATACGCTCTTCATTGTAAACCGATATTAACATATCTTTTATTTCGGTAATGCCCGTCACCTCTATATTCTTGGCGTGGTTGCCCATTAGCTTATTGGCTATGGTGATTAACGAATCCACATGCGCGCCAGAATAGCGGGAGGTGTCGTTGTCCAGTATGACCTGCGGGATTTTAGCCTGCGACCGTACCCGCGACCCGGCATACCACAATATTTGCTGGCCTGGTGCAAAATCCAGCATGGGGTAAGTTAGCTGTATGTTGTCTTTAGCATCACTACTTTTTTTACCAGCTTTGTTAATTATGAACGTGAGGCCCACATCAATTAGCTTTGTTATAACCCGTGGCTGGTCGGCTTTAACTGTGAGATATAGATTTTCATCATCGTTGCTTACTATATAATATAACTGCGTTGCTTTATTGTAAGCCTGCAAACTATCTTTCCATTCGTTAAGCCGGCCGTCTATTTTAATATTCGCTGGTGCACGTAGTGACACTTCCTGTACATTAGGCAGTTTTTGTGCCTGCAAATGCCATGCGCCCAATAGCAGGGTGATTATAGTGATACAGATTGGTTTAGACATTTTGTGGTGATAAAGTTTATAAGGCAGTATCTGTAATGATTTTAATTATCAATAGACTTAGATAATTAATAATAAGGCACAAGTATGTCCGCAAGCCAACGCTGAATACTTTCGCCGGTATGAGTACACGTTCCAACATGGGTTTAGTTGTTTATAGCTTCTTTTCCATCGTCTCAAATTTTTCAACCAATTTAATCAAACTGGTAGTGTCGATCTTAGTCTCTTTTACCTCAAATAAAAATTTCCGTTTAGGTATATCCATTCCTTTATTGCCTTTAGGAACTTTATTGGTGATAAACTCAACTTTAAATAATTTGAATTGAGGATATATGTCCAAATCTTTTGAGAAAGAGTATTTAACTCCTTTAAAACCGGATTTAAAGTAATAATACATTGTATCAGGGTAGCTATCATCAACCCGAATTTTGGGAATGTATTTTTTTATTAAAATGTTCGCGCTTGAATTGAATTCGGTTTTTAATAATGTGTCTTTAGCTTTCTGGAAAAATGGGAAGTTGCCGTACGCGCGAAAATTCAATAATGAATCAAAGTTTATTCTGCGTGGCCTCTCCGAACTTAATGAATCAAACCAATAAGCGTAACGATTGTCAGAGCTGTGTATTACAAAATTGTATTTTATGCTATTTTCTGACGTTTGCTGTAGTGCATAGTCGCCATTTTTATTTGTTTTCGCTTTCATGGTCGTAGTAACGTAAGGTAGCTTGTACACAGTATAATTGTTACAATAACAGATAGTTAAACTATCTGTTATTGTAAACAATTTATTACTTTCCGCATTAACGAATTGCATATCAGCCTTAAAGGCTATTCCAGTTATCTTGTGAGGATTTTTGCAGGCAGTAAAAGTAACCAATGCGATTATAATAAGCTTTACCTTAGCTTTTAAGTTCATTTGCATTTAATTTGTAGATGTGCCAGAATTAACAGCTCGTTGTAGCGCTTCCTCTTGATTTTGAGGGAGATACCAATTGGCCATTTTTGTAACTGTATGCCGGAACAAATTTTCCTTTAGGAGTAAAATAAAAACCATTCCCGAAAAAGTTGAATCGTGCTTAGCGTAACTGTTATTATTTAATTTAGTTAGATCATTTCCAATGTAGGAAGGGTCGGCAAAGATAGTCATAATAAAAGCTTGATAACTTTTACCATCATTAAGTATTACAAAAGAAGATTTACTATTTTCCTTTACATAAGCCAATTTGCCCGTATTTTTATTTTTAAGTGCAGATAGTATCCTATTTGCAGGGTCTATAGGTATTTCAATTACATCTTTATTATGTCGCTTATAACTAACATTATGCGCCCAATCGGGTTTAACATGCTGACTGTAATCAATTGGGTTATTAATAGAAGAGCTCGCATTCGTGCTTATTGATGAATTTGAATTATCACCAGGAAACGCACTTTCATACCAGTTTTTAGCTAGATTAACGGATTCAGAAAGGGGTGGAGACGTTGACTTGTTCTCTCTACACAGCTGTGGGTAATGAATAATGCACCGACGAATAAGATGCAACCAAGTAACCGCAAAGTTATCTTGTTAAGATTTAGTTTTTTCATGATGTGACGGTTTAAGTTAATATGATTAAGTATTATTTACTTATACGTCATCCTTTATAAAAGGTTACAATATTAAAATTATAGGATTTATGTATTTAGTTCCTCACTCGCTACCGCAAGCGTGCCTTGTGCTGGCGCACGTGCCACGTGTGCTTTAATAAAACATCCCCGGTAAGCCGGTCAGCTTTGCACGTCGGGGATGTTCCACTACGTTCAACATGACGCGAGGGAGAGTGTGTGGTCACAAGTTTCCAAGCTATACCCCCCGCGTCATTCTGAGCGCCGGCGAAGAAACCCCGGTAAGTAGGCCTACTCTGCATACAGGGATGTTTCACTACGTTCAACATGACGCGGTGGTGAGTGGGGCAAGCACCTACTTCCTACCCACTCCCTTCACTTTCAACAACACACACCCATGCGCTGGTACTTCAACCGTGTAGCTGCCGTTGATGGTGCCGAGGTTTTTGTGCAGCCATAGGTCGCGGACGGCTTGGGGGGCTTTGAGGCCAAGGTCGGCCCATTTAACGGTTATCTTTTGCGGCTCGTTATCCATGTTCACCAGTCCTACGGCTTTGGTACCGTCAAACAGGGGGCGCGCCCAAACTTCGCGGTTGCCATCCTTCACTACGCGACTGGCGGCTTTGCCCAGCGGGTCCTGGTTAATGTCGATGGTTTCATCGTTGGCCAGCAGGTCCAGCGTAAACTGATCCATTTTGGTCATATCGCAGCCAATCAGTATCGGGGCGGCCAGCAAGCTCCACATACTGATATGTAATATTTGTTCGTTAGGTTTTAAATGGGTAGGGTGGGTTTTGCCAAAGCCCACTATGCCCACCATCAGCATATCAGGGTCGTTCCAGTGGCCCGGCCCGGCATACACTTCGTGCCCGGCCTGGCTTTCTATAATGCCTCTTAAACTGTGCCAGTTATCTACAATATCGCCGGTGGTGCGCCAGGCGTTACCGCCAATGGATGGGTCGGCGCCCCATTTCCAAACCTCGCCCATACCATACTGGCATAGCGAGTACACAATATCGCGGTTAACTTTATTCAGCGATGCGCCCATCACCTGGTAGGGTTTCATCAGGGCTGGCAGGGAATGATCATCCTTAGCAATGCGCCCGTAGCTGCACCAATCGTATTTTAAATAATCAACACCCCAGGCGGCGTAGCTGGCGGCGTCCTGGTCTTCATGCTCGTAACTGGCGGTATAGCCCGCGCAGGTTTGCGGTCCCGGCGAGGAATAGATCCCAAAGCGCAAGCCTTTTTTATGAATATAACCCGACAACCGCGCCATGTCAGGGAATTTTTTGTTCGTCAGGATATTGCCTTTATCATCGCGCCCTGCCTCCCAGGTATCATCAATATTAATGTATGAATAGCCATGTGCGGCTAACCCGGTCGAGATCATCTCATCGGCAGCGGCTTTCACTTTGTCCTCATCAACCGCGCCTGCCCACACGTTCCACGAGTTCCAGCCCATGGGCGGGGTTAAGGCCAGTTTATGCTCGCCGCCAACTATGGTCAGTTCGCGTGTCGCCCGTCCTTTTGGTCCGCGGGCGCTTAGTATAACCCGCGTAGTCCCCGCAGCTTTTAACGCGCCCGAGATTATCCCGGTAGCCGGGTTCAATTTTAATCCAGAGGGTAGGTTCGCGGCACCGTAGCTTAACGGGCCTTTACCCGTGGCCGGTATGCGGAAAAGAAAATCGCGCCCCGGTGTCGCGCCAATTATCCTTGCGCCATGTATCTGCGGTACTTCACTCTCGGCTTGATGTACATAGCGCGGCGGGGTAGCCGGTGTGGTCACTATCTCGGGTTTTTGCCGGGCGCCGGGAGCCAGTTCTAACTTAGCGTCGGCCCAGTCGCCATGGTCGTTATTAATGCCATCGCCGGCATCGTCCAATTGCAGCGTTAGCTGTTTAGCACCGGTGACATCTATGGAAATTACCTGTGTATCGCCCCTTTTCAATACCGGGGTTTTAACCCGTTCTTTGCCATCAACAAGCACGGTAAACACTACCGATCCTTCTTTAGTGGCCTCGTCATCCACACCCACTGTGGCGGAGAAACGGGTAGCCGCGCCGTGCAGGGTAATTACGATATTCCCATCGGCGTGGGTGCCAATGCCATGCGCGTACACCACGTTATTCAGCGTAATGGGGTGCCCGTCTACAGATTTTCCCGCGTGCACCTGCCCCCAGCCTTGTTCCACTTCGGTAAGGTTCATGGCATCAATCCATACAACATTGGGGGAGGCTTGCTGGGCCAGCACAGGTAAGCCCATAGCGCATAGTGCTGTGAATAATAAACGAGGCAATAAATGGTTTTTCATGGCAAATAGGTTGGTAATTGTTGTGATATGAAGATACTGCATTTTTATAAATGAAAAAGGGGCGGCCAGGTATAAAATAAAAAATCGGGAGGATTTGCCGTGAAAATGGTAAAATAATACCGATGGATAAAAAAAGCTCCATATGCTGGCGCACGCGTGCCGCGTGTGCTTTAACCGCTTTATTTGTTTAGATATCGCATACTATAATATCTGAATAAGCACACGCGGCACGCGTGCGCCAGCATGGGATAAAAAATGTTACGGGATACCGCAATTGTTGTTATGGTTCATCGCGATACTAATGCATACTTATACCTGTGAAAATGAACAAGGAATATGCCTTTCACCTTTCGCTTCAAAAACGTACTTTTGCCGTTTTACAGGAATACAGCTATGCTACGTACACACACTTGCGGCGAATTAAACATCAGTAACCTTGGCCAAACCGTCACTTTATGCGGTTGGGTGCAAAAATCGCGAGATTTGGGCGGCACAACCTTTATAGATGTGCGCGACCGTTATGGTTTAACCCAGATTTTAGTAAATACCGACAGCAGCGCCGACATACGCGAACAAGCCCGCAACCTGGGCCGCGAGTTTGTAATTAAAGTTACCGGTACCGTTTTAGAACGTACCAGCAAAAACCTGAAGATACCTACCGGCGAGATCGAAATCAGCGTTTCGGAGATCGAGATACTGAACGGATCGAAGATACCGCCGTTTATGATAGAGGATGAAACCGATGGCGGCGAGGAATTGCGTGCTAAATATCGCTACTTAGACCTGCGCCGTAACCCTATCCGTAATAACCTGGTGATGCGCCATAAACTGGCCCAGGAAGTGCGCCGTTACCTGAGCGACCTTGACTTTATCGAGGTGGAAACCCCGGTACTGATCAAGTCGACCCCTGAAGGTGCGCGCGACTTTGTGGTGCCAAGCCGTATGAACCCGGGCGAATTTTATGCCCTGCCGCAGTCGCCGCAAACGTTTAAGCAGTTGCTGATGGTAAGCGGGTTCGACCGCTACTTCCAGATCGTTAAATGCTTCCGCGATGAGGATTTGCGCGCCGACCGTCAGCCGGAATTTACACAGATAGATTGCGAGATGTCGTTCATTACCCAGGAAGATATCCTGAACGTATTTGAAGGCATGACGCGCCACTTATTTAACCATGTGAAAGGCATTACCCTGGAAAGCTTCCCGCGGATGGAATATGCTGATGCGATGCGTCTGTACGGATCAGATAAACCCGACCTGCGCTTTGGGATGGAGTTTGTGGAAATGAACGACCTGGTGAAGGGCAAAAACTTTGGCGTATTTGATAACGCCGAACTGGTTGTTGCCATTAACGCTAAAGGCTGCGCCGAATACACCCGCAAGCAAATTGATGAACTGACCGAATGGTTAAAACGCCCGCAAATTGGCGCGACAGGTTTGATATATGCCCGTCACAACGCCGATGGAACCATTAAATCATCGGTCGATAAATTTTATGATGAGGCTGCCCTGGCCGAATGGTCTAAAGCACTAAATACCGAACCCGGCGATATGATATTAGTATTGGCGGGCGCTAAAGATAAAGTACGCAAGCAAATGAACGAGCTGCGCCTGGAAATTGGCGGCCGTTTAGGCTTGCGCGATAAGAACAAGTTCGCGCCGCTATGGGTTGTTGATTTCCCGCTGCTGGAATGGGACGAGGAAACCGAACGTTACCACGCCATGCACCATCCGTTCACTTCACCTAAGCCTGAAGATATTGCCTTGTTAGACAGCAATCCGGGAGCAGTACGCGCCAACGCTTACGACCTGGTTATTAACGGTACCGAAATAGGCGGTGGTTCTATCCGTATCCATGATAAAAAACTGCAATCACTGATGTTTAAGCATTTAGGTTTTTCACCAGAGGAAGCGCAGAAGCAATTTGGCTTTCTGATGGACGCCTTTGAATTTGGCGCCCCTCCGCATGGCGGTATCGCTTTCGGGTTCGACAGGTTGAGCTCAATATTTGCCGGACTGGATTCTATCCGCGATGTGATTGCTTTCCCGAAAAACAATTCGGGACGCGATGTGATGATCGATTCGCCATCGACCATTGCCGAAGCGCAAATGAATGAATTAAAAATAAAGACGACCGCTTAAACGTAATAACAGCTAATTAGAGGTAATTTCTCGTGTTATTGTTCAAGAACGGATAAAAACGAATAAAAATAAATAAAACGGGATAAGAATAATTTTTACCCCTAAAAATAGTTTATAAACTGATGAAAAAATATTTACTGATCTTATTTGTGCTGGTAGCGGGTCTGTCAGCATGCAGCAAAAGTGATGATTTTGATGCCAACGCACAGGCGACTACCGATGATGCAGCCATACAAGCGTATTTAAAAGCCAACAATATTACCGCTGTAAAAGACCCATCGGGTTTATACTATCAGGTGGTAACGCCGGGTACCGGCAATTACCCAACTTCAGGTTCTACAGTTACTGTAAACTATGTGGGTAAACTGTTAAATGGTACGCAATTCGATGCGTCAAACGGTTTTAAAACTTCGTTAGGGGCAGTTGTGCGCGGGTGGACCATAGGTGTACCGCACGTACAGGTTGGCGGTACCATTAAATTGTTTATACCATCGGGATTGGGCTATGGTAATACTGCCACAGGTTCCATACCCGCAAATTCGGTACTGATATTTACAATTGATCTGTTAAGTATCAATTAAAAACAAAACTAAAACGCCTGCAAACACAGGCGTTTTTAGTTTGATATCAATCCTGGGTCAAAACTGCTGCTTACCGGCACTACCTGCCCGGCAATGTGCAACTGGTGCCGCTCAATGCGGTCTATTTTATTTTTATTGACGATGTATGACCGGTGCACCCGCACAAAAACGCCGGCAGGTAAAAGGATCATGGTATCGGCCATGGTAAGGCGTGATAATATCCTGCGGCCATCGGCCAGGATAAAACTCATATAATTACCGCCGGCCTCCAGGTATAACAACTGATCAAACATTACCTTAATTTGTTCGTAGCCCGATTTAATGAAAATACTATCGGCAACAGGTGGTTTATTGCCTTGTTTTAGTAATAATTGCTCGTGCGCCTTATGGCAGGCTTTTAGAAACCGGGGGTACGAAAAGGGCTTCAACAGGTAATCTATCGCGTTAAGCTCGTAACTGGTAACGGCGTGCTCGGCATAGGCTGTTGTAAAAATAATAAGTGGTTTTTGCTGCAAGCCTTCGGCCAGCTCAATACCTGAAATATCGGGCATTTTAATATCCAGGAACAATAGATCGGTAGGGTTGGCAGCCATATAAGCCATCGCCTCGAACGCGTTAGTGAAATAGGCCGCCATTTCTATAAAAGGAACCTTCCCGGCATGCGACCGGATCACTTCCAGGGCAAGGGGCTCATCATCTATGGCAATAGCTTTTATCATTTTGTTACTAAGCTAATAAAAGGCTTGCTTATATTGGTTTTTGCTGGTCGAGCGTAAGCGATAAATGCACAAAAAACTCTTTGGTATTTTGCCTCACCACCAGTTCGTGCCTGTTTGGGTAAAGCAGTTGCAGGCGTTGTTTTACATTTTCTAAACCCGTGCCCGAATGATAACGCTCGGGGTCGTTTATGTTAACTGGGTGTACGCTGTTGTGTACATCAAGATGCAATATGTTTTCGTTTTTGTAAAGATTAACATTTATCCACGATTTTTCCTGCAGGCTAATGCCATGCTTGTAGGCATTCTCAATAAAGGGGATCAGCAGCATGGGTGCAATTTCATTATATCCCACCATCTCTTCAATTTGAATATCAATGATCATATCAGGCGATAGGGCTAATCGCATATTTTGCAGGTCGATATAGTTATGAATATAATCCAGTTCGCGGCTCAGGGCTATCTTGTCCTGGTTATTCTCGTGCAGCATAAAGCGCATCATATCGCCCAGTTTTTGGATGCCCTCGCCGGTTTTCTCGGCTTTTTCCATCAGGGCGGCTCCATATAAGGTATTCAGCGCATTAAACAAAAAATGCGGGTTAATTTGCGACCGTAAGTATTGCAGGTTTGCGTTTGATGTGCCCAGCGCTGCTTTCAGCGATGTAAGCTGCTTATACTTTTCCTTATTGGCTAAGTATACCCACCATGAAATGGCGATGGTTACCAATGTAGGCGCAAACCAATGGATGACAAGATGCCCAAAGAAGGTGAAATAATGAAATTGCAATAAAAAGGCCATTTCTATTATCCCAAGCAGTATAGCCGTACCCATTAATCTGGAAAAATAGATAAGCAGGCTAGCCGGATGCTCTTTTTTATATCCAGGTATCAGCCAATATAAATTAAGGAAATATAAAGCAAAGCAATAGGGTAGCACAAAACAGTAAAACGGACCAAAATCGCGAAAGGCGCTTGCGCTTTTTAATATCAACAAAGGGAATAGAATAATTAGCCACAGGCTGCTGATTAAAATAATTTCACGTGTTATTTTGGCAGGTAAACTTTGCGTACCGCTGGATAATTTATATTGGTAAATAATCCCTTCGCGCACCACGACGTATAAAACATAAATAAGCAAAAATGAGCTGGCCATTACAAAGCCATAGCTAAAAAATACTTTATAAGCATGGCTCACCGAACCTCTATTAAATTCCCATTCCCGCAAGTGGCTATATAAAACCATATCTGCTAAGCCTACTATAATTAATAAAACAATAGTTAGCCCCACAGCTTCAAAGTATTTCTTTTTTAGCCAGTACCGAGGCCAAACTACATAGTTAAGCGCTAAAAAAGCACTATAGGTGGCAACATAGCTTAATAGATAGGGGAATAATTCGCCCAAATAGCTGTTTAGGCTAAGGCTGTTAATATATAAGTAATGGTGCGTTATGTTTTGAATTGTGGCAATAGTTACAGTAATAAAAAAAATTGTTGCTATTCCAAATTCAATTTTGCTGTATTTCATGTTGTGTACTAATATATTACAAGCATACTACTGTTTTATGCTGATATAAAATAAATGTGACGAGGCGATTGAAAAATGTGACGAACATTGTGTAACCTTTTAAATATCTGCACATATCATTACATTTATTGAAAATCATTCCCATCACATGAAAAAACTTTTACTCCTGCCTTTCTCACTTTTTGCCATACAAGCCTTTGCCCAAACAAATGCTTCAAAAATATTGATCGCTAAGAAAGCGGATGCCATTGAAGGTAAAGTGATAGCCTGGCGCCGCGATTTTCATGAACACCCCGAACTGGGCAACCACGAGGTGCGCACAGCTGCTATTATTGCCAAACATTTGCAAAGCCTGGGACTGGAAGTAAAAACCGGGATAGCAACAACCGGAGTTGTTGGCATACTAAAAGGCGGTAAGCCGGGACCGGTGGTTGCCCTGCGGGCCGATATGGATGGCTTGCCTGTTACCGAGCGTGTGAACCTGCCTTTTGCCTCGAAAGTAAAAACAATGTATAACGGGGCCGAAGTAGGAGTGATGCATGCTTGCGGTCACGACTCGCACATGGCCATTTTAATGGGCGTGGCCGAAATATTATCGGGCATGAAGGCTGATCTGCATGGCACAGTGAAATTCATTTTCCAGCCGGCTGAGGAAGGCGTACTGCCGGCTGAATTAGTGAATGGCAAAAAATCAGGAGCAGAACAAATGGTAGCCGAAGGAGTGATGGAAAACCCGAAGGTGAATGCAGTGTTTGGTCTGCATATCCAATCCTATCAGCCTGCGGGAACCATTACCTATCGCCCGGGCGGGGATATGGCAGCTGTGAACGATATGCAGATTATTGTAAAAGGCCGTTCGGCGCATGGGGCTTATCCCTGGTCGTCGGTCGATCCGGTAGTTACTTCGGCCCAAATCATTAATAACCTGCAAACCGTAGTGAGCCGCAACCTGCATATTACCGATAACCCGGCAGTGGTAACCGTAGGTGCTATAAACGGCGGTAACCGCAGTAACATTATCCCCGAAACGGTAACCATGCTGGGAACCATCCGCACGTTTAGTCCGGCGGATGAAAAGATGATCATTGAACGGGTAAAAACCATCGCCACTAAAACCGCTGAAGCCAATGGCGCTACGGTTGAGTTGAAGATACCTTACAGCAACCATTACCCGGTAACCTATAACAACCCCGAACTGGTAGCCAAAATGCTGCCTGCCCTGCAGGCAACCGCGGGAAAGGAAAACATTATTTTGCGCCAGGCTGAAACCGGGGCCGAGGATTTTAGCTTTTACCAGGAAAAAGCGCCCGGCATATTCCTGCACCTGGGCGGCCTGCCCAAAGGCGGCGACCCAACCAAAGCACCCGCCCACCACACCCCCGACTTTTTTATTGATGAAAGTGGCTTTACGCTGGGTGTGAAAGCTTTGTGTAACTTGACGCTGGATTATATGAATACTAAGAAATAACCTACGTTAAATACCCTAACCTATGAAAAAACACCTGCTCATTACATTGATAATTTGCGCATGCTTCAAAATAGTATCAGCACAAATTACCCCTGCGCAAGTGATTGATGCTGCACATATAGCCTCGATAGCCGACAGCATAAGTGCTGAAGGCAAAATGCTGGCGCTCTCCGAAATGGCATCGTGGTATGGAACGGATGTTTTTCTTGCAAAATGTAAAAGTCGGCTTTCGCGCGCAGGTGGATACCTGTCATACAATACAGGTTCTGGTATGAATAATATCTTCTTTTCCAAAGACGAAAAGCCGGTAGTGTTGGCAACTATGTCGTTTACCCTTCCGGATATTAGCATGAACGGCTGCAAGGTTGACAGTACGGAGCGCAAACTTACCAATGCCGAGGCCGAACTTTATGCCATACGCAAGGTAGCTATGGCAGCACTTATAGCTAATAAAGATTCCATCTTTCGTTTCTATAAAAATACGGGTACCAATCCTGTTCCCATTATTGTTAACGGACAAAAACGCGTGTATTTTTTAACAAGTCCAAAGAGTAATGGCCAGGTTATTTTTGGTAACGATTACCTGCTTACATTTGATAAAGACAATCATATCACCAGCACAAAAAAGCTGCATAACAATCTCATCACAATTAATACCAAACCCGCTCCTGACGATACGAGCCATGCGGTACAGGTAGCAGGTGTGCATAATCATTTGGGTAATACCAGTCCATTTATAACAGCTACAGATATTTGTACCATGATACTATATCATAACGCTACCACCTGGAAACAGTATTATGTCATATCGCCCACATACATCTCTATTTGGGATTTCCAGGGAGCGCACCTGACTATTATTACCAAAGAAGCTTGGGATAAAATTATGGCTAACCGCAAAACTCCGGTGCCTGTTAATCACTAACTTTTGTCTAACCTACTTTTCATTTGCAGCAAAAACCAGTGGCGCAGCCCAACTGCTGAACTATTGTTCCGCAATCATTCCGTGCACCAGGCACGTTCGGCAGGGACCAGCGAGCAGGCCCGTATTAAGATAAACCAAAAATTGCTGGACTGGGCTGATGTGGTTTTTGTAATGGAAAGGAGACATCGCGATATTTTGAAACAGCGCTTTACCGTACCATCTAAAAAATTGATCGTGTTTGATATTGAGGATAATTACCAGTTTAATGACCCGGAATTGGTGGCGATGTTAAAAGAGGCGCTTGAAGGGTATCTATAAAAGATGTCATTTCGAACGAACATGGGCTGGGACGTGTAAGCGTGAGGAGAAATCTTTTACGAGAAGCCGTCTTAACGTATAAGATTTCTCCTCGTTCCTCGTTCGAAATGACACTTTTTTATTAATTATCTCCCCTTCCAAATCAATTTCACCATATAAATATCATTACTGCGGATAGGGAATTGCTGGTGATAGCTACCATTGCTTACCGTTACGTTTACTACACTGATCGATTTGCCGGTTGATTGGGCTTTCAGTTCGTTCACCTGCGCTACGGATAAGTAAGCCGGTTTGCCCCAATCGAGGTATTGGCTGTAGGGGTCGTTCATACGATAACCTACCCGGTAAACTTCCACCCGGTATTTGCCATTGGTAAGGTGCGTTAGTTGCAGATTGACAGGAACTTTATCCGTAGGTGGCTGTATTTTACTGAAAGCTATCTGGTTATAATCTTTTGTAGGAAACGTGAAATCCCAAAACAAGGCCTGCACGTTTTTACCTTGTTTGCAGATGATTGAAGTAGGATCGTTCGTTTTCAATTCCTGGCTGCCTAATTCATTCAAAAATTTATAGGCATAATAGGTTGGCTTCCTGATGTCCTGTAAGTTCAGCAAACCAAACCCGCCGTGGAATGAAGTTGGCCCGGCGCCGGCTTCCTCAAAAATATCGGTAAACGTCCAGTACGACATACTGTTGGGCCATGGCGCGGCTTTTTTCAGCACATTTAGTATAAAGGCCGCATTTTGATAGGTATCGTGCATTGGGTCGCGCGATGATGGCGAGGTGTTCCATTCGGTAAAATGCAGCTCAGCATTTTTAAAGCCCGAAGCATTTATTTGTTTGCGTACTTTTTCTACGTCCTGTGCTACCGAATCGGCATTGGGTTTTAACCTTTGTTTTTTCAGGCCAAATTCATCCAGTACAGATGTGGTGGCATAATCGTGCGTCGATACAAAGTCGACCGGGAGTTTATGATCGTCGCAATATGTTAAAAAATCGCCTATCCACTTAACAGCCGATGTAGCCGGGCCGCCTACACGGTAAGTTGGCGATACACTTTTTATAGCTTTGGCCGTATGCCCGTATAACTCAAAATAGTCTGCCTGTGTACCCGCAAAGAAGCCGCCAAGGTCGGGTTCGTTCCATACTTCAAAATACCACTTTTCTACCTCGGCTTTGCCATACCTGTCCTGAAAATGGCTTACCAGGCGGCGGATGAGTTCTTCCCACAACTCGTAAGTTTTTGGCTTGGTTACATTGCCCTTCCACCAAAAAACGGTTTTGGTGCCGCTGGCCATATCGGTGGGCATAAAACCCAGTTCCACAAATGGGCGGATGTGGATGCTCAGCAAATAATCGTACAGTTTATCAATATACTGCCAATTGTATACCTGCTTGCCCTCCTTGTCAATTTTATACACCTGCATATCATCGTTCAGCAGCCCGTGGAAGCGGATGTAACGGAAACCCATATCCTTTTGTACCTCGGCCAATTGCTGCTGCCAATCGGCCCGCAAACCTTCGTTAGCGCGACCGGCACCCACACATTCGTTAAACATAGCAGGTTTTTTACCTGCAACCTGTGTTAGGTCGGCGCGGATAGTACGGGTTTGGGCAATGGCACAGCAAGCCAGGAAAATAAACAGTAGCGTATAGCAGGTTTTTTTCATTTTAGCGGATAATTGGTATTGCTAAAATACCCGTTTATGCCAGTCCATTAGCCCGACAAATGAAACAGAATTACCTTGTAAATGAATAGGGGGCGTAAATAAAAAAACCTCGCCCCAAGGCAAGGTTTTATAGGTCGATTTTTAAAGTTTACTATTTTTCTTCCACACGTTTTAGCATACCGTGCAGGTTGGTACCATTATAATCCACATCTATAGTAATAGAATCACCATAAAACTTGCCTACGTTTTTAAGCATGGTGCCATTAAAATCGAGGTTAAAGGTAAAATTAGTCCCGCTTATTTTACCATCGGTAATGGGAATGGAGGTATCAGCCCCATCGGCAGTACCTGTTAGTTTATCACCTTCAACCTTAAAGGTGTATTTTACAGGGAAGTCGCCATTGGGGGTTTTAATTGCACCGCTCCATTTGCCGGTCAGGTCGGCAACAACAGCCAAACAAATCAAAAAACTGCAAAGCACAAGTGCCAGGGTTGAAAATAATCTCTTCTTCATGGTTTGTTAATTTTTCATGAATATAAAACTTTTTCCTGAAAAGTTTCCCGACTTCCCTCAATACAAATTATAATGATATATCGGTTCCCCAATACCTTCGCTGGCGGTATAGTAACCTTTTCCATCTGGTGTAAAGCCAATGGCTTCGCCTTGTTTTTCCTGCTTGTAATATAGTTTAGCAGGTTTTTCGGTCATGGCCTGCCACACAGGTACACCGGGTGTGCGTTTCCAGTAATATACGTTCTTGTAGTTTTTTAACAGTATCTGGGTGCCGTCTTTAGAAATATCGCCGGCGGTGACCCACTTAAACGGCGGTATCCCGCCCAGGTGAATGGTACTGCGTTTGGTGAGGGTTACCGTATCATTCCCTTTAAAGTTTAGCGGGGTAGTATATATGCTTACCGAATTTTTCCGTTTGGATACGATGTACAGCAATTGGTCAACCGGGTCAACCATCAGTGTTTCGGCATCCTTAGCACCATCGGGGTATTTTACATATAGCGGCGCTGCTGTTATATGTTTCACACTATCCGGCCCACTTATCGGTGGCTCTTCAAAGCGATAGATCACCAGGTGGGTACGTACAGCCTGGTTATCGCCAATATCGCCTAAATACACATAGCTTTTACTTTTGTCGGGCCCGGGGCCAACGGCAATGTCTTCACAATCATTTACGCCCAGTTTTTCGGTAGCCTCACCTTTAAAATAATAGGTAGCTTTTAGTTTGCCTTCGGGTGTAATAGCAAAAAAGCGACTGGTGTCGCCACTATCGTTATGAATATAATAAATGCCTTCGTGTTCAGCAGATGCTGCAATGCCCGATGTTTCATCCAGCATATTGCCGGTAAGATATCCCGTAACAGTGCCTTTTTCATGCCTTATTTTTTGGGCATAGGCAGCAATCAGCATTAAAATTATGAACGATGGCAGCAGTATTCTTTTCTTTTTTAACCAATTCATTAGTACAAAGGTAACGTAAGTAGTATGAAGTTATTATTAATTATAAGGCGTTAGCATTATACATAAACCATTTATGAGTGCAATTGTGCGGGTAAAATCTAATTCAAAAACTAATAGCTCTTTTAAAACGTTATAAAGTAACACGACGTTAACTGTGACCCAATGAAAACAGATAACAAGCATTATAAGTTTATCAACAGTCAAACCGGTAACACTATTTTTTATCATCAGGTTGGAGCGTCCCTTACCGGGGATGAACTTAGGGCTGTACTCGAAAAAGTGAAGGCACAGGTTGCCACGCAAAATGCCCTGCCCGTAAGTACAATTTATTGGGAAGAGGTAAAGGACACCAAATAAAAAGCTATTCAACCACTCCAAAGCGGTATACGGACGAAGATCTGAATACTTGTCCTGCACTTAATAAAGTTGACGGAAATGCGGGCTGGTTAGGCGAATCGGGGAAGTGCTGTGTTTCTAAACAAAACGTGCTTCGGAAATCATCTTTACTGCCGCCCTTAAAGGTATTGGTGCCATCCATAAAGTTGCCTGTATAAAACTGCATGCCCGGTTCGGTGGTATCTACGGCCATGGCAATGCCCGTTTTGTCGCCAATGGCTTTAGCGGCGAAGGTTAGTTTTTGCCCTTCAACCCTGTTCAGTACATAGTTATGATCATACCCCCGGGCAACTATAAGTTGTTCATGATCGGCCCCAATATCCTTACCAATAGGTTTCGCCGTCCTGAAATCAAACGGGGAATGTGCTACCGTTCCCAGTTCGCCGGTGGGGATCAGGTTTTGGGTAACAGGCGTGTAGCTATCGGCGTTAATTTGCAGGGTATGGCCCAATATATCGCCATCGCCCTCACCGTTCAGGTTAAAATAAGCGTGGTTGGTTAAGTTAATTATAGTGTCCTTATCGGTGGTGGCTTCGTAATTTATCACCACGGCGTTATCAGCCAGCATATAGGTTACTGTAATATACACATTGCCGGGAAAGCCATCCTCGCCATTGGGTGAATACAGCTGCATTGTGATGCTTTGATCCTGTACGTCCAGTATATCCCAAACTTTAGCATGTATGCCGCCGCCGCCGTGCAGGCAATTTGGCCCGTTATTTACCGGTAGCATATAGCTTATCCCATTTAAGCTGAACCGCCCTTTAGCGATACGGTTAGCAAAACGCCCAATGGTTGCACCGTAATAAGGAGATGTAGCCTGTTCGTATTCATCAACCGTTTTAAATCCTGCCACAACATCAACAAGGGTGCCGTCTTTCCCGAGGGTAAGCAAGCCCACCAAACGTGCGCCATAATTGGTAATAGTAACTTGCAGATGTTTATTTTTCAGGGTAATGAATTTAGCCGGCATATAGCGAATAGGTAGAATTAGTGTGCTAAAATAAAGAATTATCCGACTAAATATTTATAATCCACCCTCACTTGTTCGCCGCATCATTTTCTCATAAAGTAATAGCCGAAGCTAAAATCAATTGATCTTATAATCCAAGACAAAACTGCAGTATGATGGCATAAGTTTTGTGCATAATTATGAAAATTTTTACTTAAACAAATAGTGCCGGATAATTCGTGGGACACCACTTTTATCTAATGTGCCTGAAGGCAGCAGGAGTATTGGAAAATATGATCGATAATTATATTAACTTCTCTCCCTAAACCGATTTTTGACGGCGGCCATTTCATAGGGGTCGCCGTTTTTTGTATCGTTTTAAATCAGCCTAAACGGAGATATGGAATTAAAAGAAAATTTCAAATGCATAAGCTTAGGAGAGGTACCCCTTCTGTCTCAATTTATCCAAATACAAGCCCACTTCCAAATCGCCCAGGCCATAAATTTTATCGGTCTTCCAAAATTCGGTGCAGATACCAATTTGATCGGTTATGCCCATATTATAAATGTCCAGCAATTTTTGCTCGATATGGTTTAGTCCGTTTGCATTAACCAGCAGGCGCTGTAAATGCGCTTCGAGCGCAGTTTTCAACCAATGCATGCAACCCCAGAACCTGGTTTTGGCCAGGTATTGTTTTAAATGCTCAGCATCGTGCTTTACATACATTTCCCAGGTTTCGGCAGCGATAACAAAATCTACTTCACTTAACTGTGTGCGGATGGTATTGTAGAGATACAATTGTTCTTTGCCATTCAATTCGCCCATGCCACCAAAGTTTGGCTTACCCGGAAATTCGCCGGGGCAAATTAAATAAATAGCCGGCCCCGATAAATCGGTTTGCTGTTTCAGATAATTCATTACCCCCAGCATATTGCTTTGGCAGTGAAGGTCGTATTCAAACCAAAGGTTTATTTCATCGTGCGGCTTACTTAATACGGCCAATTGGTCAATCATATCCCGTTGATAGGCTTCAGGGTTATCATCGAAGGTTTTACATATCCACTCCGATCGCGTTTCCCAAAAATGTGCCCCGCCAATGTTTATCTCCAGCGGGCCTTCCGAAAGTACTTCGCGCCAAACCATAATATCCCCATCAAGCCCGGTTTGCTTAAAGCCCACAAGTGTCGAGTCGCCATTAAGAACATGCAGAATTTTCATAGATCAGTTTTGTTGATGTATTCTGTAGTAAGATAAATATGACGACTATTTGTTACGCCCAATTTTTTATTAGATGCCTAAAGCGTTAAATCGTTCGAGTGTTAATTTTTTTCAAAGGCTTAGTGTGCGCCATCATCCTTTATCATCGATACCATCCAAACAATTAGCGCACCAAAAGCGGCTATTATGCCAAACGCCATCCGCAGGCCTGCTGCCTGCGCCACAAAACCTACAAATGGGGGCACCAGTAAAAAACCGAGGTAACCAATAGTTGATATGGCTGCAATAGCCGATGCGCCACTCATAGTTTTTGATTTCCCTGCCATACTGAAAACCAGTGGCACAATACACGATACCCCGGCGCCAGTGAGCACGAAACCTATGCAAGCCGCTACGGTATATGGGATCAGTACAGCAATTAACAAACCTGCAAATATCAGCCAGCCGCTATATTTTAAAATAGGTTTAACTCCTAATTTGTTCACCATTTTATCGCCCGCAAACCGGCTGATGGTCATAGCCACCATGTAAAATACAAAACCTGCCGTAGCGGATTGTTTAGAGGTATGTACGGCCTTTTCAAAATAGATACCGCCCCAGTCGTACATGGTGTTTTCGCAAGCCATACAGGCAAAACAGATGAGCGCGAATTTAAGCAGGAACTTATCGGGGAGTGAAAATACAGGCTTTTTTTGCAGCGCTGATGGTTTATGATAGATAGTTTCGGGGTAAAACCATAAAGCAGTTATGATCATCAATATGGCTACCGAGGGTAAATGCCAGGCTGGCGCCACATTAAAGGTCACCATTAAATAGCCTACTGCTGCACCGGCAAAGCCCGCCATGCTCCACACCCCGTGAAAGAAGGTCATAATAGATCTGTCGTAAAGCGACTGCACGCTAACCGATTGCGCGTTGAGCGACAGGTTAAACAAATTACGGGACGAACCGAAGAAGAACAATATGACTGCCAATTGCCAGGGATGCGTAACAAAACCTAATAAACCCAGCATAATATTATACATCATAGCGCCGCCAAACATGATGCTGCGACTGCTGAAGCGGCCAAGGAGCTGACTGGTTAGCGGCATGGTCAACATCAAACCGGCGGGCATGGCAAATAATATTGCGCCCAATTGTGCTTCGTTTAAATGCAGATGCTGTTGGATAGAAGGGATGCGCGATGCCCAGGCCGAATAGCCAAAGCCTGAAATGAAGTAAAACACCGTGCTGGATATGCGGGCCCTTTTGGGTGTTTTATAAGTGATAATAGCATCGGTATGCGGCATGGCGCAAAAGTAAGATGTGTTGATGAGAAATGGATAGGTGTATAAATGTTTATTTGATAGTTGACCGTAAGCAAACCTGCCAATTCAAGCGTCTAGCCTGGCGGGGTCGATAAGTTATAATCCTATTTGTCATTGCGAAGAGTGTAGCGACGCGGCATCTCGTAGGACGTAAATTAAACTACGAGATTGCCGCGCTATCGCTCGCAATGGCATTCTTTTAAAACTTGCAGCAATTTTATCATCTGTACATTTTTACTATTTTTAAACCATGCTTATCACCGAGGATCTCTTGCATTACGTATGGAAGTTCCGCCTGTTCAACAGAATGGGGTTGCGGACTACCGATGGCGAAGAAATAGAGGTATTCTCGGCAGGCATGGCGCATACCGATGGCGGGCCCGATTTTCAGAACGCGCGTATCCGCATTGGTGAAACAACCTGGGCGGGTAACGTGGAGCTACATGTATCATCGGCAGACTGGAACCGCCACGGCCACCAAACCGATGGCGCTTATGGCAGTGTAATACTACATGTAGTTTATAAGGACGATCAACCAGTGATAATGCCCGATGGACGGAAAGTTCCTACGCTGGAATTGTATAACCGCATCCCTGATGAACTTTATCAGCGTTACCATTATCTGATCTTCAGCAACCAAGCATTTATCCCCTGCGAAGCCACCTTAAAAACCGTTGATGATATTACTATGCGTAACTGGCTGACGCGTGTGCTGGTAGAGCGATTGGAAAAGAAATCGACAGCGGTAATTGAAGCTTTAGCTGTAAACCGGGGAGATTGGGAAGAAACTTTTTACCGGTTACTGGCGGCAAACTTTGGTTTCAAGGTGAATGCCTTGCCGTTTGAGATGATGGCCAAATCGCTTCCGCAGATCATCCTGGCCAAACACAAAAACTATCCGCTGCAAATTGAGGCATTGATATTTGGCCAGGCCGGTTTTCTGGAAGATGATTTTGTTGATGAATATCCGCGCAAGCTAAAAGAAGAATACAACTTTCTGCGCAAAAAGCACAAACTGACTCCGGTAGAAAAGCATCTGTGGAAATTCCTACGGATGCGCCCGCAAAACTTCCCAACCATAAGGCTTGCACAATTCGCGGCACTGGTGATCAATTCCAATCACCTTTTTTCGAAAATATTAGAGGTAAAAGACGTTGCCCAACTGCGCGATCTGTTTGCCAACGCTAAAGTACACCCTTACTGGGATACCCATTTCCGGTTTGATGTAGAAAGCAAATCGTCGCCAAAAAACATGGGTGCAAGTGCGGTTGATATTTTATTATTAAACACAGTGGCCGTAACCTTATTTACCTATGGTAAACACCTGCAAAAACAATATTATATCAGTCGTGCGCTTGCTTTGTTAGAATATTTACCCGGCGAAAAGAACAATATCACAGATGATTTTGTTACCTTCGGGGTGAAAAGTACTACAGCGTTCGATTCGCAGGCGTTGCTTGAATTAAAAAATAGTTACTGCAACTATAAGAAATGCCTGCAATGCGCCGTTGGTAATAAAGTATTAAAATTGTCCTGATATGTTACAACGCATCCTTACATTTTTTGAGCGGTACTCCTTTGGGGTTTGTACCTACCTGGGCGAGCGTTTTAATATCTCAATAAATAAGATCAGGCTTTTTTTCATTTATTCGTCGTTCCTGGCAGTAGGCTTCCCCCTGATATTCTACTTCTTTGCCGGCATTGTGCTGGATATCCGCAACTATGTAAAACGCATGCGTAGCCGCGTTAGTGATCTGTAAAATCAAATCTGATCATGCCATACAGGTTTTCCAGGATCTGCATTAAAATAAAAAAGGGGCTATTAAGCCCCTTTATATGTTATATCACTGATATTATAATTCAATAACCTTGTATTTGGGCACCAGTACCTTCATAATGCACCAGGCTATAAGGTAAGCCGTTGCACAAATGGCAAACATAATGCTGTAGCCTGTTTCAATATGGCCAAGGGCCTTATAATGATCGAACAGGTAACCGCCCAGTTTGGTAATTAATACACCGCCAATACCACCGGCCATACCACCAATACCCACAATTGATCCAACTGCTTTTTTAGGGAACATGTCGGACACGGTTGTAAATATATTGGCCGACCAAGCCTGGTGTGCCGAAGCGCCAATACCTATCAATAAAACAGGCATCCAGTAAGAAATATAGCCTAATGGCTGTGCAGCCAATACTACCAACGGTATAAAGGCAATTAAAAGCATGGCTTTCATGCGGCCGTCATACGGCGTATCGCCTTTGTTAATAAAATAAGCCGGGAAATATCCGCCACCTATACTGCCAAACATAGTCATGCTGTATAGCACTGCCAGGGGTACCTGTATAGCCATGCCTGAAATATGATACTGATCGTTCAAATAAGCGGGTAACCAAAAAAGGAAGAACCACCATACACCATCGGTCATAAACTTACCAACGGTAAATGCCCAGGTTTGCCTGTAGGTAAGCAAGTGAAACCACGATACTTTTTTGGGATCGCCACCGGCAACATATTTGCCTGAATGATCTTCCTGGTCGGCATAAATATACTTGTACTCTGCTTTTGATAAACGCTTTTGTTCTTCGGGTTTATCGTAAAAGATCAACCAAAACAACAGCCATATAAAGCCTATAGCACCTATAATTAAAAAAGCGGCTTCCCAACCCCAATTAGCGGCAATCCATGGTACGCTCAGGGGTGCTAAAATAGCGCCAACGTTTGAACCTGAATTAAAAATACCGGTTGCAAACGAACGCTCTTTCTTTGGGAAATATTCGGCAGTAGCTTTAATAGCAGCCGGAAAGTTGCCCGACTCGCCAATGCCCAACACCGCCCTCGAAAACATAAAACCAAGTATAGAAACCGGCACCGTTGCAATGCCTACCCAGCCTAACACAAAATTCAATTTCTCGCCTATCGGGATAGCAAGCGCATGTATAATAGCACCTATGGACCATACGACAATAGCCCAGGCATAACCTTTTTTGGTGCCAAGCTTATCAATAATACGGCCGGCAAACAGCAGGGATATGGCATAAATAAGCTGGAACATGGCTGCGATATCCGCATAGTCGGTGTTGCTCCAGTTAAATTCCTTTTCAAGCGACGGTTTTAAAAGGCTCAATACCTGACGGTCCAAATAATTTACGGTTGTTGCAAAAAACAACAAGGCGCAAATTGTCCACCGGTATTTGCCTACTTTGGTTTCACTCATTTTTTTCTTCTCGGGTAAATATAGGGTTCTTTTATTGGTAAAATTATCGGCTTGCTTTCACAATTTCCATCGCTTCTTTAGTTGCGGCGGTAAGTTCGTCATATTTTTGGCCTTCCATCACATCTTTGCTAATTAATTTGCTGCCCATGCCCACGGCGCAAACGCCAGCTTTAAACCAGCCCCCAATGTTCTCTTTGGTCAATTCAACGCCACCGGTAGGCATAAACAGCATACCCGGAAACAACTCTTTAATGCCTGAAAGAAAAGATGGGCCCAGTAAATTACCAGGGAAAAGTTTCACCACTTTAGCACCCAGGTTTTCGGCTTTAATAATTTCAGTTGGTGTCATACAACCAGGCACCCATAGTAATCCTGCTTTTTCAGCAACGGGTATCACTTCTTCTACCAATCCGGGGCTAATAATATAATCTGCACCGGCATCAACAAAGTCCTGCGCTTGTTTGGCATTTTTAATGGTGCCTACGCCTAAATACATCCCGCCCAGTTCTTTATCACAAACCTCGCGCAGTTTGGCAAAATTTTTCAAAGCTGCCTCGCCCCGGTTAGTGTATTCAATGGTTTTTATACCGGCCTTATATAAGGCATGTAAAATATTTACGCTAACCTCGGCATCTTTATTAAAATACAACGGTAAAATACCTTGTTCTGGTATTAATTTTAATATTGCTTCTTTCTTATCCATCTTAGTGTTATTATATCTTTAGATTTTAATTGGGGCTAAAAGTATAAAGAAAATATAGAAAGATGTATGCTTGATTAGCATTTAGTTCAAAACAATTAACGCAATCGTTTCCGCTCATTTTTTTTATAATATCTTAGTAATTAGTTAGGTTTAAATGTATTTTTGACCGCCGCGGATAAGCCGTAATTTATTTGTAATTTATTTTTTTCAATTTTAAAACATAACCCAACGATGTCTAAAAAAGTCGTAACCCTGGGAGAGATAATGTTAAGGTTATCAACTCCTGATTTTAAAAGATTTGTCCAGTCTGATACTTTTGACGTTACCTACGGTGGCGGCGAGGCCAACGTTTCGGCAGCACTTTGCAACTATGGATTGAATGGTACCTTCGTGTCAAAAGTGCCAAATAACCCCATCGGTCAGTCGGCTATTAACCACCTGCGCCGTTATGGTGTTGATACGCAATTTGTAGCACGTGGTGGCGACAGGTTAGGGATATATTTTTTAGAGACAGGCGCCTCAATGCGTGCATCGCAAGTGGTTTATGACCGTGCCGGCGCTTCTATTGCCGATGTTGATGCCAGCGAATTTAACTGGGATGCTATTTTTGAAGGTGCCGATTGGTTCCACACCACCGGTATTACACCTGCATTAAGCGATAAAGCTGCGGCTTTAACTTTAGCTGCCTTAAAAGCGGCGAAGGCAAAAGGCATTACTACTTCTATCGACTTGAACTACCGTAAAAAACTTTGGAGCAAAGAGAAAGCCCGCCAGGTGATGACCGAGCTTTGTAAATATGTTGACGTTTGTATTGGTAACGAAGAAGATGCCGATACCACTTTAGGGTTCACCAGCGAAGGCACCGATGTAACCAAAGGCGAACTGAACCTTGACGGTTACAAAAGCGTTTTCAAACAAATGAAAGAAAAATTTGGCTTTAAATATATTGCATCAACCCTACGCGAAAGCCATAGCGCCAGCGATAACGGCTGGAGCGCTTTAGTATATGATGGTACCGAGTTCTACCACACCAAACAATACGAAGTACGTATAGTTGACCGTGTTGGTAGCGGCGATTCGTTTGCCAGCGGTTTCATCTTTGGTTTGGTTACCGGTATGAGCCAGGGCGATGCTGCCGAGTTTGGCGTTGCTGCTTCTGCATTGAAACATACTATCCCAGGCGATTTGAACCACGCTACTTTGAACGAAGTAAAAGAACTGGTTAAAGGCGATGGCTCGGGACGGGTACAGAGATAAGTTTAAAGTATTGAGTTTTGAGTGATGGTATAGAAACTCATTACTCAAAACTTACAACTCAACACTAAAATATGATTATAGATAAATTAGAGAACGGCGCCCAATATGCTGCTCTACACCCAAATTTTAAAGTAGCTTTTGATTATTTATTATCAACAGATCTGGCTGCTTTAGAGGTTGGTAAATTTGATATCGCCGAGGGTGTGAAAGCCATTGTAAGCGATAAGGATGGCGTAACTGCTGAAACTGCCGGTGAGAAGTTTGAGTGCCATAATAAAAACATAGATATACAGCTTTGCATCCGTGGCAACGAAACTATGGGTTGGAAACCACGCACAGATTGCACCCAGCCAAAAGGAGAGTTTAACGAAGAGAAGGACGTAATTTTTTACGCCGATAAACCCGATATGTACTTCAGCCTTAAGGGCGGCCAGTTTGTGATCTTTTACCCTAACGATGTGCACGCGCCTATGATAGGCGTAGGCCCGATCAAAAAATTGGTGGTGAAAGTGGCTATTTAAGTCGCGAGTTTTAAGTGAAACAAAAAGTCCGTACAATTTTGTGCGGACTTTTTGTTTTACAAGATGTCATAGAAATTGTAATAGCATAAATTGTTAACTTTACTCATAAACAAACAACATGAAAGCATTAAAAGCATTAATACTATTCTTATTCATAGCCGTAAGTACACAAGTAAAAGCTACCGATAACACGGTTATCAGCCCAATAATAAAAGCTTATCTGGGTATAAAAGATGCCCTGGTAACTGATAATAGCAAAGCTGCCAATGAGCAGGCCAAAGCATTTACCGCGGCTATAAAAGCAGTTGATGTAAATAAATTGGACGCTACACAAAAAATAGCATGGACCAAATACGCAGAAAAGCTACGCTTTAACGGCGACCATATCAGCGAATCAACCGAACTGGCCCACCAGCGCGAACATTTCCAGAAACTATCTGACGATATGTACGCCCTTGTAAAAAACATGAAAAGTACCGATGTTACTTTATACCGCCAGTATTGCCCAATGAAAAAAGCCTATTGGCTGAGTTCATCCGACAAAATTGCTAACCCTTATTACGGCAAAGCAATGGATGAGTGCGGTGAAGTGAAGGAAACGATAAAGGCCAGCAAATAACATAACCATCTCCAACACGTCGTTTCACTCCTCACAATGACGTGTTGGAGATAACAAAAAAGGAGGACCATTTGGTCCTCCTTTTTTGTTATGCTAACTGCAAACTTTAAATTGTAACTGAAATTTACACATCCCAGCCAAAGTAGTTTTTAGCGTTATAGAAGCAAATATCCTGTACAATTTTACCTATCCAGGCTATATCGTTTGGCAGTTCGCCGTTCTCTACATCATCGCCAAACAGATTACATAGCAACCTGCGGAAATATTCGTGACGTGGGTAGGAGAGGAAACTGCGCGAATCGGTAAGCATACCTACCAAGCGGCTTAACAGACCCATATTGCTTAAAGCATTCATTTGCTTGATCATGCCGTCCTTTTGGTCAAGGAACCACCAGGCCGAACCAAACTGTATCTTGCCCGCAACCGAACCATCGTTAAAGTTACCAATCATGGTAGCTATCAGTTCGTTATCAGCAGGGTTAAGGTTATAGATAATAGTCTTTGCCAGTTTATTGTCTGTATCCAAACGGTTAAGGAATTTAGACAGCATACGGGCCTGGCTAAAATCACCTATCGAATCCCAACCGGTATCCGGCCCTAATTGCGATAGCATGCGGGTATTGTTGTTGCGCAAAGCGCCCAGGTGATATTGCTGTACCCAACCTTTCTCGTGGTCCCATTCTGCAAAGTAAACCAGCATGGCCGATTTAAACTTCAGTATTTCCATTGGCAGCAGCACACCACCTGCACGGATGGTTTTAAATATGTCGCTGATCTCTTTATCGGTATAATCTTCGGCATATATTTGCTCCAGGCCGTGGTCGGATACCGAGCAGCCATTAGCCGCAAAGTAATCGTGACGGGCTTTCAGTGCTGATAGGTAGGTATCAAAATCGCTGATGTTGGTGTTGGTCACCCCTTCTAGTTTGTTGATGTATGCATTCAACCCGGCTACATCATCAGCAGCCATCGCTTTATCAGGCCGGTAGGCCGGTAATATTTTTACGGCATAGTTATCAGCCTTTATTTGCTGATGGTATTCCAAGTTATCCAGTGGATCGTCGGTAGTGCATACCACCTTCACATTCATATTCTGTATCAAGTTACGTACCTTGTAATCGGGTGTTTGCAGCTTGGCGGTACATTCATCGTATATCTTTTTGGCTGTGGCCAATGATACAATATCATGCATGCCAAAATAACGCTGTAATTCCAGATGTGTCCAGTGGTAAAGCGGATTGCGCAGGGTATAAGGCACTGTAGCCGCCCATTGTTCAAACTTCTCAAAATCGCTGCCGTTGCCGGTAATATATTTTTCATTCACACCATTGGCGCGCATAGCACGCCATTTGTAATGGTCGCCATACAGCCACACTTGGGTAAGGTTGGCAAAATTACTGTTTGCCGCAATCTGATCGGGCGGTAAATGGCAGTGATAATCAATTATCGGCATCTGCTTCGCATACTCGTGATATAAACGGCGTGCGGTCTCAGTTTTCAGCAGGAAGTTGTCGTCTAAAAAGTTACTCATAAAATAAGTTTTAAGCACAAATTTGCTCGCTTAAAACGCTGCTAAGGTATTAATTATTCCGTTTTATTAATAGCAGATATATGCCTATTTATATAGATAATTAGCCACTTTGTAACTGATTGATCCAGGGGGTATTTAAATGCGCTAAAAAATTATAAAGTTACTGTCGCAATTGCCCCGTTAATTGTCGTTTTTACGCATTTCACAATAATTATGCAGGCCTTAATTTTACGTTATCGCTAAAAATAAATTATACAAATCATGGCAAAGCATATTTCAGCAGAATTACTGACGGTAAAAGAAGACCTACTAAAGATAGTATCAGATTTTAAACAAGAACAATTTAATAAAGTACCTTTTAAAGATAGCTGGACCGCCGGGCAAGTGACCGAGCATGTTTATAAATCGGTAAATGGCGTTCCTGCTTTATTGAATAATGAAGCTTTACCAACTCAACGCGACCCTGAACAGCACGTGGGGCAACTGCGCGCTATGTTTTTAGATTTCAACACCAAAATGAAATCGCCCGAGTTTATATTGCCTTCGGATGAACCAAAGGATAAAGATGAGTTGACCCGGTTGCTGGATGAAACCTTTACCGGAATTATTGAAGCCGCTAAAACGCAAGACCCTACACAAACCATACAAGGTTTCGAATTTCCGGGTTCGGGGCCTGTTACCCGGATAGAGCTGCTGAACTTTATTTCAGTACATACGCAAAGGCATATCCATCAGCTGAAAAATATTTGTGCGGCGGTGTGACTCACCCCGACGACGCTGCGCTGGTCGGTACTATATTTGCGTTCCGCGGAAAGAGGGCAGGATTTCCTTTCCCATAGGGATACGGACCCTCTCGTTACGCCGAAGGCGAAGAGGGGGTTACGCACGAAGTGCCGCGGGGTTAGTCTAACCCTATTGCATACCTCCTACGAATCTCCTAAATTCGTTCATGACCAATAACCGTCGCTTATTCCTGAAACAAGCCGCTGTGCTTACAGGTGCTTTTTCTGCAACCAGCTTATTTAACCAGGCCCACGCCGAAGCCTGGCACGAAGCCGAACAAAAGGTAGCGCACCTAACGCCGCAGCAAGTAGCCGAGGATGAAGACTTTTGGGGCGTAATACAGCGCGCTTATAGCGTAAGCACCAATATTATGATACTGAATAATGGCGGGGTTTCACCATCGCCCATTGTGGTACAGGAAGCGGTTGAACGATATAACAAGCTGGCTAATGAAGGTCCATCCTATTTTATGTGGCGTATATTAGACCAGGGCCGCGAACCCCTGCGTGAAAAACTGGCCTTGCTTGCCGGTACGTTAGCCGACGAAATAGCGGTGAACCGCAACGCCACAGAGGCACTGAACACTATAATTTACGGCTTACCGCTCACTAAAGGCGACGAAGTGATAGCCACACGCCAGGATTATCCGCATATGCGACAGGCATACCATCAACGGGCTTTACGAGATGGGATAGTTCACAAAGAACTTAGTTTCGATTTTCCTATTGAGAATGATGAGCAAATAGTAAAAGTATACGCAGATGCTATTACACCCAAAACTAAATTGATACATGTTACCCATGTCATTAACTGGGTTGGCCAGATTATGCCGGTACGTAAAATATGCGATATGGCCCACGCCAAAGGTATTGAGGTGATTGTAGATGGTGCCCACTCGTTCGGTTTACTTGATTTTAAGATATCCGACCTGCATTGCGATTATTTTGGCACCAGCCTGCATAAATTTCTATCGGCGCCTATTGGCAGCGGCATGTTATGGATCAAGAAGGAGAAGATAGCCAAAGTATGGCCGCTGCTATGTGATGATAACCCCCAAAGCGGCGATATCCGCAAGTTTGAAAACATTGGCACCCGCAGTTTCCCTATAGAGCAGGGCATTGGCGAGGCGATAAACTTTCATTTGGCAATTGGCAGTAAACGCAAGGAAGAACGCATCCGCTACCTTAAAGATTATTGGGCTAGCCGCGTGCAGCATGTGCCGAAGGTTAAGCTGCATACCTCGTTAAAACCAGCCTATTCCTGTGCTATTTGCGGCGTAACAATAGATGGTATGACTCCGCAGGAACTGGACGGCGCACTGTTTGGCAAATATAAAATACATACTACATCCATCGTAATAGAAAATATTAAATGCGTGCGTATTACCCCGCATGTGTATACCACTATTGCCGATATGGATAAGTTGGTGAAAGCGATTACTGAGATTGCGGGAACGGTGAAGGGATAGCTTACAAACCCTTTAAACCAAACCTTACAGCTAATTCATTTAAATCCTTCACCACGGCATCAACTAACGGAATTCCATTTTGCCTCCTGTCAATTTCTGCTTCCAGTTCTGGCTCGCCGGGGATAATGACTTTCTGATCAGGATTGATAGTTGAAGCAGATTTAAACCGGCTGATCCAATTATCCAGGTTATCTTTAAAATCCTGGACAGGGCGGAAGCCGTCAACCCGCATAGCACCCAGGAAATGGCCGATGCCTTGTCCTACAGGATCAGTCGGGGGATCTAAAAAAGCTACAAACGGCGGTACCCACGGGCCGTAATTAGCCCCCGACAATACCGCTGATAAAATATCAACCGTGGCGCTTAAGCCAAAACCTTTGTGACTGCCATGTTCACGGTCGCTGCCTAAGGGTAATAGCGAGCCGCCGGTTTTCAGCGCGTGCGGGTCTGTTGTGTAATTTCCTTTTGCATCCTGTATCCAGCCTTCGGGTACTTGCTTACCGCCGCGCTGGGCTATTTCCAGCTTGCCATTGGCTGCCGCAGAGGTGGCCATATCAATTATCAATGGTGGATACTGCCCAGCCGGAAAAGCGTAGCACATGGGGTTGGTCCCCAGCATTCGCTCGTTGCTAAAAGTGGGCGCTACCAGCGGACTGGCATTGGTCATGGCAAAGCCTATCATGTCCTTCTCCACCGCCATCAAAGCATGGTAACCGGCAATACCGAAGTGATTAGAATTGCGTACGGATACCCAGCCCGAACCATATGCTTCAGCTTTTTGCATGGCTACCTCCATGGCAAATGGCGCTACCACCAGTCCAAGTCCCGCGTCGCCGTCAACAGTGGCGGTAGTTGGGGTTTCATGCACAATGCGAATGTCGGGGGTGGGGTTTATCCGGCCTTTCTCCCACAGCCTGATATAGCCCGACAGGCGCGCAACGCCATGTGAATCTATTCCCCGCATATCCGATCTTAGCAGCACATCTGCCGAAAGACGGGCATGCCCTTCACTGCAGCCTATAGCGAGGAAGATGTTGTGGGTAAATTGGCGGAGTTGGGTCTCGGTGACTATCATAATTCTACATTTTTGTCATTGCGAGCGATAGCGTGGCAATCTCATAGTTCGTAAATCATACTACGAGATTGCCGCGTCGCTGTGCTCCTCGCAATGACATATACTTATTGGTTCAAATACTAAACTTCATCCACCCATTACCCTCGTAGCCAAAAATAAACTGTTTAGGGTTAATAATTTCGGCCAGTATCTCAATAGAATCCACTATCCGCGGACCAGGGCGGTTAAAATATTGGTTACCATCGGTAATATACAAACGGTTGTTTTTTACAGCTTTCAGCTCGGCAAAACCAGGTTGCTGCAGCAGGATACTTACTTCTTTTAATGCCCTGTCCATACTAAACCCACAGGGCATCAGCACTATAATATCCGGATCGGCAGCGGCAATGTCTTCCCATTTCACATAAGGCGAATGTTTACCAATTGAGGCCAATATCGGCAAGCCGCCGGCTATTTCAACTAATTCGGGTACCCAATTGCCCGATATCATCATCGGTTCCAGCCATTCTATACAAGCCACAGTAGGCTTGTCTGCTATGAATTTCAGTTTGTGTTTGATGATATCCACCCTTTCGTTCAGTCTTTCCAACAGATCAGCACCTGCGGCTTGTACATTTAAAGCTTCCGCCAAAACGGTGATATCATTAAAAATATCAGTCAAATTGTTAGGCTGTAAAGAGATGATCTGAGTTTGTTTATCCAGGTAATTGCCCAGCGCCTGCTCAACTTCTTGTACGGATACCGCACAAACATCGCACTGGGCCTGGGTAATCACCACATCAGGTGAAAGCGCTTTAATTACTTCGCGCTTTAACGTGTAAACCGATAGTGCCTCAGTTAATATTTCCTTTACTTTATTGTCAATTTCCAGGCTGCTCATTCCGTCGGGAAAATTGGCTTCGGAACATATAGGCAAAGCTTTTACATTTTCGGGATAATCACATTCGTGCGACCGGCCTACCAGGTTACCCTGTAAACCCAGGGCGCAAACAATTTCGGTAGCGGCAGGCAATAATGATATAATTTTTTGCTGGGACATTAATTGCAATTAAATACGGTGCAAATAACGTTAAATTCAAATTTTAACCGAAATATAATATACGCTATCAAAAAGCTAATTATTTTTAGGCAATGTTAGTGCTTACCTTTTTCCTTGGCCTCATTGTTAACTTTATTGGCTATATCCCGCCGGGGAACATCAATTTAACACTGGTGCAAATTGCTATTAACCGGGGCATGAAACAGGCATTGCAATTCATTACCGCCTTTGCCTGCGCCGAACTGATATTTACGTTTGCAATTATGCACGCCGCAGAATGGCTGTCGAGTCAGCTGCATTTAAACACTATTATAGACTGGGCCATGGTTGCGCTATTCGGCACCTTAGGTACCATTACCTGGCTTAACCGCAAAAAGCCACCTAAGCCCAATTATTCTAAACGCGAGAGTATTAAATATGGATTGCTACTGGGTTTTATTAACCCCATGCAAGTTCCCTTTTGGATGATTGCCGGGACTTACCTTATCACACACCAATGGATAATGAGTGGCTTATTGGCGTTAACCATATTTAGCTTAGGTTCGGCTGTTGGCGCGTTTTTATGTCTATTTATTTACGGAAAGTTTGCCCGGTATATACAAAGCAAGTTTGAGCTAAGCACGCGGACTATAAATACGGGAATTGCTATTTTGTTTTTCGCCTTCGCGGCATATCATGTGGTGAAACAAGTGTATTTGGTATGGGTTAAATAGAATCTTTATCGTCCTTCCCTTTTAAGTTCCAAATTTTCTCGGCCTTCCTGCCAATCAACCAAAACGATGCGGCAAGGATGGAGAAGAATACCGCCATGTTGGTTTCATTCCAAAAGTATTCGAAGTATTTGGTGTATAGAAAGATAATAAGGAATGTTATACCAAATTCGCGGGCTATAATGTCATTGCTTTTTAACCCGTAAAACATAAAACCACCGGCTACCACGGCCGAAATGATGCCCCAATAAAACAGGCTGATCTGTTTGATCTGCCACCAGGCATCCAGTTCGCCATAATTACCGAATATACTCAGCATCCATAGCGAAAGGAACAAATACAGCAACCCAATGACGTAAGTAAGTTCCCAAAAGTATTGTATCCATTTTTGCTTTTTTAGGGCGTAGCATGCTGCCAGCAATATGGCGCCAAAACCAACAAAACGCAATGGATAGTTCATCCCTAAAAAATAATGGCTCCATTTTGTTTGGTAACCGGTTTCGGTACCAAACCAACTACCCAGCGATATGAGTGCGAATAGCCATATCAGCCTGGAATTGAAACGCCAGCCTAAAAAGCCATAAACAAATACCGAAATTAAGAACAGGATAGAAAAATGATGAGACCCGTTATCGAATGTTTTACCTAAATAAGCTATGCAGCAAGCAGTAAACAATACGCCGGTAAATATCAAGGCTTCGTTACTAAACACTTTTTCAGGGCGCTTTTTCTCCATCAGCCGGCCGTAATAGAAAAAGGCCACAGCAGCTATACACGATACTATGCTAATAACCACATCAGGTGTGTAATAAAGGCTTTTTATCCAGCGCACAATAGTATCGTTTATAATGAGTGAGCCAAAGGCTACGATACCGCAAAACAAAGCTATCCAAAAAGAATACTTAGCCAGGCGCATCCAATCAAAGCCTTTTACCGTAATGGAATTGCGCAGGTTTTCGGCGGTTTCCGCATTAAGTAAACCATCTTTTTCCCACTGGGCAATGGTTTTGATCAAAAATTCGCTTTCCTGTTTGTCCAGATCGAGTTTCATACCGGGATGAATATAAATGATTAATGCCGTAAACTAAATTTTGTTCTGTATAATTAATCACTTTAAAAGTTTCACCTCAGGCCATATTAAGCCTATCGCAAGTGTATGCATTTGCCTGTGTTTTTGCGGTAAAACTTTAAGATTAGTACTTTTGTTAAATACTAAACCCCAATTGTTATGGATAAAAGAGACTCGAGCATATTATACGGCATTTTAGGTATCTATGCTGTTCTGATCAGTTGGTATTACAACCACTCTATCATCCTTGCGCTTATCAGTTACCTGTTTTGGCCATTATACCTTATTTATGAAGTACTGATAGGTCATCTGGCGCACGGCTTGTGGAAGGAGATACCATTGTCGTATTTTAAATAAAACTGCTACAAAGTAGCTACATGCAACAGCGGCACATTGATATAAATGCGCCGCTGTTTTAGTTAAATTAGGAGTTGAATAGTTACGATCTTACCGCCCCTATTCTTTTAAGTAATTTTCTATTCTCGCGGCGGTGTATCAGTTTATAAACCATAGCATAAATAACCGGCAGTATTAGTAGTGTTAATATGGTTGAAGTAACCAGGCCGCCAATTACTACCACTGCCAGTGGTTTTTGTGTTTCGCTGCCAATACCGGTCGATATAGCTGCCGGCATCAGCCCTATGGCGGCCATCAGAGCGGTCATAACAACAGGGCGTACGCGGGAAATTACACCATCTAAAATGGCTTCGTCCAAATGCATACCGGCTTCCAGGTTTTTGCGGAAAACAGATACCAGGATCACCCCGTTTTGGATACATACACCAAACAAGGCAATAAAGCCAATACCTGCAGATATACTGAAGTTGATACCCGTAATATGCAGGGCCAAAATACCGCCAATTAATGCGAAAGGCACGTTCATAATTACCAGTGTAGCATCTTTCACATTACCAAAAGTGATGAACAGGATCAGGAAGATGACCAGCAAACAAATAGGCACCACATGTGCTAAAGTATTTGAAGCGCGGGTTTGGTTCTCAAACTCACCAGCCCAGGCAATGCTATAACCTTGGTCAAGGTGCACCATTCGGGCCACTTTGGCCTGTGCTTCGGCTATAGTACTGCCCAAATCGCGGCCGCGGTTACTGAATTTCACCGCAATGTGCCGGGTATTGTTATCGCGGTAAATAAACGCCGGACCAGTAATCGTTTTTATTTCGGCAATTTCTTTAATAGCTATTTTAGAACCGTTCATGGTAGGGACCATCAGGTTCTCTATCTTATCTTGTGTATCGCGGAAATCCTTTTGGTAACGCACGCGGATATCAAATCGGCGTTCGCCTTCATAAAGTTCGGTAGCGGCTTTACCGCCAATGGCCATTTCAATTACCGCGTTGGCGTCAGCGGTAGCTACGCCATACATGGCCATTTTGCGCTGGTCAAGTTCAATCCTGAACTCCGGCTGACCAAGGTTACGCAGTACCCCCAAATCGTCCACACCTTTCACTGTTTTCAATACGCGTAATACCTCGTCGGCTTTTTCATCCAGCACTTTAAAATCAGGGCCAAATATCTTTACAGCAAGGGCCGCGTTCACCCCGGCCACGGCTTCTTCCACGTTATCACGTATGGGTTGCGAATAGTTGAATACCGCGCCCGGTATTTTAGTTAATTGCCCATCCATCTGGTCTATCAAGTCGTCCTCGGTTACGCCTTTTGGCCATTCTTTTTTATTTTTCAGGTCAACCTGGATCTGCACATCAAAAAAGCCTTTAGGGTCGGTACCATCGTTAGTGCGGCCTACCTGTGCCAGGGTTTGCTTTACCTCGGGGAATTTTTCCAGTATCTGCATCATTTTTTGGTTGATACTTTCGGCTTCCGGTAATGATACGCTCATTGGCAATTCGGCTTCCACCCAAAGGGCGCCCTCATTCAGGTCGGGTAAAAATTCTGAACCCAAAAATTTGGCCGAGAAGAAAGTTAAGGCCATAAAAGCTATGGCGACAAGCAAACTTAATTTTTGGTTGCGATAGGTGAAGCTGAACATACGGCGCACGCCGTTTTCAAAGAATAGTACCACCACATTATGTTTCTCTTTAACATTTTTCCTTAAAAGGATGCTGGATAAGGCCGGCACCAGTGTAAGGGTAAATATCAAGGCGCCCAGCAAGGCAAAACCAAGCGTGTAAGCCAGTGGTGAGAACATTTTACCTTCTACTTTTTGGAACGCGAAAATTGGGATCAAACAAGTAATGATAATTAGCTTGGAGAAGAAAATAGCTTTGCCCATTTCGGCACCTACGTTTTTAAATAAGCCTAATTTGGCCAGCTTATTAAATTTCTCCATGCCCACCTCTTTGGCCTTATGATCGAGGGCTACAAAGATGCCTTCCACCATCACCACGGCCCCGTCTATAATAATCCCAAAGTCTACCGCGCCCATACTGAGCAGGTTGGCGCTCATGCCCTTTATCCGCATACAAATAAAGGCAAACAGCAAAGCCAGCGGGATAATAATAGCCACAGTTAGGGTAGTGCGCCAATCGGCCATAAACAAAAAAACGATTACAGTTACCAGCACAATACCTTCCAATAGGTTATGGATCACCGTTTCGGTACAGAAATCCATTAGGTTAGTACGATCGTAAAAGGTATCTATCTTTACATCTTTGGGCAGTACGTTATCGTTCAGGTCTTTAACTTTAGCGCGTACACGTTCCAGTACTTCAGCCGGGTTTTCGCCTTTGCGCATTACAATAATACCTTCAATAACATCTTTTTGCTTATCGCGGCTAACTTGTCCCAAACGCGGCAAACCTGCTTCATGCACGTCGGCCACGTCTTTAGCCAGGATAGGCACATTATTTACATTTTTGATAATGATGTTCCTTATCTCATCCACGCTGCCAATTAAACCTATTCCACGTACTACGTAGGCCTGGTCATTCTTTTCAATCACATCGCCGCCTACATTAATGTTACTGCGGTTTATTGCATTAAAAACATCCAATGATGTAAGGTTGTATTTTTGCAGCAAGGCTGGGTTAACGCTTACCTCGTAGCTTTTCTCCTCGCCCCCAAAGCTGTTCACATCGGCTACACCAGGCACAGATTTAAACTGGCGGTCTAATACCCAATCCTGTATAGCAGTCAATTCATGCAGCGATTTGGTTTTGCTTTTCAGCGTATAGCGATAAATCTCGCCGGTGGGGCCATAGGGCGGCTCTATTTCGGGTTTTACACCATCAGGCAGATCGGCATTGGCCAGGCGGCTTAATACCTGCTGGCGCGCAAAGGCATCGTCTACATCGTCATCAAAAATGATACGGGTATAGGATAAACCAAAAGCCGATGTGGTACGCAGGTTCGATTTTTTTTGTACCGAATTAAGTACCGTTTCTATAGGGATAGTGATAAACTTCTCCACCTCTTCGGCGCTGCGGCCGGGCCATTGCGCTATAATGATGATCTGTGTATTGGTTACATCGGGGAAGGTTTCGATAGGCGTGTTACTGTAACTCCATATCCCTATCACCACCAAAATGGCAGTCATAAAGAACACAAAGTAGCGGTGCCTTAACGAGAAATAGATAATATTTTTAATGAATTTGTTCATCGTTTGGTCATTAATCAGTGGTCAATTATTAAGTCAGAAGTAATTAGCCAAAAGTCATAAGTGGCTGATTTACGACTTAAAACTTTGAACTTCGGGCTTAATCAGCAGTCAACGCATCGTATAACAACAGTTGATTTTTAGAGATCACCTTATCGCCGGGGTTAAGGCCCGAAGCGATGTAGGTTATATTATCTACCGTTTTTATTACACTTACCTCGCGCACCTTTAAATCGCACTTGCTGTTGTAAACCACTACATAATTCTTGCTGCTGTCAAACACAATAGCCCTGGCCGGTACCGATACCGATTGTTGCTGTTCGCTGTTGGTGATGACCACAGTGGTAAACATTTCGGGCTTTAATAGCATATCGGGGTTAGGCAGTGCAATTTTTATCTTCATTACTTTATTGTCCGGGTCAAGCACCGAACTTATCTCGTTCACCTTGCCGGTGAATACTTTGCCGGGATAAGCTATGGTGGTCACTTTTGCCGTATAGCCAACTTTCACTTTGCTTATATCCGATTCAAACACATTGGCCCAAATCCAAACATCCTTCATATTACTGATCGTAAACATGCTGCCATTATTATCCTGGCGGATGAAGCTGCCTGCGGTGATGTTTTTCTCGATGATGTAACCGCTTTGCGGGGCTTTTATCACCAGCATGCCGTTCTCGTTGGTATTACCGCCGCCATTTATTGATAGTGCCGATTTTACTTTTCGGTTAGCAGCTATTGCTTTAGTATAGTTTTCTTTAGCTTCGGTATAATCCCGCTCGCTGCTGATGCCGTTTTTGTAGAGGTATTCAGCTTGTTCCAATTGCCGTTTGGCAACAGCTACATCTGCATTAGTAGATGACAGATCGGTATAGTTGCCGGCAATATCGGCGCTGCGCATTACAGCCAGGGTTTGGCCCTTGCTCACCTTATCGCCCAAGGATACTTTTACCTCTACTACCTGCCCGCTGCTAAAAGGGAATACTTTTACCACGTTATTATCATCGCTTGAAACTTCGCCAGAGAGGGTAAGCTCATCCTTCATGGTAGTAGTTTTGGCAGTATCAATAGCGATCATTTTTGCCAGCGAATCGCTGATGCAAACCTGTTTGCTGGCTTGGCTTTCCTGCACTTTTGGGTGACAGGCTGCCAGGCAAATCAGGGCAATTGAACCGGCCAGTAATATTTGTTTATTCATTTTTTTGTGTTATCTAAAGTTTTGTTGATCAGGGTTTAATTACAGTGGTGCCGGTAGCGAAATTAAGGTCGGCTATGGCTTTTTGTAGGTTGTATTGCTGTTGCAATATTTTCAACTTGGTATCTTTATAAGTGTCAAAAAAGTCAACAAACTCTATCAAGCCTATTTGCCTTTCCTGGAAGCTTTTTAGCATGCTTTTAAATAGTTTATCGTACTGTTCGTTAAAGGCAATTTGCTGGGTACTGAATAATTGCTGGTTCAGCTGGTACTGATTAACGGCTGAAACAACATCATTCTTTAAACGGACTTCACTGTCTTTTACGGTAGTTTCCTGGCTTAGCATATTGTATTTGGCCGATTTGATATTGCCCTGGTTGCGGTTAAAGAATGGCAGGGGTAAACCTATTTGCAAGCCATAATAATTTGGTGCATAGCTGCTGTTTTTATCGTAAGCCACGCCCAAAGTAATGTCCGGCGATGCCATGGCCTTTTGCAAAGCCAGATTATGTGTAGCCGATTCTAGTTGGTACTGGTTTGACAAGTAATCGGCCCGATTGGCTTTGGCTTGCTCTATCAACGCAGGGATATCCAGTTTTACAATTTTGTCTGGGACATCGTTAATTACAGGTAATATAAAGGTGGTTTCTTTAACGGACAGTAAGGTTTTTAATTCAGTTTGCAGATCGTTTATCTGTTTGCTGTTCTCCACCATGTCATTCTGCAGGCCAAACAGCAAGGCTTTTAGCCTTATTAAGTCTTTCATGGAAGTATTTCCTGCATCGTACGATTTTTGGATGGCGTTAACGAGGTTGGTAGCTGAAACGATTTCGTTTTGGTAGACCTTGCTTTGTTCTATCAGTGTAGCCAACTGACTAAAATCTAACTGCAAATTATAGTGCAGGTTGCGCATCAAATCGTTAAACTGGGCTTCCTGTACTTTTGCATCTGCTTTGGCTATCTGCACTTGTTTACCGCGCTTGCCAGCGGTGGTAAATACCTGGCTTAGTTGTACAAATACCTGCCCTTCACCCAGGGATGAATTATGGTAAAAGAATTTTTTGCTACCCCCATCATAGATGTTCTGATCGGTGCTTAATACTGGGTTATCCCATAATTTTGCTTGGCTTATCATAGCCTTGCTTGCCTCTACATTGTATTTTTGTGCCAACAAAGCCAGGTTATTTTGCAGGAAAGCCTTTTCGGCGTCCTGGAAATTGAGGCGCAGTGTATCGGTTTGTGCGTACCCCGTGTGGAAAAGGGCCATAGCAAACCCACAGAATAGTCCTATTCTTATATTGTGTTTCAGCATGTGAGTTTAATCAATTCAACGCTGCAAAAATTCACAATCAGTATGAAGTTTGTATGAATTCCCGTAGAGACAGATGATATCTGTCTCTTTACATTGGTAGAAGAGGGTTTGCACGGTTAGGGATAGATGATCATCTGTCCCCACTAGGATAGCAACGAAAAAAGCCACTATATAGTGGCTCGTAACTAATTAAGGAATGTTATGGGTCAGGCCCGGCGGATGACTCCTAATATCAGGGCAATAATTGCAATTACCAATAACACGTGAATCAGCCCGGTTGCTGAATACATAAATACGCCTAATGCCCAGCCTATAATAAGGATAACGGCAATTATGTAAAGTAAACCTCTCATTTTGTAAAGTTTTAGTTTGATAATGTAACACTAAGTGCCAAAACCATTCCAAAAAACTTTATTTCACAAAAAAGCCCCGCTTGCATGCACAAGCGGGGCTTTTTACTTACTGTATGCCCTTTTTAGTATTCGTCTTCGTTAAAAAAGAAATCATCCTTTGTAGGGTAATCAGGCCATATTTCCTCTATATTTTCATACGGCTCACCATCGTCCTCTAAAGCTTGCAAATTCTCGATAACCTCAACAGGGGCGCCAGAGCGGATGGCATAATCAATTAACTCATCTTTTGTTGCGGGCCATGGTGCATCTTCCAGATGCGAAGCCAGTTCAAGTGTCCAATACATATTTAAATTTCCTAATTTTTACGTTTTTGCAAAAGTATAATATTTTTAATCTGATTATCAAATTATTTTTTCAATAAATTTTAAAGCCTTGGTAGCCACTTATTTTCAGGCACTTGCTGCTGATGTGCAATGCGCCTGCCCAGGGTAAACAGGTAATCGCTAAGCCTGTTCAGGTAAATTATAACCCGTTCATCAACCGGGTTATCCTCTGCTAAATGTACGGTAATACGTTCGGCACGCCGGCAAACGCAACGCGCTATGTGGCAATAAGATATGGCATTGCTGCCGCCAGGTAAAATAAAATGGCGCAATTCAGGAAGTTCCTCGTTCATGGCGTCCATTTCTTTTTCCAGTAGGTCAATATCTTCGGGATGCAGGTCGGGTATCACCATTTTAGACTTTTCCGGGTCGGCCGCCAGTGATGAACCGATGGTGAATAGGCGGTCCTGTATCTGCTTTAAAATTTCGCGGTCATGTTCAGCAATATCCTGGTCACGGATAAGCCCCACCCACGAATTCAGCTCATCAACGGTTCCGTAACTCTCAATGCGGATATGATGCTTGGGCACACGTGTCCCGCCAATCAGAGAAGTTAAACCTTTGTCGCCCGTTTTAGTATATATTTTCATGCTGGTACAATTTTAGTTAAAATTGTTAAAAAGGATATCAAGATATTTGGCCATAGTTTTTTGCTCACTTGTTAATGTGCGCTGCAAATTGCTCAGGCAGTGGTATTTCTCTAAATTTAGGGGAAAGCAGCGTCAATGCTTTAACAATAATTTTAATAAGGGTATAGTTAAACAATAATTAGATACACGACATGAAACTTAAGATATTATTTACCCCTACGATACTATTAGCCGGCGCGTTGCTTATGGCCAGCGTTAGCTGCGGCAATACGGGCAGAAACAATATTACTGAACCTGGGCAATCTCCGATAAAAGGTTATAATTTTAGTTTTAGCCATTTTTTGTCTGAAAAGCAATTTAACGAAATGTTTCCCCTGCGGGATAAGTTTTATACTTATGCCGCCTTTATTAAGGCGGTTAATGAGTTAATGCCTATTTCTGTAAAAGTTACTAAACGGGCTACATCAGTGTATCAATTGATACGTACTGATAAAACCACCGGCAAGGCCACCATAGTGCGCCAGGATGTAGACTGGAACGAGAACTGGGCCAAACAAAAACCAGATAGTACCTATACTATAGATTACGGCACCTTTTGCGCCGGGCCTAATGTAACTATTAATAAAAGGGAATTAGCCGCGTTTTTCGCCAACGTTGCCCACGAAACCCGGCACGGACAAAACGGGGCCTATAACGATGGTTTGATGTTTACTCACGAGCAGAACACCAGCTTACCTTATATAGCTGAAAGCGATGAATATCCGCCTGTAGCTGGGAAAAAGTATTATGGCCGCGGGCCGTTGCAGCTAAGTTACAATGGCAACTATGGTTATGCTTCTGATTGTATTTTTGGTAATAAAACGTTGTTAAATAACCCCGACCTGATAGAACAAGACCCGGTTACAGCTTTTAAAGCAGCTATTTATTTTTGGATGACGCCGCAAACGCATAAGCCATCGGCGCACGATGTAATGATAGGCAAATGGCAACCCAATGCCATGGATAAAAGCAAAGGCCGTACACCAGGCTTTGGTATGACCATAGTTATTATCAACCCGATTGAATGTAACCAGGGCGAAAACATGAGCAGTATGAACGACCGCATTGGCTACTACCAGCACTTTTTAACCAAGCTAGGAATTAGCGACCCTAATTGCGCTTGCTCATGCGGGAAGATGCAGCCTTATTAACCTACGTCGATTGGAACGAGATACGAGGAGAAATGACATAGTTGTTTAGCTTCTGATTGCCAAACAATCCCTCAATCGCATGGTTATAATTAGTAAACCAGCTATTAAATAACCATGAAAGCGCTATTGAAAATTCAGATGACCGGGGCGGCTGTATTATCGTTTTCGATACTATCGGCCTGCACTAATACCAAATCAAATAATGCCAGTTATGCGGCAGATTCGGCTAATAAGGCAATTATCGAAAAAACCGATTCAGCCAATAACGAACTGGCTGTCAAAAAAGATTCGGGTAATAAAGAAGCCCTGAAAAAAGCGGATTCGACCAATAAAGCTAAAAAGGAATTGAAAGAAGATGCATCCAAATTCCTTGTAAAAAGCTATGAAGCAAGCTTATTTGAGATAGAACTTGCACAATCGGCCATAAAACATGCTGCTAATGCCAGTGTAAAGAAGCTGGCTACAGATATGGTTGCATCACACAAGGATATGAACGGTAAAATGCAGGTTATTGCATTTGATGCCAGTTTTAAATTACCAGGTGGTATAGATAGCGGGCACGCTAAGGACCTGACCGACCTTGAAAAATTAAAAGGCGCCGACTACGATAAAAAGTTTATGGATATGATAGTAAGCGGACATGAAAAGCTTGCCGATAGCTATAAAGAAGCTTACAGCGATTTATCGGCAGGCGAAACCAAGGAATATGCAGGTAAAACCCTGCCTATAATTAACAGTCACCTGGAGATGGCTAAAAAGGTAAAAGCTTCATTGAAATAATATTAAAAACAATCCGGCGCGTTAAGTGTTAAAGCTGTTTTAGCCGAAACTCCACTACTATTACGGAACCAAAAAGCCAGGTGTAATCCTGGCTTTTTTAGTATATCTGAATAATTTAAGGCCACTGACGGCAGCTTTGTGTAGGTAAATAGCAAGCGTACTGCGCATAAGTTTAGGGTGATTTAATATTTCACAAACTTATCTATTTGCTCGTTAGTGAATTTCACGGTATCGGGCAGGTACAGATCGCCGTTGGCATCCAGTTCCTGGCGGATATTGGCAATATGGATGCGTAAAGGCATTACATTCAGGTGCACATAGCCGCATACACCGTTAAAATGTTCAATGCCACGTATATTACCATACTTTCCTGATGACAAGCCTACCAACGCGGCTTTTTTATCATAGAAACTCCCCGGGAAATCGCATGCATCCATAAAAATTTTCAGCACACCGGGGAAGCTGCCGTTATATTCGGGTATCACAAAAAGAAATTTATCGGTATTGGTAATTACATTCTGAATAACTTGGAACTCCGCGCTCCGTTTTCCGTATAAGTCGGTAGCGATAATGTTAGCCGGTAAATCCATTAACGATAGCAAATTGGTATCCAGCCCTTTTTCGCGCAATTTTTTTTGATAATATTGTGCCAGCTTTAGTGTTGAACTATTGGGCCTGTTGGTAGATGCAATGATGGTAACCATTTTTTGAGCTTAAGGCTTAAAGCCATTTATTGTTTTAGTGTGCATTGCCTTTCAGCTTTTCGCCTTTTGCTTTCGGCTTATTTTTGTTTGTAAGTAGGCCTAAGCTGTGGATTACGTAATTGTTTAAATATGTATCTTTAGCCGCGGTTAAAACTTTACGAAAATAGAAATTTTTACGTTTGCTTTCCGTTGTTTAAAATCATCAGTCAATTATAATTTAATTATATAATGGGTAAAATAATTGCTTTGGCCAATCAAAAAGGCGGTGTAGGTAAAACTACATCATCTATAAACCTTGCCGCAAGCCTGGCCGTGCTTGAATTTAAAACATTACTGGTAGATGCCGATCCGCAGGCTAATTCCACATCTGGTATTGGGTTTGATCCGCGTACCATTAAGGATAGCATTTACGAGTGCATTATTAATCAAACCGACCCGCACGATGCAATCCAGAAAACAGAAACCCCTAACCTGGACCTGCTGCCTGCGCATATTGATTTGGTTGGTGCCGAGATAGAAATGATAAACCTGCCCGACAGGGAGTATAAAATGAAAGCCGTGCTTGAGCAGGTGGTTGATGAATACGATTTTATTATTATTGACTGCTCACCATCGCTGGGATTAATTACCATAAACGCCTTAACCGCCGCACATTCGGTAATTGTACCTGTGCAATGCGAATACTTTGCGTTAGAGGGTTTGGGCAAATTGCTGAATACAATTAAAATAGTACAGAACCGTTTAAATACCAATTTGGATATTGAGGGGATATTACTAACCATGTACGATGTGCGCCTGCGTTTAAGCAATCAGGTAGTTGAAGAAGTACGTTCGCACTTTGAAGATCTGGTATTTGATACCATTATACAGCGGAATACCCGTTTAAGCGAAGCTCCAAGTTTTGGTATATCGGTAATTATGCACGATGCCAATTGCAAGGGCGCTATCAACTATTTGAACCTGGCCCGCGAAATTATTCGTAAAAACGGCTTAATGAAATCTGAAGAAGCTACAAGCACCGCAACTGTATAAAATAAATGAGTGCAGAGAAAAAAAGAGGTTTAGGAAAAGGCTTAAGTGCCCTGCTTGATGATTCTACGCATGTTAATAGCCATGCCAGCCAAAATCGTTCTATATCTACAGCCCCCGAAATAAACGATGCGGGGTCTATCAACGAGATCAAGATCAGTGAGATAGAGGTAAACCCGTTTCAACCACGTACCGAATTTGATGCCGAAGCTTTAAACGAACTGGCAGATTCTATAAAATTACAGGGACTTATACAGCCAATTACCGTGCGCCGCATGAGCGCACATAAATATCAGCTGATATCGGGCGAGCGCCGTTTGCGTGCTTCGAAAATGGCGGGATTAACACAAATACCAGCCTATATCCGTACAGCTAACGACCAGCAGATGCTGGAAATGGCGCTTATAGAAAATATCCAACGCGAAAACCTGAACGCCATTGAAACAGCGCTTAGTTTTCAGCGGATGATTGATGAGTGTAACTTGAAACAGGAGGAATTGGGCGAACGTGTCAGTAAAAACCGCTCGACAGTGACCAACTACCTGCGTTTACTTAAACTGCCACCTGCTATTCAGGCTTCTATCCGCGATGGCGGCATCAGCATGGGCCATGCCCGGGCGCTAATTACCGTTGAAAGCCCGTCAGACCAGTTATACCTTCATCAACTGATATTGAAGCAGCAATTATCTGTGCGCAAGGTAGAAGAGATGGTGCGCAACATGCAAAAGCATAACGGCAACAAACCGGCCACTGCTAAAACAGATGCTCCATTATCATACCAGGTACAAAAAATACAGGATGATCTGGCTTCAAAGTTCAGCACTAAAGTTAAACTAAAAGTAAACAGCCAGGGGGCAGGCAGTATCGAGATACCTTTCCTTTCGGAAGATGATCTGGGCCGTATCCTTGAAATGCTGGATTGGTAAACATGCGCAGGCTATTTATATTAGTGATATTGGTATTGGGGGCTTTATTTACTGCAAAAGCGCAGAAACCCGATACGCTTACCCACAAAAGTAAGACTGATAGCCTGTATAAACAAAAAGATACCGACCCGGGGAAGAAATTTGTCCCAAAAGCAAAAAAAGAAAAAGTTTATCATCCCGATAGTACGCATAGCGCACACAAAGCCTGGACACGCTCGGCTTTTGTGCCTGGCTGGGGCCAGGTATACAACCACCAATGGTGGAAGGTTCCTGCTATCTACGGCGGTTTAGGCGCGCTGGTTTATTATGTTATAGTTAATGAACGCGACTATAAAATGTTTTTAGCTGTAGCGCGGTATCAGCAGTTGGGTAAGCCGGTTACAGACCCCATGTACGATAACGACAAATACAGGAATGATTATATTACTTACGGCGGGTTCCCCAAGCAATCTGTTATTGATGCCAAAGATGGCGCCTATCGCAACCGCGATGTAAGTATCCTTGGCTTTTTAGCCGTATGGGGCGTAAATGTGGTTGATGCTTATATTTACGGTAAGTTTAAGCAATCCTATTCCATGGATAACAATTTCAGTATCAGGTTTGATGCGGGCACTATTAATCAGCCTATGTACGCCTCAAATTTTAATACTACCTTTACGCCTGCATTAAAAATCACCATCACACTAAAATGAAGATCGCAATATTAGGCTATGGTAAAATGGGCAAGATCATTGAAAAGATAGCTCAGGACCGTAAACACGAGATCGTACTGAAAATTGACGTGACCAACAAGGATGAGCTAACTACCGAAAACCTGCGAAAAGCAGACGTAGCCATTGAGTTTAGTACCCCTGATACTGTTTTAGACCATATTGAAGCTTGTTTTGAAGCCAAAGTGCCCATTATTGTTGGCACAACCGGCTGGTACGGACAACTACAAAACGTAAAGAATGATTGCGAGGGTACCGGCAGTACATTGCTTTATGGGTCTAATTTTAGCGTAGGTGTTAACGTATTCTTTCACGTAAATAAAATTTTAGCCAAGCTGATGAATAACTACCCGTATTATGACGTACAGGTAGAGGAAATACACCATACCCAAAAGCTCGATTCGCCCAGCGGCACGGCCATTACCATTGCCGAAGGCATTGTAGAAGGACTTGACAGAAAGAAAGAGTGGGTAAACATCCTTACAACGGATGGTAACGAAGGCGCTGATGACATGGTAAAAGCCGACCAGTTGCTAATAGAATCATTACGTATTGAAAACGTCCCCGGCACCCATACCGTAGTATATGATAGCGAAGTTGACAGCATTGAATTTAAGCACACGGCCCACAACCGCAATGGCTTTGCACTCGGCGCAGTATTGGCTGCCGAATGGGTGCAAGGCAAAAAAGGCTTTTATTCGGTAAAAGATATGTTTAACTTTAGCCTGTAACCAATTTAGATATTTAATCCCCTGTATCGTGAACGTTGTTTTATTTATATTAATACTTGTTGCCCTTTTTGTACTACCAACCATAGGTTATTATAAGCTTTTTGAAAAAGCAGGCCAGCCTGGCTGGAAGTCCTTGATTCCCTATTACAGGTTTTATGTAATGTGTGAGCTATCAAAAACCACACTATTGTGGTTTATATTATTGTTTATACCAGTTATAAACATATTGGCATATGCGGGCATCATTATAAATTTTGTAAAATCTTTTGGCAAGTTCCAGTTAAGGCAACATGCCGGGGCAATTGTCCTGCCTTTTATATTTATAAGTATGTGGGGTTTTGATCCACAGACAAAATATTTAGGCCCTGCTAATTCCGATGATTTTAAAGATAAGCACAAGGCTCTCCTTAAAAAATCATCAGGCCGCGAGTGGACAGAGGCTATTATCTTCGCAGTGGTTGCCGCAACGCTTATCCGTAGCTTTTTTATCGAGGCTTATACCATTCCTACTCCATCAATGGAGCGGTCGCTTTTAGTTGGCGATTTCCTGTTTGTAAGTAAAGTAAACTATGGCCCGCGCATCCCAATGACACCTGTAGCATTTCCGTTTGCGCACCATACTATGCCTTTAATTAATACAAAAGCCTATTGGGATGGTATTGAATTACCTTACTACCGTTTACCGGGATTAAGCGACGTGAAAAAAGGAGATGTGGTGGTATTCAACTGGCCAATGGAAGCTGATTCGCCACTGTTGCGCCCTGTTGATAAACGCGAAAATTACATTAAGCGCTGCCAGGCCACGCCGGGCGATACCCTCACTATTGTAAACGCGCAAGTATATATTAACGGTAAGCCCGCGCCAAATCCGCCAGGCGAACAGATTGACTATAACCTGCAAACCGATGGTACTGAGCTTAACCCTAAAGTGCTGGAAGATTTGGGTATTACTTACTACGAAGGTAACCCTAACCCAACCATGAATGCGGAAGCTGCCAAAACGCTGAAGAGTTATAGCAATATTAAAGCGGTTACGCCGATGATACAGCCAAAAGGCGTTGCCGATCCGCAATGTTTCGCTGCCGACGACAACCACAAATGGAATGCTGATAATTTTGGTCCGCTGATAGTTCCTAAAAAAGGCTGGACGGTGAAACTGGATAGTTTGAGCATACCGTTATATAAACGTGCTATCCAGGTTTATGAAGGTAATAAGGTAACCCTGGTTGGTAAGAACGGCATCATGATAAATGGAAAAGCCGCTACTACCTATACCTTCAAAATGAACTACTACTGGATGATGGGTGATAACCGTCACGACAGTCTGGATTCGCGCTTCTGGGGTTTTGTTCCTGAAGACCATATTGTAGGCAAGGCCCTGTTCATCTGGATGAGTTGGGATGATAACGGTTCTTTCCTGAACAAAATACGCTGGAACAGGATATTTAAAGGGATACATTAATTAGCCCCACCCAAACCCTCCCCGGGAGGGAGGGCTTTAATAAACATAACATTAAAAAGTCTCCCCTTCCGGGGGAGATTTAGAGGGGGCTCATGAAATTAGAAGACTACGCCACCGGCCGACTGTTGCTGGTAAATAAACCTTACCGCTGGACCAGCTTTGATGTGGTTGGCAAAATACGGAACGCTTTTAAACCGCTTAAACTAAAAGTTGGCCACGCCGGGACACTTGATCCGTTGGCAACGGGATTGTTGATTATTTGCACCGGCAAAATGACCAAGCAAATTGATAGCTTCCAGGCACAGGAAAAAGAATATACCGGCACATTTGTGTTGGGCGCTACCACACCAACGTATGATCTGGAAAGCGAACCCGAGCAAAAATTTGATACCGCAAATATTAGCGAAGAGACCTTACACGCAGCTTGCAGTCAGTTTATTGGCGATATACAGCAATATCCGCCGGCGCATTCCGCCATTAAAATTGATGGCGAACGCCTGTATGAGAAAGCCCGCCGTGGCGAAGAAGTGGAATTACGTGCACGCAACGTTACTATTACCGAATTTGAACTAACACGTATTGAACTGCCTGAAGTTGACTTTAGGGTAGTTTGCAGCAAGGGCACTTATATCCGCTCGCTGGCTAACGATTTTGGAAAGGCGATAAATAATGGGGCTTATCTTTCGCGCCTGCGCCGTACCCGCAGCGGTGATTTTAAAATTGAAGATGCACACGAGGTAATGGAGCTGGTAACCAATATCAGGGAACTTAAGGCTGATTCCACAGATTTGTAAAATTGATTTCACAGATACCAATTACTGATTAATGCAAGTATCTTTGCACGCAACTATCTACCATAACATTACGTATTGAAAGCAATCGGTGAATTTTAAACAAATCGGTGAAGTCATACACATGAAGATCTACCACCATATTGATGAATTTAAGGCGATAGACGGCGCGGTGGTTACCATTGGGACGTTTGACGGCGTACACCAGGGGCATCGCAAAATTATCTCGAACATTGTCGAACTGGCTAAAGCATCGGGCGGGGAGAGCGTAATACTTACTTTTTTTCCGCACCCGCGGATGATATTGCACCCCGAAGATCAATCGTTAAAACTAATTACCACTATTGCTGAAAAAGCCGGGCTATTGGAACAATTGGGTGTAGATCATTTGATCATTACTCCATTTAGCCGCGATTTTTCTAATCAAACGCCGGAAGAATATATAGGGAATGTGTTGGTAAAACAAATAGGCACCACGCAAATTGTCATAGGGTATGATCACAGGTTTGGCAAAGACCGCAGCGGCGGGCTGGAAGATTTGCAACGCTTAGGGCCGGTTTATGGTTTCGAGGTGAAGGAAATACCTGAACAGGATATTAATGAAGTTGCGGTGAGCTCGACCCGTATCCGCAATGCTTTGCTGGAAAGCGATATCGCGACAGCCAATGCATTTTTAGGTTATCCATTCTTCCTTACAGGCAAAGTTATCCGCGGCGACCAGATAGGGCGGCAGATAGGTTATCCAACGGCCAACATTCAACCGCATGAAACTTACAAATTAATCCCCGGCGACGGTATTTTCGCGGTGACGCTGGATATTGACGATGAAAAATATAAAGGCATGGCCTATATAGGTCAACGCCCCACAGTTAACGGTATTACCAGGAACATAGAAGTAAATATTTTCGATTTTGACCGCGAGATATACAATCAAAACATCCGCATGGAATTCCGTCATTATATTCGTGGCGACATAAAATTCGATTCGCTGGATGCCCTGAAAACTCAATTAGCGCAGGATAAAGTGGATGTGCTTGCAGCATTAGGATACTGATAGACATTATGCCTTTTGTGGGAACTCCTTCGCATGTTTTTTTATTCAAAAAAACAACATTAAACCCTTAATTTGCGTTATTCATAAGTTTTCAAAAATCATGTTGATGAAGAACATCTTACGCTATATTTTACCTGTAATAGTATGTTGTGGCACCCTGACCGCATGGGCGCAGAAAAAGGTAGATAATACCCCAAATGTAAACGTGTTTTTAGGCACCGGCGGTCACGGTCACACTTACCCGGGGGCAACAGTGCCTTTTGGTATGGTACAATTAAGCCCCGACACCCGTTTAGAAGGTTGGGACGGCTGTTCGGGTTATCATTATACCGATACGGTTGTTTACGGCTTCTCGCACACCCACTTAAGCGGCACCGGTATTGCCGATTACTGCGACGTGTTGTTTATGCCAACAATCGGCAAACCCCAGTTACTGAATACCGACTACCGCTCAGGTTTTAAGAAGAAGAACGAGAGTGGCTCGCCCGGTTATTACAAAACCAAACTGGATAAGTACAATATTGGTGTGGAATTGACCGCTACCACCAGGGTAGGGGTGCATCGTTATAATTTCCCCAGCACACATGAGGCCAATATTATTATCGATCTGAAACATCGCGACAACGTAATAGAATCGTGGGTTGAATTTATCAGTAACCACGAGGTGCGCGGCTTCCGCAGGTCGCGTTCATGGGCTAAAGATCAGTATGTGTATTTCTATGCCAAATTCAGCAAGCCATTTAAAAGCTATGGCATAACGCTGGATGATAAAGTTGTGGAAGGCAAAACCAAGGTAGAAGGCAAGAACGTAAAAATGTTTCTGCAATTTGATAACCCCGGCGAAGTAATTGCTAAAGTAGGGATCTCGGCAGTAAGCGCTGATGGCGCCCTCAAAAACCTCGATACCGAGGTGCCCGACTTCGATTTTAAACGCGTACAAAAACAAGCGCATGACCAATGGATGAACGAACTGGCCAAAATACAGGTAGAGGGCGGCGCGCCGGCCCTGCCGCAATCGGTACAGAACGCGCAGAATATGTATGGTGGCGTAAACCCTTACGGGGGCTATAACCCTAACCCCAACCAGCGTGTAAAGCCTATTTTTATTGATTATGCTAAAATAAAACGCACCATTTTTTATTCGGCATTGTACCATACCATGCTGGCCCCCAATATTTATAACGATGTGGATGGCCAATACCGTGGACTTGATCAGAAAGTGCATACGGCCAACGGCTTTAATTACTATACCATATTTAGTTTGTGGGATACCTACCGCGCCGAGCATCCGCTGCTGAGCCTGATAGATAAAAAACGCACGCTTGATTTTATTAAGACGTTTTTAGCCATGTATGATGATGGCGGCCTGTTGCCTATATGGCCTGTGGGTTCATCAGAAACTTATTGTATGGTGGGTAACCATAGCATCCCGGTAATTGTTGATGCCTATGCTAAGGGCATCCGCGATTTTAATACCGATAAGGCCCTGCGCGCCATGAAGGCCGCGGTGAACCGTAACCAGTTTGGATTGGATTCGTACCGTAAGAATGGTGTGGTACTGGCTGATGACGAGCATGAGTCAGTATCAAAAACCCTGGAATACGCTTTTGATGATTGGTGTATTGCACAGTTTGCCAAAATGCTGGGCAAGCAACAAGATTATGTAGAGTATATTCAGCGCAGCCAGTACTGGAAAAATCAATACAATAACCAAAATGGCTTTATGCAGGCCCGGGTAAATGGCGGCTGGTATCTGCCATTTGAACCTACCGAGGTAAACAACAACTACACCGAAGGTAACGCCTGGCAGTATGCCTTTTTAGTGCCGCACGACGAGGAAACTTTGCTGGCCAAAATGGGCGGCAAGGAAAAATTTGAAGCCAAACTGGATGAACTGTTTACGACTCAAAATAAACTGACAGGGCGCGAACAGGCGGATATCACCGGTCTTATTGGTCAATATGCGCATGGGAACGAACCAAGTCACCATATGGCTTACCTGTATAATTTTACTGACGACCCGACCAAAACCCAATTATACCTGAGTAAGATTTTCAAGGAAATGTATAAAGACGGCCCGGATGGATTGGCCGGTAACGAGGACTGCGGGCAAATGTCGGCCTGGTATGTAATGAGCGCTTTAGGTATTTACAATATCGCGCCGGGCCAGCAGCAATACCAGGTAGGGTTGCCTCAGTTTGATAAGGCGGTGATTAGTTTGGAGAACGGTAAAAAGTTCACCATCACCTGCCCATCGGTATCTCAAAACAACTTCTATATGCAGGGGATGAACCTGAATAAGAAGCCTTACAGCAAGCTTTATCTGGATTACGATGATATAAACAAAGGAGGTGAATTTGAATACTTTGCCGGCCGCTTACCTAACCGCTTGTTTGTACAGGATCTGGAAAAACCAACCAGCAAGGTTGATGATAACCTGATCGTAACTAACCCTTACTTTGTTAATGGGGCGCGTACGTTTAAGGATCATACATCTGTAGAGATAAAAAGCGGCGATGAGGGTGCTAAAATTTACTATACTACTGATGGCAGCACACCAACAGAAAAATCAAACCTGTACAGCGCGCCGATAACCGTGAGCGCTACCACAACTATAAAAGCCATTGCTATTAAAAATGGCAAAAGCAGTAGGGTAGATGCGGGCACTTTCACCAAAACCAAAGGCGACGTAAAACTAAGTCTGTTAAACAAATACCTGCCCAACTACCCGGCCGAAGGCCAGGACGCGTTGATTGACGGCCTGCATGGCAGTACCAACTGGCGCCTGGGCAACTGGCAGGGTTACCAGGGGAAAGACCTGGTAGCCGTATTGGACATGGGCGAAGTGAAACCCGTAAAGAAAGTGAGCCTGAGTACCCTGCAGGATTCGCAAGCCTGGATAGTGTTCCCTAAATATGTACAGTACCAGGTATCCGACGATGGTAAAACTTACCGTGATGTTACCCGGGTAGATACCAAAACCGATATTAAGGACGCCGCTATAACCACCCAAACTTTTACCGGCGAACTGAATACACGCGCCCGTTACATTAAACTCATAGCCAAACAATACGGCCCGCTCCCCGATTGGCACGAAAGCAAAGGCAGTCCCAGCTACATTTTTGCTGATGAGATAACAGTTGAGTAGTCATTGGATCATTACGCTGTGCTGTCATTGAGTCACTATGAGAAATAGAACCGCCTGCACGTCATAGTGAGCGATAGCGAACTATCACCGTTAAGCAGAGCCGTCACACTTCCCCTCTTGAGAGGGGTCAGGGGTATGTCCTTTCTGCGATAAGTAATGTCATATAGTTAAGATTTTCACTTTCTCTCTGCTGACGCACGCGTGCCGCGTGTGTTAATTCCCACCCATTTTCACTTTCCCACAACCAAATCCCAAACGGCTTGTTGCATAAAGAAACATACCGCTATGAAAAATCTATTTAAACAGAAAAATAACAACGTATTAATAACTTCAATAGTTATTGGGTCGGTGGCTGCCGCGGCGGTTACTTATTTGTTGCTTACCGAAAGCGGTGCTACCGTGCGTGACCAACTGGCTAAACAAGTCGACCGCCTGCGCGACCTGATCACCGGCGCCGAGAAAGAACCAGAGGAGACTGCAGTCGATTACATGCACAAAAAACCTAAAGCGCCGAAGACTGACCGTGAGGCTTTGTTGAAGCATGAAATTATTGGGGCCCCGCACGAGGAAGGGGAGGGCGACAACCAATAATTTAGTTAGAACGGTTTCAAAACAAATAGCCCGGCCAAAAGGTCGGGCTATTTTTGTTTCTGCTAAATCACATTAAAATTTATAAGCCAGTGTAGTGCGGAACTGGCGCGGGGCTATTGGAGTAATACTGTAATTGTCGTGTATCAGGTAGTTCAGGGTGTTGCCTACATTGGTTAGCGCGCCCAGGATAGATACATTTTTGTAGGTATACCCGGCTGATAGATCGAACGTAACGAAACCACCTACCGGCAGTAAGCGACTGTAGGCCTGGGTTTGTCCCACGGTATTATTATAACCAGCCATACGGCTGCCGGTGTAAAATGCCGATGCGCCAACTTTTACGCCACGCAGGCGGCGGTTGCTAAACGTATAGAACAAGCTGGCATTAGCCGTATTACGCGGATTGATAACTAATTGCTCGCCCTCAATGTTCGATCCTTTCAGGCCTGATGTTTTGGTATAGCGGGCAAAATTGTAGGCATAACCGGCAATAAAATAAAAGTTTTTATTGGGGCTGCCGGTAATGTCAACCTCTAAGCCGTCGCTGGTGGTTTGGCCGCTAAATGTTTTAACGGTGTTGTCAGTATTGGCAGTCACGCCATCAGCTTTGTAAGGTGATACTACCGCCAGGTTATCATTCACAATGCGGTAAATGCTAAGGTTGGCGGATAGCTTCCCATTAAAGAATTCGTTTTTAATACCTGCCTCATACTGGTCAATTACCGATGGTTTCAGGCCCTGACCGGTCGCAAGGTCGGTACCGCTGTTTACGATAAAGTTATTAGCGTAACCGGCATAAATTGAGGTGTTGGTTGTAGGCTGATAGACCAACGATGCTTTTGGCGAAAAAGCTTGGTCGTTACGAGTACCGGCTGCCCCAACGATGCTTTTACCCTTCTGTACCGAGTCTATCCGTGTTTGGCTGGTATGCTGTGTAGACCAGCGCAGGCCTGCCAGTATTTTAAACTTGCTGCTCAGACTAATCAAATCCTGTACGTAAGTACCCAAACGGTATACAGGCGCGGTGGTCAGGGTAGCTACGGTAGCATCAGGTACATCGTTGCGTTGCGCGTATTTGCCAAGGTCGATGGTATTAATTTTATCGTAAGCATAGCTGCCAATAGCCACACCGTTAATAGTGTAAGCATTGCTCAGGTTTATCACTTTGGCCGCGTCGGTACCAAATAATACTTGGTGACCTATGCTGCCGGTGCTAAATTTGCCGGTCAGGTTTATTTGTGTAGTGTAATCACCCTCGTGGGTATTGGCGCGGGCCAGGCTGCGGTTCCAGTCGCCGGCTGCATTTACCGTGTTGGGCAGGCTGGTGCCGTAGCTATCAATATTAGTGCCTTGTGCCGATGATATAAAATTCAGTTTCCATACATCGTTAAAATTATGGTTTATAGTTAATGTACCGGTATACTGGTTCATGTGGCTATAGGCCCAATTGGTATTAATAAATTGCGAGCGGGGGATCATGGTAGGTATGGCTTGCCCGTTATTTATCGAACCGATACCCCAATCGGGTGTTAGGTCGGCTTTAAGGAAATCGCCTTCCAGTATCATGGTAGTGCTTTTGCCCAGGTTATATAATAAAGATGGGTTTACATAAGTACGTTCGGTTTTAACGCCGTTGCGGTAACTGCCATCATTCTCGTAAGTGGCAATAGCGCGGTAGGCCAAATTGCCGTTTACCGGGCCGTAAACATCAATGGCAGGTTTGTATTCCTGGTTGCTGCCATAGCGCATGCTCACCTCGCCGCCGTTCTCAAATTTTGGTTTTTTAGTTACCATATTAATGATGACACCGCCCGATACGTTGCCGTATAATAAGGCCGAGCTTCCTTTCAATACTTCTACCGATTCCAGTGTGCTGGCTTCGGGGAAACCGGCGGTATTTACTAATACCCCGTTTTTAAATATGCTGCCTGCGCCGCCGCCAATACCAATGCTGTAACCGCGCGAGCTGAAAGTTTCGCTGCTGCCGCCACGTGTTTGGGTAAGGGTTACACCACTTACGTTGCGTACGGCATCGCTTAAATGGTCAACCTGCTGATCGGCAATTACCTGGCTGTTTACTACACCGGTACTCTGCGGTAAGTCCAGCGGACGAATGCCTGATTTACCGATGCTAACAGGCCGGTTGTTAAGGCTGCGGCCCGATGTAATGCGTACCTCGGCCAGGTCTGCTGATGTTTCTATCAGCGCAAAATCTGCTATTGTAGTTTGACCTTGAGTTACGTTTATCTGTTTTTCGCCCCCTTTAGTACCTATGTAGGTAATTTTAAGGATATAGCTACCGGTTTTAATATTGGGGAAAATGTAGGTGCCGTTTTCGTTAGTTAACGTTGCTTTGTTTAATTCTGATATGCTGACAGTTACCATCGGTGCTGGTTTACCGTCGGTAGTTTTAACCGTACCCGATATCTTACCACTTTGGGCTATTGTCAGTTTACAGGTTGTTAGCATTATAAGCAACAGGCCGATCTTGAGTGAGTAAATATTATGTTTCATTAGTGCTATATTTATTTAGATTGATTCTAATCTGTCACAAATATAGCTATGGGGATTTATTTTCAAAAATTATTTAGAATTATTATAAATAATTAAACAAAGTAGCCATGGCGGTTTTCAGATTGCCATGGCTACTTTGTTTAGGCTTTAAAATTACAGGCTGAGGAGGAAGGGCCTGTTCTAAGTATGTTTACAGATTATAGTTCCTCGTCGTGCTGGCTAATATCGAGGCCTATCACTTCTTCTTCAGGGGTAACACGTAGTGGACTGATCAAATCAGTTATTTTTAGCAATAACATCGAACCCAAAAAAGCAAAAGCCGATACAACTACTAAAGCGATCAGGTGTTTAACAAACAGGGTGGTTTCACCATAAAATAAACCTTCTGCACCAGCGCTGTTAACACTTTTAGTAGCCAATATGCCGGTTAATAACATACCCATCATGCCGCCAACACCGTGGCAGGGAAATACGTCAAGGGTGTCATCAATATTGGTTTTTGAACGCCAGATCACTACCAGGTTACTTACTACAGCCGATACAATACCAACTATTAACGAGCTTGAAACAGTAATAAAGCCGGCAGCAGGTGTTACAGCTACCAAACCTACCACCGCCCCAATACAGGCACCCAGGGCCGAGGGTTTTTTACCCCGCAATATATCAAAGAACACCCACGACATGGCTGCCGCAGCCGAAGCAGTAGTGGTGGTGGCTAATGCAGTTGATGCTAATTCATTAGCGCCCAAAGCCGAACCGGCGTTAAACCCAAACCAGCCAAACCAAAGTAAGCCTGTACCCAAAATTACATAGCTGATACGGGCCGGTGCATGTGCTTCTTCGGCGCCTGTTCGTTTTTTAAGATACAGGGCCGAGGCTAAAGCCGCCCAACCTGCCGACATGTGTACAACCGTGCCGCCTGCAAAATCGAGGACACCCAGTTTAAAGAAATAGCCTTGCGGGTGCCACGTAGCGTGGGCTAATGGTATGTAAATAATAATAATGAACAGGGTAATAAAAATTAAATATGAATTGAAGCGGATACGCTCGGCAAAAGCGCCTGTAATAAGCGCCGGCGTAATTACTGCGAATTTTAACTGGAACATAGCAAACAGGATAACCGGGATAGTGCCCCAGGCTACGCCTAATGTATTTTGCATCATGAAGAAGGATTTTGGACTACCGATAATCCCCATTCCGTCCACATCTTCGCCAAAGGCCATGCTAAAACCAAATACTACCCATATAATAGTAATCAGGCCCATGCAAACAAAGCTTTGCAGCATGGTTGAAATAACATTTTTTTTACGCACCATGCCACCGTAAAAAAAAGCCAGGCCGGGTGTCATTAATAATACAAGTGCGGTCGAGATCAAAAGCCAGGCGGTATCGGCTTTGTCAATTTCAGCAGGTTTAGGTGCTCCTGAAGCTCCGGGGAACATAAATGCCAGCACAACTACAATGACAAGTATGCTAAAGGGTATAATTTTTTTCATTTCAATATTTTAAAGGTGATCGTGCCCGCACGCAAGCCAGTATTCGCAATGGCGGAGCGTATGCAGGTTAGTGTAATTGTTTATAGATAAAAAATGCACAAATAATTATGTACGATAATCGTGTCAACGCGATTTAACCGTTTACAAAGTAACCTCCCGGGATATCAAACCGGGAGGTATTTTATCGTTCAAATATCTTTTAATTTGTTGCAGGTCACCAGAAAACGTGAAAGGGAAAAAGGATGAGTTTACACCAGCGCACATATCCTGCCCGGGTGTGCTGAAATATATTACTTAAAAATTGAAAGTAAGCGTTGAATTTGGTAGTATAAGTAAATGGGGGTTTAAAAAGGCTTACACCACGCTGGGTTTGCGAGCGATAAATTTGTACAGAACCATATGTGCCTAAAAAATAATTACTGGGTAAGTGGGCATTGTTTTGGCCGGAATGTAAGGTTGTGTTAAAAAAATGCTGATAAATCAGGTGATTTTGATGGTTTTTTGATTCACATCGAGATTTTGCAGCAATAACTGCAAAAAACACGAGTAAATATTTAAAAAACCGATAATTCATTGTATATAACAAGCTATTAATTCGAATGTAGGAGTAAATTTTATTAATCTGGTACTTTTCATTAATTTTTTTGAAGTAAAATGATAATTTAAACGTTTATATATGGGTTTTGTATAAATCACTTTTATAAACCCGGCAAATATTGGGGTTTTATTAAGCTATATTGAGTTTAGCTCTGAAAATATTTTTTTCAGTGGATTAATCCTTTTCGTAAAAAAATATCTAAGTGAAATAAGATTGTACTTTTTACACTTACTAATTTATACTAATTTTATAGGCTTAATATCTACCCAATTTCTTGAAAAATTTCTATCTACTCTTCTGTTTTTTAGGTGCTTTTGTTTTTTATAGCTCGCGTGCGCAAACTGTTCCGGCGGGTGCCCGCATAAGTGGAAAATTATTGGATGCTAATACCGGCGAAGCGGTTGACTTTGCTACGGTAGGCCTTTATAAAGTGGGCAGCGATATTGCCGCCAAAGGCACATCAAGTAACGATGGGGGTATCTTTAACTTTTATAATGTGCCATTTGGCAGCTATAGCTTGCGTATTTCTTTTGTAGGCTATGATAAACAAATTATCGACCGCGTTGAAGTAAGCGCTACGCACATGGTAGCCAACCTGGGAACTATTCGTTTGAAACCATCGGTTGGCAATGCATTGGCCGAAGTAGTAATATCTGATAAAAAGCCACAAATAGAATATTCTGCCGACCAGATCACTTATAATGTGGGCGAAAGCCTGCAGGCCGAAGGCAGTGTAGCTACGGATATATTGAAAAATGTACCCATGGTAAATGTAGATATTAATGGTAATGCTACTATTGCAGGTAAACGCAATACCCGGATATTTATTGATGGCAAACCATCAGATTACATGACAGCCAATATTACCGACCTGCTAAACATACTCCCCAGCGACGCAATTGATAAGATCGAGGTAATGACCAATCCGCCGGTAAAATATTCGGCCGATGGTGAGGGGATCATCAATATCGTATTGAAAAAAGGCTATAAGGTTGGGTTGAACGGAACTATTTCTATGACAGGGGGGACGCTTGGAAACTACAACATTAATAGCTACGCTTCCTATCGCACTAAAACCTTGTCGCTAAACAGCAGCTACGCCTTCGGCGAAAGCCAGAATATAGGCGATAGCTATTCGCTTCGAAAGAACTTTTTTCCTGATACGCTTTTTTATCGCAATAACTTTAGCAATCGGGACGGGCATAACTTTGGCCATAACTTCCGCACGGGAATGAACTGGGATATTGATAGTACCCGCAACCTGCGCTTTACATCAAATTTTAATTTCAATAAATCGTCTGCCGAGTCGTTTACAGACTATCATTACCTTGATGAGTTGGCTATTGAGAGTAACCTGAATAAGCAGAATAACAGCAGTCATAACAATTCTTTTAATTACGCGCTTACAGCCGATTATAGCTGGAAGATAACCAAAGATGGCGAGCAACTGGAAGCCAGCGCACTTTATAGTGCCAACACATCTGGGAATAACCGCTATCTGTCGCGCGATTACCTGGATGGTAATGGTCTGCCTGTAATTGGGAAAAGCCCCGTTGAACAAACTTATGATATCGATGGCGCCAACCACGGTTTTGAATTTAAAATGGATTATGATAAGCCGCTGGGTAAACCCAAAAATAGCCTGAGTGCGGGGGTATCGGCAAATATGCGTACGAATAACAACGACCAGGAAGTAAATAATTATAACTACCTGTTGGGTCAATACATGCCGAATAATGGGTTGACCAACCGCTTCATTTTCAACGCCAACATCTATTCGGCATATGCCAGCTTGAATTTGCATACTACCAACAATTGGTCATTCCGTATAGGCGGGCGTGGCGAATTAACCGATATGGGTTTCAATCTGTCGTCACTATCACAGAAGTATAATATTAAACCTTATGTCAATATTTTCCCTAATCTATCGGCCAGCCGCATGTTTAAGGATAAATATACTGTGGGTTTAAGTTATAGTGAGCGTATTGCCCGCCCGCGAGAGTTTGCCCTGAACCCGCAGATAGAAACGTCTGATTCGACCAATATCAGCTTTGGTAACCCCAACCTTCGCCCGGCCTTTACCCGGCAGCTGGACCTGAGTTTTGGCATGTTTGAAAAAAAATGGTCAATTTACCCACGCCTGGGCTATTCCAGTACCAGCAGTATTATTGAACGTATCACCACCGTTACTCCAAATGGGGTATCACAAAGCACTTACGATAATTTATCAAACAGTCAGTATTATACCATAAATATTTACGGTAACTATCGGCCTAATAAAAAGATAAACTTAAATGGCGGCGGAACGCTGGGGCGCATTGTATATCAAACCACCTCGGCCAACGCCATCTCACGCGATGGTTTTAGTGTCAACGCCAGGGCCGGTATAACTATGGATTTGCCGCAAAGGCTTGCTTTTGAAGGGAACATGAATTATTACAGCAACACTTCGGCGCAAGGCCATAACTCGGGCTCGGTAAGCACCAGTTTTGGTGTGCGTAAAATATTTTTAAAAAATAAGTTGAAGTTCAGGATAATGGCTATAAACCCACTTAGCCAAAGTAACGCGCACAGTTATGCCGAAGGCCTTAACTTCACCCGCGAAAGCTACTCCAGCACGCGTACCCGTAACTTCAGTATGACGGTGAGTTATAATTTTACTAAAGTTGGGCGCAACAGTTTAGAAAAAAATCGTAAAAAAGACGCGCCGCCGCCTGATGTGCAGCCATAGCTGAAGTATAGGCTTCAGTCGATACCCCACAAGCTTAAAAACTAATTGCCAGCTGTTCAGCCTTATTCACAACGGTGCTCATTCCATTCTCAATACAATAAACCGCACTCTCTACATGCCGCGATGCTACAGTTACATGTACGCCGTTGGCATGCTGATCAAACAACTGCTGAACCAGTTGTGGGTTGTTGTTATCCTGCGATAGGTGGGCCAGCAGCAGGTGACTTAAATGTTGTGGACGGTGATCTAAAAATAATTGTAAAGCTTCCCGGTTGGATAAGTGCCCGCGACCGCCGCGGATGCGGTTTTTCAGGTGCCATGGGTAACGGCCGCTATCCAGCATTTGTTCATCGTAGTTAGCTTCTAAAAACGCCGCATGGCATTGTTTAAAGTGGGCGATAAGCTGATCGCAGGGGCGGCCGAGGTCGGTAAACACACCTATTTTAATATCACCGCAGCAAACTATAAAGCTGTGCGGATCCATGGCGTCGTGTATTTTGGGGAATGCGGTAATGGTTAAATCACCAATGCTGATCTCGGTAAATGCCCGTAATAAATAGACATGGTGACGGCCCAATTCAACCTGAAGCCAACTGGAATTACTGAGCGTGCCCGGCGTAATATAAACCGGCAGATCATACTTTTTAGCAATAACGGGGATGCCGCGGATATGGTCGGAATGTTCGTGCGATACGAAGATGGCCTTAACTTTGCCCATGCTTAGCCCGGCGCGCAACATGCGCTTTTCGGTTTCGCGGCACGAGAGGCCGGCATCAACCAATATGGCTTCGTGCTGGTTGCCAACGTAATAACAGTTACCGTTACTACCCGAATTAAGCGAACAAATAAATACCGACATTGTGACTGCAAAATAAAGTATTCCCGGGTTATTTGCGACATGAGTTGCTAAAATTTTTTGCACATTTTAATTGGGTGTACGAACCGCTAAAAATAAACCCGGGTGGACTGGAAAGCCCGCAGCGAGGTACGAGCGAGGACTTGGAAGGGAAAACGGGGCTGCAGCACCTACAGTGGCCTGACCGATCATTTTCAACTATTTAATCAGCTTACTTGCATCTCTATGTTTTAGAATTTATAAATGTGTTTTTTACATTTAATATAAAAATTCCTTTACTTTGATAAACGATAACCAATTCATAAACGTTTTCTTAGTATAATGATAAAAAAACTGCACTTACTTTTTCTTTGTATAAGTATAATTTGCCTTGGGGCGATGAAAAGCAGTGCGCAGCCAAAACGCTTGCTAAGTCTGGAAAAACTGAAAAGCAATATCAGTTATTTCAATTCCATTGATACCGAAACGGTTAAAAATTATATCCCCAATGATAAGGCATACGATTTTCTGGCGAAGAACATCCCTATTTTTGAATGTCCTGATTCGGCCATACAACGTATCTACTATTACCGCTGGTGGACGTTTCGCAAGCACCTGAAACAAACTCCCGATGGCTTTATTTTCGACGAATTTATTACCCCGGTAAGCTTCAGTGGCATTTATAACAGCGGCAGCAGTGCATTGGGTCACCAAATTAATGAAGGCCGCTGGTTGCGTGATACACAATACATTAAAGACTACATCAGCTTTTGGCTGTATGTTGACCCCAAACAGGCTAAACCAAAATTCCACAACTTTAGCAGTTGGATTGATGACGCGGTTTACAGCTTTTACCTGGTTAATAAAGATAAGGCCTTCGTGCAAAAGATATTGCCTGCGCTGGATAAAGATTATAAACAATGGGAAACCGAAAAGCAACTGCCATCGGGGCTATTTTACCAGTTTGATGTGAAAGATGCCATGGAGGAATCCATCAGCGGCAGCAGGAAAGATAAAAACCGCCGGCCAACCATTAACAGTTATATGTATGGCAATGCCATGGCTTTAACTAAAATAGCCGCCTTAACCGGCAACGATACGCTGAAAGCAAAATACACAGCCAAAGCCGCTGAATTAAAAAAACTGACACAGGACAGTTTATGGGATGCTGAAGCCAGCTTTTTTGAGGCTAAACACCCCAATGGCAAATTTGCCGATGCCCGGGAAGAATTGGGTTTTATCCCCTGGTATTTTAACCTGCCCGATGATAAACCTGCCTACGCCAAACAATGGGACCAGCTGACAGATCCCACAGGTTTTAATGCCCTCTGGGGTATTACCACCGCTGAACGCCGCCACCCACTTTTCCGCACACATGGCAGCGGGCATAGCTGCGAATGGGACGGCGCGGTATGGCCTTTCGCCACCACGCAAACTTTAAAAGGTCTGGCTAATCTGCTGACCAACTACACCAACAAAGGCAGTATGACCAGCAAAGTGTTTTATGACGAGTTGCATAAATACGCTATGTCGCACATAAAACGTGGCGTACCGTATTTGGGCGAATACCAGGACGAGAAAACCGGCTATTGGCTTAAAGGCGATAATCCTCGTAGTAGCTATTATAATCACTCGGGTTTTGTTGATTTGGTAATAAATGACCTGGTAGGCCTGAAACCCCGTGCCGATAATATGCTGGAACTATACCCGCTTATCCCGCAAGGAAAATGGAAATGGTTTGGGTTAGATAATGTATTGTATCATGGCCGCACCATCAGCGTATTGTGGGATGAAACTGGTACAAAATATCATAAAGGAAAAGGCTTAAGTATTTATGCAGATGGTAAATTGATATATCACGGAAGTGCTTTGAAGCACGTAGTGGTTAAGATGTAGCCTCACCCTATCCTCTGACCAAAATTATCAACTTTGCCTATTGTATCTTTTTTGTTCAGGATAAATTTGTACAACATAAGGAAAACATAGTAGATGAAATTACCCTCGTCCGCCAATATTTTTGATCTTATAAACCTGTAATCGGTTAAAACCTGGATACCCCCAAATTTATTCGCGGCAAGCTGGTGAAACCGCATGCCAAACGTTTTTAAATGAGAATGAGAAAAAGAACCAGCCTTTGTGCTATCCTGTTCATATTTTGCTTTGTGCTGATAGCGACTGCATCGGTACCGCCTGCAAGAAAGGTTAACATTGTTACTTACCCAAACCACCATACCCGGATTGATTACGGTGTGCAAAAGCTGACCGGTGCCTTGAAAAAAGCGGGTTATACTGTTACACGCAGTACGGGTAAGGCTGCCAATGGTATCCCTAATATTGCTATTAATGTAAAAGGGGAAAATAAAAACAGTGGTAAAAAGGAAGGTTTTAGCATTACCGGCGCTATAAAAAACATAACCATAACTGGGAATGATAACTCGGGCGCGCTTTATGGTTGTTTAGAACTGGCCGATCGTATCAATGCTCAACACAAACTACCCGCATATATCAATTTCACCGATCAGCCTGAAATGGTACTGCGCGGCGCTTGTGTAGGTGTCCAAAAACCGGCTTTACTGCCCGGTCGCGGTACTTATGAATATCCTTACACGCCCGAGAATTTTCCGTGGTTTTATGATAAGGCATTATGGTCGCGCTATTTGGATTCACTGGCCGAAAACCGGATGAATTCATTATACCTGTGGAACGGTCACCCGTTTGCATCGCTGGTGAAACTGAAGGATTATCCTTACGCGGTGGAGGTAGACGACGCCACTTTTAAAAAGAACGAAGAAATTTACGGATGGCTGGCCGAAGAGTGCGATAAGCGCGGTATTTGGCTGATCCAGGGCTTCTACAACATCATCGTATCAAAACCTTTTGCCGAACGTAACCACCTGAAAACGCAGGACCGTAACCGTCATATTGTACCTATCATTGCCGATTATACTCAAAAGTCAATAGCGGCCTTTGTGCAGAAATACCCCAATGTTGGCTTGCTGATTACTTTGGGCGAAGCAATGGAAGGTGTTGGGCAGGATGATACCGATTGGTTCACCAAAACTATTATTCCGGGTGTGAAAGATGGCCTGAAAGCTTTAGGCCGCACTGACGAACCGCCCATTGTTTTACGTGCGCACGATAGTGATGCACCTACCGTTATGAAATATGCCAAGCCACTGTACAGTAACTTGTATACTATGGCCAAATATAATGGAGAGGCCCTAACTACCTACACGCCCCATGGCCCTTGGGCCGATCTGCATCGCACGCTAAGTAAAATAGGTACCGTACAAATAGAGAACGTACACATTTTGGCGAATCTGGAACCCTTCCGTTATGGCTCGGCAGACTTTGTGCAGAAATGCGTACTGGCTATGCACAATACTTATGGCGCCAATGGCCTGCACATTTACCCCCAGGCATCCTACTGGGATTGGCCCTACACTGCCGATAACGCCAACGGCAAACGCATTTTGCAGATTGACAGGGACTGGATATGGTACAAGGAATGGGCACGCTATGCCTGGAACGCGCACAGGGACAGGGCTGATGAAGTGAAATACTGGTCGGGGGAATTGGCTGCCAAATATGGCACTAACAGCGGCGTGGGTAAAGATATACTGGACGCCTATGAACAAAGCGGTGAAATATCCCCAATGATACTTCGCCGTTTCGGCATTACCGATGGCAACCGTCAAACCATGACCTTAGGCATGCTGATGCAGCAGTTGGTGAACCCCGAAAAATTTGGCTTGTTCAGTTTATTATATAACTCGGAAGGGCCGATGGGCGAGATGTTGAGCGAATATGCCGAGAAAGAATGGAAGCACCAGCCGCACGTAGGCGAAACCCCGGGAATGGTGATCAATGAGATTATTGCCCGCGGTAAAAAGGCCGTGGAGGCTATAGACCAGGCATCGCCGCAGGTAAAGAGGGATAAAGCCGAATTTGAGCGCCTGAAGAATGATATGTATTGCTACAATGCCATGGCCAATTGCTACGCCTACAAAGCTAAAGCGGCGCTATGGGTACTGCGCTACAAATACAGCGACGATGTTAAAGACCTGGAAAAAGCCTTGCCCGAACTGGAAATCAGCCTGAAATATTTTGATGAGCTGGTAATGCTGACAAAAACCAGCTACCTGTATGCCAACAGCATGCAAACCCGCCAGCGTAAAATACCTGTGCCGGGCACGGATGCAAAAATGAAAGAATGGATAGAGCTGCTACCCGTGTACCAAAAAGAACTGGCCAACTTCAAACGTAATATCGATTCGCTGAAATCGCCGCAGGCCAATGCCAAAAAAACTGAAAAAATTGTATTGACTGATGCCGATGTTACCATCAACGACTTACCGCGCTACAAGATAGCTACGGGCGAAAAGGTTTACACCGATAGCGCCAATGCCATCAAAAACATGGCACCCGAACTGGCAGGTCTGCATGGTATTCAGTTAAATGCTACCAAACAGCGTAAAGATGGGACTACCATCACCTTTACCAATGCCAAACCGGTTAAAGTTTTAGTAGGTTATTTTGTGAATAAGGATAACGCCTACTTACAGCCATCGCTGCTGGAAAATGATGCCAGCGCCAACGATTACGGTCAGGCTGATGCTAAAATAACTTCTGCCATCCAAATATCAGCCTTGCCGCCGGTAAACGTGCATACCTATACTTTTAAGGCAGGTACCAACACGCTTAGCTTAGCCAAAGGCCAGTGCCTAATATTAGGTATAGTAGACGACACAGCACGCATCCCCGTATACGATGCCGGCCTCAGCAACGAAGGAAATATTAAAGACCTGCGTTGGTTATTTAATTAAATTGTATCTATGAAATTGAACATTTTATCGCAAAAAAGTCAATCGAACGCTGTTAAATACATCGGACTTCTGGCTTTGTTCTTAGGACTTCAGACTTCCACAATCCACGCTCAATCCGACCTAAAACTCTGGTACAAACAACCTGCAATAAAATGGACAGACGCTTTGCCGATTGGCAACGGCCGCCTTGGTGGGATGATCTTTGGCGGCGTACAGGAAGACCGTATCCAGTTTAATGAGAATACCTTTTGGACAGGCGGCCCACGCGAATACCAGCGTAACGGTGCTTACAAATACCTGCCGCAAATTCGCCAGCTATTAGCCGAAGGCAAACAAAAAGAAGCCGAAAGCCTGGCCATGAAAGAATTTATGGGCACCAAAAGTCACGAGTTTACTTATGCTGCGGGTTCGATAGTATGGGTGAAAAAAATGCGTGGCGCAAAAGCAATTAGTGCTTATAAATTAAACAGTACTAAACTAAAAAATATCAATCTGCCAACAGAACAAGGTTGGGAAGTAACCCCGGGGTTTGAAGGGCTGGATGGTGCGGTTTGGTTCACTAAAACATTTGACGTACCGGCAAGCTGGAAAGGTAAGAACCTAACATTAAGCCTGGGTCGGGTGCGCGATGTTGATTTTACTTATGTAAATAATAAACAGGTAGGTACTACCGGCGGCACCACCTATCGTAAATATATTATCCCCGCGAAAGATTTACATGCTGGAAAGAATACCATTTCAATACAAGTTCTCAACTTTAATGATAAAGGCGGCCTGACCAGTAACGCTAAGGAACTAAAGGTTTATCCCGAAGGCGACCAAAATGCAGCCATAACTCTTAGTGGCGAATGGAAATATTTTATCCAGGATGCCAAACCGCCCGCATTCCCTAAATACAATGCTGATTACCAGCCTTTCGGCGATGTGTACCTGCAGTTTCCCAAGGCCGACATCAGCAATTATATACGCGATCTGGATATTAGTAACGCTACCGCGCATGTGACTTATAAAGCTAACGGCGTTACTTACACCCGCGAGTATTTCAGCAGCGCGCCCGACCAGGTGATGGCTATCCATCTGACTGCCGATAAACCCGGCAGCATCAGCCTGAAAGCTTTATTAAAAGCGCTGCATACCGACAGGCATACCCGGAAAATTGACAATAATACCCTGGCTTTATATGTTAGACCGCGCGATGGCGTGTTGCAGGGTGTAAGCTATCTGAAAGTGAAGAATATTGGTGGCAAAGTGGTTGCAACAGATAATAATATTACCATCAGCCACGCTAACGAGGTGACGCTGTACTTAACTGCTGCTACCAATTACAAAAATTATCATGATGTTTCAGGCAATCCGGAAGCTATCTGTAAAAGGCAGCAAGCTGCTATCGCGACAAAAAGTTATGCCGCTATTCGCGATACCCATATTGCCGATTATCAAAAGTATTTCAACACGTTTAGTCTCGATCTGGGCAGAACTGCCAGCGCCGATTTGCCTACTGATGAGCGTATTTTGCAATTCCGTAATACACCCGATCCATCGTTTGTGACGTTGTATACCCAATATGGGCGCTACCTGTTCATTTCCTCATCGCGCCCGGGTAATGGCCCTTCAAATTTGCAGGGAATATGGAACGATCTGCTGACACCGCCATGGGGCAGCAAGTACACTACCAATATTAACCTGCAAATGAATTACTGGCCTGCCGAACCGCTGAACTTATCCGCGCTAAGCGAACCATTTTTCAGCATTGTTGATGACCTGGCAAAAACAGGCAAAGCTACTGCCAAAGAACACTACAATGCCCCGGGCTGGGTACTGCACCACAACACCGACCTGTGGCGTGGTACGGCCCCGGTAAATGCCAGTAACCACGGCATCTGGCAAACTGGTGGTGCCTGGCTATGCCACCAGTTGTGGGAGCACTATTTGTTTACCCAGGATATCAATTTTCTGCGTAACCGGGCTTACCCCGAAATGAAAGGAGCGGCTGAATTTTTTGTACACAATTTGGTGAAAGACCCCAAAACAGGTTACCTCATTAGCAGCCCATCCAACTCGCCCGAGCATGGCGGCTTGGTGGCCGGCCCGACTATGGATCACCAGATCATCCGCGACTTGTTTAAGAATTGCGAAGCGGCGGCTAAAGCCTTAGAGGTTGACAATAAATTTGCCGATACGCTGAAAACCATGTACAAGCAGATAGCGCCGAACAAGATCGGTCGCGCAGGGCAATTGCAGGAATGGTTGGAAGATAAGGACGATACGACAGATACCCACCGCCACGTATCACACATGTGGGGCGTTTACCCGGGTAATGAGATTAATATGCAAACGCCGGAAATGCTGAAGGCTGCCACTAAAAGCATGCAGTTTCGTGGCGATGACGGTACCGGCTGGAGTATAGCCTGGAAAGTAAACATTTGGGCGCGCATGCACCAGGGCGATCACGCCTGGCTGATGTTCACTAAACTGCTATCACCCGCCGACGTAGTAACCGGCAAGGAAAAAGGCGGTGTGTACCACAATTTGTTCGATGCCCATCCACCGTTCCAGATAGACGGTAATTTTGGCGGCGCTGCCGGTATTTCTGAAATGCTGGTCCAAAGTCAGGGCGAGGGGATTGAATTACTACCGGCACTGCCAACAGCCCTGCCAAACGGTAACGTAAAAGGGCTATGCGCCCGCGGCGGCTTTGTATTGAACTTTAGCTGGGAAAACGGCGTTTTAAAAGAGGTGCAGGTACTTTCTAAAACCGGCGCCAAATGCCGCCTGATTTATAAAGACAAGACGGTTAATATCTCTACCCAGATTGGTAAGAGCTATACCTTTAATGGAGATTTGAAGAAACTGTAGATGGAAAGCGGGGATAGGAAAGAAGCGGCCGCCTTGCGCGATTCCCCTCTTGAGAGGGGTGCATGGGTATGTCCTTTCTGCTTGATGGCTGAAGGACATACCCCCGCCACTTCACGTGCTACCGCACCCCCTCTTAAGAGGGGAGTTTGGCTACTAATAACAATACTTGGACTTATAACATCATCAACTTTCGCCCAACGCCAAAGCATCTCCCTCAACACCAACTGGAAAACCGTTGCCGATGATAATAATATCAAAGCCTACAACGGTTTTGAGCAAGCCAACTTTAACGATAGAAACTGGAAGGCTATTGATGTACCCCACAACTGGGACAATTATGGCGGCTACCGCCGGTTAAAGCACGGTAACCGCCATGGCTATGCGTGGTATCGAAAGGTGTTTGCCGTAGCGAAACAACCGGCAGGCAAACACTATTTTCTGTATTTTGAAGGCGTAGGTTCGTACGCTACAGTGTGGCTGAACGGTAAACAGGTGGGTTATCATGCAGGTGGTCGCACTACGTTTACACTGGATGTAACCGATGCTATAAAATCCGGGAGTTCGAACCTCTTAACGGTCCGTGCAGATCATCCCTCGTTTATAAAAGATTTGCCCTGGGTTTGCGGGGCTTGCTCGGATGACCCTGGTTTTTCGGAAGGGTCGCAGCCGATGGGTATTTTTCGCCCGGTGCATTTGGTAATTACCAACGCGGTTAGGGTGCAACCTTTTGGCGTACACATTTGGAACGATACAACGGTGAGTGAAAGATCAGCCACGTTGAATCTGGAAACCGAGGTTAGGAATTACGATAAAACAACAACTGGTATAACCATTACCAATACATTGCTGGATGCTGCTGGAAAAGCGATGGCATCGGTTAAAACGGATAAGCAACTCTCGGGTGATGCGGTTGTCAGTCAAACCTTGTCCAAATTAACCAATGTGCATTTGTGGGATTTGCAACATCCCTACCTATATACTTTGGTGACGGAAATCTCATCAAACGGAAAATTATTAGATAAACTAACCACGCCTTATGGCATCCGGTGGATAAGCTGGCCGGTTAGTCGTGCAAGGAACGATGGCCGGTTTTACCTGAATGGCAAGCCCGTATTCATCAACGGTATTGCTGAATACGAACACCTGATGGGTAAAAGCCACGCGTTTAGTCCGCAGGAAATTAAAGCGCGCGTAATGCAGGTGAAGGCTGCCGGTTTTAATGCCTTTCGCGATGCGCACCAGCCGCATAACCTGGCGTATCAGCAATATTGGGATAAAATGGGCATCCTTTGGTGGCCGCAGTATTCGGCACATATCTGGTACGATAGTAAAGCTTTCCGCGATGAATTTAAAGCCCTGCTGGTAGATTGGGTAAAAGAACGCCGCAACTCCCCATCGAACATTTTATGGGGATTGCAGAATGAAAGCCGCTTGCCTGAGAACTTTGCCAGGGAGTGTTCGGACATCATCCGCAAGCTTGACCCAACAGCTTCATCGCAACGCAAAATTACCACCTGTAACGGCGGTAAAGGCGCCGATTGGGATGTACCCCAAAACTGGACAGGCACTTACGGCGGGAACCCTCTGACTTATGCTGAAGACCTTAAAAAACAATTACTGGTAGGCGAATATGGCGCGTGGCGCAGTGAGGGGTTGCACACTGAAGGGCCATTCAATCAAAACGGGCCATATAGCGAAGATCGCTTTACCCAACTCATGGAAACTAAAGTCCGGCTGGCCGAATCGGTAAAAGATAAGGTCGCGGGGCAGTTTCAGTGGCTCTTGTACTCACATGAAAATCCCGGTCGTACCCAGGGGGGCGAGGGCGTGCGCGAGTTGGACAGGGTTGGGCCTATCAATTACAAAGGCTTGTTTACCCCCTGGGGGCAACCGACCGACGCTTTTTACATGTATCGCGCCAACTACGCACCAAAGGAAACTGAGCCGATGGTATACATTGTATCGCACACCTGGCCCAACCGCTGGCTGAAGCCGGGCAAAAAGGATAGCATTGTGGTATACAGCAATTGCGATGAAGTGGAACTGTTTAACAGCAATGACGGCGCATCGTTAGGGAAAAAAAAGCGTGGCGGTGTGGGTACACATTTTCAATGGGATGGTGCGGAGATTAAATATAACACGCTGATAGCGGTGGGCTATATAAACGGAAATGTTGTCGCCAAAGATGAAATAACGCTGACCCATTTACCACCGCCACCGCATGCTGCTAAGGAAACATCGATTTTATTACGACCGCAGCAGGGCTATCACTATATTTACCGCGTAAACTGCGGCGGACCTGCGTATAAAGATAGTTATGGCAATACCTGGGCGGCAGATAAGCACGACAGCAAATTAGGTTCAACATCGTGGACGGACGACTACCCCGGTGCGCCGGCATTCTTTGCCAGTCAGCAACGCACGTTTGATAAAATTAGCGGAGCGGGTGCAGATGGTGCACTATTCCAAACCTTCCGCTACGGAATGGATAAACTGAAATTCAATATCCCCGTTCCCGATGGGGATTATCAGGTAGAACTATACTTTACCGAACCCTGGTATGGCATAGGTGATGGTATGGACTGCACCGGCTGGCGCATGTTTGATGTAGCGGTGAATGGGCAAACTAAGATCAAAAACCTTGATATCTGGAAGGAAACGGGTTATAATCATGCGTTAAAAAAGACGGTTACTGCTCATGTTTCAGAAGGACAATTAAATATCTCGTTTCCTAATGTCGCATCCGGTGAGGCGATGATCTCAGCTATCGCCATCAGTTCATTAAAAGATATAGCGGTGTTAAGGACTGCTCCGGCAGGCATTATTGGCAACGCGTTCATCGGTACAAACTGGAAAGCGCAAACCTGGTTGGATCTGGGTTCGCATCCGTATACTAATTCAACTATCAGCATCAGCAATTTGCCATCGGTGTTGTATGGCGCTGAGTGGCTGCAAACCCCAACAAGTTACGGCGGGCACGAGCCATTTGGCTTTAGGGTTAACCAGCAAGCCGATGTTTATGTCGCCATGGATGCCTCGCCTGCCGAACGTCCGCAATGGCTGAAGGATTATGAGGTGACCGGACTCACCGTTGAAACAGATGCACCGGAAAGAAATAAGTTACAAGTTTATCGCAAGCGCTATCAGCAAGGGAATATGGTTTCGCTGGGTGGTAACAAAGGGCGGGAGATGTATACCGTTAGTGTCGTCCCTGCCAGTACGCTTGAACCGGCTTCTGACCTGCGGAAAACCACCAGTTACAACACCGATAACGCTGAATTGAAAGGTGGGTTTGTGCGTGATACTGTAGGAAGTAAAAAAGTAGTGCGGTTAGCTGGTAATGATGGGGCCGTGAGCTTTGCCATTAACCCCGGCGTGGCCGATAAGTATGCCCTGCGAATAAAATATTATAACTATACCGATAAAATACTGACCGCCAAAATGCAATTGCTGGCTGCCGATGGAACGGTGATGAAAGATGAAACGCTAACGTTTAAGCCCGTCGCCAAAGGGAAATCGGGCACGGTGGCTACCGATAGCGGCACCAGCATTAACGCGGGGAATTATAAAGTGGTTATAACAGGGTTAGATGCAACGGGTTTAAACATTAGCGGGATTGAAGTTCAATAAACAATGACTATAAAAAGATATTATTTGCTGCTGTTATTGCTGCCCCTGCAAACGCTGGCGCAATCACTCAAGGTTACCGCTTTGCAATGCGAATACAGACATAACCCCCAAGGTGTTGAGGCTTTAGCGCCTCGATTAAGCTGGCAATTACAAAGCCCTAAACAGGGTGTTTTGCAAACCGCTTATCGTGTACTGGTGGCCGATGACGCCGCTAAGCTGGCAGCGAATAATGGCAATGTTTGGGACAGCAAAAAGATAAATTCAGGCGCATCTATCCAAATAGCTTATCAAGGTAAAGCTTTGCAGGCCGCTAAAACATATTATTGGAAAGTAATGGTTTGGGATAACAAAGACAATGTTTCAGCCTGGAGCAGCATTTATACCTGGCAAATGGGACTGCTTACCAAAGCCGATTGGCATGGTGCGCAATGGATAGCTTATGATAAAATACCGGATACATCTATCATAGTGCCTTTTATCCACCTGCGCGGACCAAAAAAGTTGGGCTATGAAAATGATGTGCTGCCGCTGATGCGTAAAACCTTCTCGGTGAAAGCGCCGGTAAAAAAGGCTACGCTTTACATCTGCGGACTGGGGCATTTTGAACTAAGTCTGAACGGCAAAAAAGTAGGTGACCATTTCCTTGACCCGGGATGGACACAATATGACAAACAAGCGCTGTATGTGCCGTTTGATATTACCAAAGATTTAAAAGTCGGACAAAACACCGTCGGTATAATGCTGGGCAACGGCTTTTACTATATCCCCCGGGATAAACGATACCGCAAACTCACCGGTGCATTCGGTCACCCTGAAATGATTTGCCGTTTGGTGATGGAGCGTGCGGATGGCACCGTTGAAAATTTAATAAGCGACCAAACCTGGAAAACCGCGCCCGGGCCCATCACTTTCACCAGCATTTACGCGGGCGAGGATTACAACGCTAACCTTGAACAAAAAGGCTGGGATACCAACAATTTTAACGATGCTAAATGGCAAAGGGTAATTACCATTGATGGTAACCCTGAACTAAACGCCCAGGCAGCCGACCCGCTGAAAGTGATGCAGGTGTTCACGCCGCAAAGCCAAAAACAGCTGAGCACCGGCGCGGTGGTTTATGATATGGGCCAGAATTTCTCCGGCATCCCGCAAATTACAGTGCAGGGCAAAAAAGGCGATACAGTAAAGATCATCCCGGCTGAATTAATTAATGCTGATGGCAGCGCTAATCAAAAAGGATCAGGCGGACCACATTATTATAATTATATCCTGAAAGGTGGAGATGTGGAAACCTGGCAGCCGCGTTTTACTTATTACGGCTTCAGATATGTACAGGTAGAAAGCAATGCTAAGATTATCAATGTTAAAGGCTTGCATACGCGCAATTCAGCTGTATCGACTGGTAATTTCACCTGTTCTAACGAATTGTTTAATAAAACATTTAAGCTGATAGACTGGGCCATCCGCAGCAATATGGCCAGTGTGCTTACTGATTGCCCGCACCGCGAAAAATTGGGTTGGCTGGAAGAAGCGCATCTGATGGGTAGTTCAGTTCGGTATAATTATAATATTCATCAACTGGCGCTGAAATGTATTAATGACATGCGCTATGCCCAAACCCCCGAGGGTTTGATCCCTGAGATTGCGCCGGAGTTTACCCATTTTACCGAACCTTTCCGCGATTCGCCGGAGTGGGGGAGCAACGGCATTATTTTGCCATGGTATGTTTACCAATGGTATGGCGATAAGCAGGTGCTGGCCGACAGTTACGATATGATGAAGCGCTACCTGGCTTATCTTGACAAAAAATCTAACAATCATATTCTTAGTCAGGGATTGGGCGATTGGTACGACTTAGGGCCAAAACCACCCGGCTTGTCGCAGCATACGCCTAAAGGTGTTACCGCTACGTCTATTTATTATTACGATCTGGGCATCGCGGCAAAAACGGCCCGGTTATTAGGTAAAGATGATGACGCGAAAGACTATCAAAAGTTAGCTGCGGAAGTGCGTGCGTCTTACAATAAAGAGTTTTTCAATGCTGATACTAAAGAGTACGCTACCGGCAGTCAGGCGGCAAATGCCATGTCAGTTTACATGGGTTTGGTTGAGGAAAAGGACAAGGAAGCCGTTATAAACAATATTGTAAAAGACCTGAAGGAGCACGGAAATGCACTTACCGCCGGCGATATCGGCTACCGTTATCTGCTAAGAGTGCTGGATGATGCCGGTCGCTCAGATGTGATATATGCGATGAACAATCGCGACGACGTGCCGGGTTATGGTTACCAATTGAAGCACGGCGCTACATCTTTGACAGAATCATGGCCTGCCCTGCCGGCAGTATCCAACAACCACCTGATGCTGGGCCACCTGATGGAATGGTTCTATAGTGGACTGACTGGTATCCGCGAAGCTGAAGGCAGTGTCGCTTTCAATAAAATTGAGATCAGGCCGCAGGTGGTTGGCGATATTACGTCAGTATCTGCAAGTTATCAATCGCCTTATGGTTTAATTTCGAGCAGTTGGAAAAAACAGGCTGGTAAATTTGAGTTGAAAGTAAGTATACCTGCCAATACAACGGCGGTTGTATATCTGCCCAATAAAAAAGTAAATATAGGTTCAGGTAACTACACATTTGTCGCCCAATAATTGAAGAAATGAAACGAACGATCAAATATTTAATAATGCTTATCGCGATAAGCGCAACTATTAACGCATCCGCGCAAAGCAAAAAAGTAAAAGCCACAACTGCATTGCCAACTACAGTTAGTGACAAAGTAATGCAGGGCATCTACAAAGAAATTAAAACGCCCTACAAATATGGCTTAGTGATCGCTACGGATGATAACTCTAAAAAAGCCGATTGCCCCAGCGTGTTCCGCAGGGGGAACGATTGGTTTATGACCTATTTAATTTTTAACGGTCGTGGTTACGAAACCTGGCTGGCGCAAAGTAAGGATTTGCTGCACTGGTACACAAAAGGTCGCATCTTGTCTTTTAGTGATAGCACCAGCGGTGCCTGGGATGCTAATCAAAAAGCGGGGTACATAGCTTTACAAGACCCGGCCTGGGGCGGTAGTTATGCTTTGCAACAATATCAGGGTAAATATTGGATGAGCTACTTTGGCGGCAAGGATAAAGGCTATGAAAAAGGCCTGCTATCTATTGGGATTGCCTCTACCGCTAAAGACCCATCAACCGTGCACGATTGGGACAGGCTTGACCACCCGGTGCTAATGGCTACCGATGCTAATGTGAGCTGGTGGGATAACCACACGCTGTACAAAGAAACCGTTATTTGGGATAAGGAGAGGCATACCGGTCACCCGTTTGTGATGTATTATAATGCTAATGGCGACAGTCTGAACAAAAAGCGCGGCGCCGAACGCATTGGCATGGCTACCAGCGATGACATGGTGACCTGGACGCGCTACGGTAAAGACCCGGTGTTAAACCATAATGTTGGTATTACCGGCGACCCGTACCTTCAAAAAATTGGCAATGTATGGGTGATGTTCTACTTCGGTGCGTTTTGGAAAAACACTAACGGTGCTTTCAACCGGTTTGCCTGTTCGTACGATTTGATACACTGGACAGAATGGAACGGCGATAACCTGATTCAATCAAGCGAGCCTTATGATGACCTGTTCGCGCATAAATCGTTTGTGGTGAAGTGGAAAGGCGTGGTTTATCATTTCTACTGCGCTGTAAATAAAGCCGACCAGCGGGGGATAGCGGTAGCCACATCAAAAGATATGGGCAAAAGCACGGTGAACTTTGTAGCCCCGCCGGAAAAGAAAAAGAAGTAACAACAAGCCATGCGTCATGTCGAACTTGTTTCGGCATCTCATCACGCAGATAGTGGCGGTGTTTACTTTGCAAGTGGGATGCCGAAACAAGTTCGGCATGACGTGTTGAATATTATAATTAAAGAATGCGGAATTTATACCTGATATGTTTATTACTACTGGGCACTTTAGCCCAGGCCCAAACAGCGCGCAAAACCGAAGATTTTGACGGCGGTTGGAAATTTCTTTTAGGGGATGAACCGCAGGCGAAAAATGTAGCCTTTAATGACCATAACTGGCGGGCGCTCGACTTGCCGCACGACTGGAGCATTGAAGGTAAGTTTGACGAAAAAGCACCCACTACCCAAGCCGAGGCGGGTTTACCAGCCGGTATTGGCTGGTACCGTAAAACGTTCACTGTTCCTGCATCAGCAAAAAATAAACATGTTTTTATTGATTTTGATGGCGTTTATCGTAACAGCGAGGTTTGGATAAACGGGCATTGGTTAGGCAAACGGCCTAACGGCTATATCTCATTTGAACATGAACTGACTAACTACCTAAAGTTTGGGCAGCAGAATGTGATTGCTGTTAAAGTTGATAATTCAGAACAACCAAATTCGCGTTGGTATTCAGGCTCGGGGATATACCGTAATGTGTGGCTGGTGACGACTAATGATACCCATTTCTCGCATTGGGGCACTTTTATCACTACACCAAAGGTTGACAGGACACAGGCCACAATCAACATAAAAACAACCATTCATCATGCGCTTACACAGCGTGCTGATCTTAAAATAACTGTACTGGATGCGCAGAAAAAGGTGGTAGCCAGTAAGCTAATTGCCTTAAAAGATACTGCTGTTAATCAAAATGTCAGCATTAGCAAACCTATGTTATGGTCTGTTAATCGTCCCTACCTATATCAAATCAAGCTACAGGTAATATCCGGTAAGCAGGTTTTGGATGATCAGGTTTTCACTATGGGTATCCGCACTTATAATTTCGATACCGATAAAGGCTTCAGTTTGAACGGCGAGCGCATGAAGATAAAAGGCGTCTGTCTGCACCACGATGAGGGGGCCTTAGGTTCGGCCGTGCATATCCGCGCTATTGAACGGCAGTTGCAGATACTAAAAGATATGGGCTGCAATGCTATCCGTACATCGCACAATCCGCCTGCGCCCGAGCTGTTAGACCTGTGTGACCGTATGGGTTTCCTGGTGATGGATGAGGCTTTTGACATGTGGAAGAAGAAGAAAAACAAGTTCGATTACTCAAAAGACTGGGATAAATGGCATGTGCAGGACTTGCAGGACCAGGTACTGCGCGACCGCAATCACCCATCAGTTTTTGTATGGAGCATAGGGAACGAGATACGTGAGCAGTTTGACAGCACCGGCATCAGTATTGGCCGGGAACTAGTTGGCATTGTAAAAAGTATAGATCAAACCCGTCCGGTAACATCCGCGCTAAGTGATGCTGACCCCAAAGAGAATTTTATTTACCAAAGCGGCGCGCTTGATTTGGTTGGGTTAAACTATCATATTGAAACCTATGCCGATTTTCAGAAAAATTATCCCGGGCAAAAGTTTATTGGTACCGAACAAATGTCGGCACTGGCAACACGAGGGCATTATGATATGCCGTCGGATAGTATCCGCCGCTGGCCTAAGGATGGTAAGACATCGCTGAAGGATGGCAATCCCGACTTGACCGTTTCATCTTATGATAACGTTTCTGCTTATTGGGGAAGCACACACGAGGAAACCTGGAAGATCATCAAAAAATACGATTTCCTGTCGGGTTTGTTTGTATGGAGCGGCTTCGACTTTTTGGGTGAACCTGTGCCATACCTGTGGCCTGCGCGCAGTTCGTACTATGGCATTGTCGATTTGGCAGGCTTCCCGAAAGATGCGTACTATATGTACCAAAGCGAGTGGACCAATAAACCCGTTTTACACCTGTTCCCGCATTGGAACTGGCAGCTTGGGAAAACAGTGGATGTTTGGGCGTATTATAACAATGCCGACGAGGTAGAGCTATATTTGAACAATAAAAGCTTGGGCGTAAAAAAGAAAACAGGTGATGAACTGCATGTGATGTGGAGGGTTAAGTATCAGCCTGGCACACTGAAAGCCGTATCGCGCAGGGATGGCAAAACAGTGCTTACTACCCAAATTGTTACCGCAGGACAACCTTATCAAATTAAACTAAGTGCCGACAGGAGCAAAATAAAAGCGGGCGGAAAAGACCTTTCTTATATAACAGTGTCTGTTTTAGACAAACAGGGTAATCCCGTGCCGGTTGCCGATAACTTAGTAAAGTTTAATATACAGGGCGCCGGAGTATTGAAAGGTGTAGATAACGGCTGCCAAACCAATCTTGAACCATTTACCGCGCAGCAAATAAAACTGTTCAATGGTTTGGCTTTGGGAATTATACAATCTAAACACGCGGGTGGTAAAATCAGTGTCACCATAGCGGGGAATGGGTTAAAACCTGCCAGTTTAGCTTTAATTTCCTACTAAAATAGCCTATCGGGCTATGATAATATCGTACAATATCTGGAGAAACCAATATAAAAATCTACCACATAGTTGGTTTAGCTTTATCTTATTAAACCAGTAATAAACTACCTCTTTATTAGTGTTACCAGATGAAGCAACAAAATATCTTCGATTTTATTAATGTCGACGGCTTGTCATTGACACCCAAATACATACAATTGGCTAATTCTATACAGGACGCGGTAATCTCCGGTAAGATAAAAAACAACTGGATATTGCCATCATTGCATGAACTGACCTATCATTTGGAAATATCGAAAGAAACTGCCGACCGGGGGTACAAGTACCTGCGCGATTTGGGTGTACTATCATCCGTGCCGGGCAAAGGGCACTACGTTACTGCAAAAACCATTGAGCAGCCCCGTAAAGTATTCCTGATGCTGGACAAACTGACAGCAGGCCGTAAAATGTTTTACGATATGTTTAGCGAAGTGCTGGGCGATAACGTAGCTATCGACTTTTACATTTATAACGATGATTTTGAGCTGTTTAAAAAACTGCTTGATCGCCGTCGCGATGGCTATTCGCACTACGTGATACTCCCCAATTTTAGTGAAGGCGGCGAACGCGCCCATGAATTAATAAACGCCCTGCCAAAGGATAAGTTGATACTGCTGGATAAATCTATAAATGGTGTGGATGGTGAATACGGCGCTGTTTTTGAAAACTTTAGGCGCAATATTTATAAAGCCATGGAAACCGTACTGGAAGATTTGAGCAAGTACGATACTATTAAAATATTATCATCGCCGCAGGTTTACCTATCGCCCGAAATTATTAAAGGCTTTAATTTATTTTGTCAGCAATACGCGTTTGAGCGCGGTGTTGAAAATGATGTGGATTCCCTGGAAGTTCAAAAGGGCCAGGTGTTTATCTGTTTAGATGATGATGATTTAGTTGTACTGATAGAAAAAATACGCGGACAAGGACTGGAAGTAGGCAAGGATGTAGGTATTATATCGTACAATGAAACGCCCCTGAAAAAGTATATCCTGAAAGGCATCACCACCATATCAACCGATTTTGAGCAGATGGGAGTGAAAGCTGCCAAAATGATATTGAAGAACCAAATGGAGCAGGTGGAATTGGATTGCCGGTTAAAGGTTAGGAATTCGCTGTAAGACCGGGAAGCCCGCGTTTCCCCCTTTTGAGAGGGGATGCACTGAACCAGCAGGCAGCAAAAACTTTCATAGGGGTATGTCCTTTCAGAAGTTTACCAAAGAAAAGACATATCTCTGACCCCCCTCAAGAGGGGAAGCATTGTTCTCTAATGAATCCCCTATGCTAAATTAGTATAATAGCAGGCAAACATGTTATAAAAAACAACCTACCGGGGCGGTTACATTTGTTATCGTTCATATAAACCAGCTTTAAATAAATTTAACGAAACTCCTACTATAGCATAATGAAAGTTTTACCGGTGCTCGATCTGGCCATTATATTGGTATACCTGGTGGGTATGGTGTTGGTTGGCTTTTGGTTCTCGCGTAAAAATAAAAGCAGTGAGGCGTTCACCAAAGCATCGGGACTGGTGCCGGGCTGGGCCATTGGATTTTCCATTTACGCCACTTTTTTAAGCAGTAATACGTTTTTAGGCGTGCCCGGTAAAGCTTTTGGAGGTAACTGGAATGCGTTTGTATTTAGCCTCAGCATGCCCCTTGCTGCCTGGATAGCCGTTAAATATTTTGTACCATTTTACCGTAACACCGGCGAAATTTCAGCCTATACACATTTAGAAAAACGATTTGGCCCTTGGGCGCGCACGTATGCCGTGGTTTGCTTTTTGTTGACGCAATTGGCCCGCATGGGTTCCATATTCTTCGGCATCGCGTTGAGCTTGCAGGCGCTTACAGGCGTATCCATGAAAATGATCATGATCGTAATGGGTATCTCCATCATTCTATATACAGTAACCGGCGGGATCAAAGCCGTGATATGGACAGAAGTGGTGCAGGGCATCATTAAAACCCTGGGCGCAATGCTGATCATTTATTTAGTGGTGATAAACGTCCCCGGTGGATATGCTAAGATCATCGAGATAGGCAAGGCCGACCATAAATTTAGTTTGGGCAGTTTCGCACTGAACTTTACCGAACCCACCTTTTGGGTGATATTGCTGTACGGTTTCTTTATCAACCTGAACAATTTCGGGATGGATCAAAACTACATCCAGCGTTATCATACCGCAAAATCAACTAAGCAGGCTGCCAAGTCAGTATGGTTATGTGTGTATTTATATGTGCCCGCGTCGTTCCTGTTTTTTGTAATAGGAAGCTGTTTGTATGCTTATTACGCGCAGCATCCGGATCTGATTGAAATCATAAAACACCAGGTAATTGCTGAGCGCTTGCCCGCTACCGCAAGCGCATCTGAAGTAAGCCAAGCTATGGCCAAACTAACGCCTGCTGATTATGGCGACAAGATAATGCCCCATTTTATGGTTACCCGTATCCCCGCCGGTTTGGTGGGGTTGATTGTTGCGGCCATTTTATCGGCAGCAATGAGTACCATCAGCTCAGGAATGAATTCCTCGGCCACAGTGTTTACGGTAGATATTTATAAAAGATACTTTAAGCCCGGTATTAGCGAAAAGCAAAATCTGCGCTTACTGCATATCATGACGGTTGTATTTGGCATAGCAGGGATGATTGCCGGGATAGGGATGATAGGGGTTAAAAGCATTTTAGATGTATGGTGGCAACTATCGGGCATTTTTGCGGCAGGTATGCTGGGATTGTTCTTGCTGGGGATGATCAGCCGGCGGACAAATAATCACGAAGCCATGGCGGCCACCATTATTGGCGTGCTGGTAATCCTGTGGCTAACTTTTCCTAAGCTAATACCCGAACAATACGCTGCACTGCGCAGCACTTTGAACACTAATATGATCATCGTAATAGGCACCCTCACCATATTTTTGGTAGGTGTGCTGTTAACTAAAGTAAAAACACAGGCTGTAACAGCCACGAAATAATCCATTGGAAAATTCCAATGACTAATGACAAAGACCAATGACTAAGAAAGAAAAAGGGTTTATCCCGGTGATGCTGACGCCATTTAAAAACAACGGCGATATTGATTATGATATACTTACCAAGCTAACAGAGATATACCTGAAGGCAGGCGCCTCGGGCCTGTTTGCCAACTGCTTAAGCAGCGAAATGTTTGAACTGGAAGATGACGAAAAGTTACAAGCTATTAAGCATATTATAAAAGTGGTTGATGGCGCGGTGCCAGTTGTGGCCACAGGCACCTTCGGCGGACCTATTAGTAAGCAAGCTGATTTTGTAAAACGCGTGCACGATACCGGCACCCAGGCGGTGAT